>NC_002578.1:1200000-1564906 GCF_000195915.1 Thermoplasma acidophilum DSM 1728 | reverse complement strand
ACCATTAATACACCCAATCGGTCATTTTTGGAGCATATATAAAAGTAATCATTTGTATATTCGTTGCGCGATTCATTATTCTGTATAGAAAATACAAGAAAAAATTGTTATCCGACATCTGCTAATGCACTATTTAAATAAAATGTCGCATTCACGCCAATTATTTAAATGTCAGGATTATTAATTCTGATTGACAATTACTTTCAATCGCTTCATTCGATAAAAAGTGTATTTAACAAGCCAGCGATCCAACAGTATGTCTTACGAGGATGCCGAGTACATAAGAGAGATGGCGATGAAACACAGCGAGATGTTCGGTGAAGGCATCGCGCTGATAGCTTCAGAGAACGTGATGAGCCCCCTTGCGAAGGAGGTCATGATAAGCGATCTCGAGTCGAGGTATGCGGAGGGATTGCCGCATCACAGGTACTATCAGGGAAATTATTATGTGGATTTGATCGAGGACAGAACAAACGAGCTTTTATCAAAGCTCTTCAGAACAAGCCAGACTGATCCAAGGCCAATATCTGGAACAAACGCAAACTCCGCAGCGATATACGCACTGGCAGGGCCAGGGGATCTGGTTGCCACGCCATCGCTGTCTGGAGGTGGGCACATAAGTGCTGCAGAGTTTGGCATACTTGGCATGAGATCGGTCAGGACCATCAATTATCCCTATGATATGGATACGATGACCATAGACCCTGACCAGGCATCTAAGATGATAATAAAGGAGAAGCCAAAGGTCTGCCTCTTCGGGCAGTCTGTCTTCATGTTCCCGGCACCGCTTAAAGAGATGGCAGAAGCCTTTCATGAGGTTGGATGCAAGGTCTGGTACGATGGGGCGCATGTACTTGGCCTTATAGCCGGCGGGAGGTTCCAGGATCCGCTGAGAGAGGGTGCTGATATCGTAACAGGAAGCACGCACAAAACATTCCCAGGGCCTCAGCATGGAGTCATCCTTGGAAATACGGACGATGAAACCTGGAAGGCCGTCAGGCGCGCTGTATTTCCTGGCGTCCTGAGCAACCACCATCTCAATGCCATGGCAGCGCTGGGCATAACGGCAGCAGAGGAGCTGGAATTCGGTAAAAGATATGCTGATGACATCATATCTAACGCAAAGGTTCTGGCAGAAGAACTGTATGCAAACGGCTTCAACGTGCTTGCAGAAAAGAGAGGCTTCACCGAATCCCACACTATGGCCGTGGACGTCAGCAAGAACGGCGGTGGCAAATACGTGGCAGAGACCCTCGAAAAATGCGGAATAATACTGAACAAAAACCTGCTGCCATGGGACGATAACAAGAAATCACAGAATCCGAGCGGCATAAGGATCGGTGTTCAGGAGGCAACAAGAGTCGGTATGGGCAAATCGGAGATGAAGGAGATAGCGTCACTCATAACCAGGGCCATAATCAGGCATGAAGATCCGGAAAAGATAAAGGCGGAGGTTAAACAGCTGAAGTCAGGATTCAGGGAGGTAAAATACTGCTACGGTAAGATGGACGGATACTCATACATAAAGCTGATCTGATTCGCCGCAATGCAGGCATGCCGAAACAGATGCAGAATTAATTTTGTGAAAAAATTTCATTATTTTTTCGTGCCACTTCATTATCTCTTTATTTTCCTGTCTGCAGGATCATCGAAAGACTATTCAAAAATAATAGTATATAAATTCAAAGTAATACAAATCAATAATTCAAAAACATTATATATTAACTATGATTTTTCATGTCATGGGCTTCAACTTCGTTAGGGACGTCATTGAGAAGAATGACAGGAGGAAGACTGCGCTGATCGTTTCAGATCCGGAACTGAATTCCAGAAGCGAAACTTACGGCACCTTACTTAAAAAATCATACAAACTCGCAAACTTTCTGTACGAAATGAAGGTCAGGCCTGGAAACAGGATAATGATAATGATGGAAAATTCACTGGAGATCTACCATGCGGTGACGGCATCGATAGCGCTGGGCGCGGTATACGCACCAACGGCATCAATACTTCCGGATTCCCAGATAAAGTACAGGATCGACCATCTTAACCCGAAGGCGATCTTTTCGGACAGCGGATCATACGATAAATTGAAGGGATATGGATATACCGTGGTGAATCTTGAAGATCCAGACACGGCTAAGGAAATAGATGGGTATCAGGAGACCTTCTCCAGATTCTACGACGATCCTGACGCAGAACACGTGATATTCTTCACCTCCGGCACAGAGGGCAATCCAAAGATGGTCCTCCACAACAACACATACCCACTCGGCCACAGGACAACGGTGAGATGGCTCGACCTCAGGGCACAGGATACGCACTGGAACATAAGCAGTCCTGGATGGGCAAAGTGGGGCTGGTCCTCTTACTATTCCCCAATGATCTCCGGTTCAACGGTATTCAACATGCGATACAGAAAGTTCGATCCTGAAGTTGCACTGAAGGCCATGGAGAAGTTTCTGATAACCAGCATATGCGCACCGCCAACTGTGTGGCGCATGTTTCTGCTGCAGGATCTGTCATCTATGAATCTGCACCTGAGAAAAGCAGCCTCAGCTGGAGAACCCCTCAACCCTGAGATAATAGATCGTATAAGGCAGTATCTGGGCGTGACCGTCAAGGATGGATACGGGCAATCCGAATCAACGCTGATGGTGGGCAACCTTGAGAAACAGACAGTCAAGCCGGGATCTATGGGAAGGCCGCTCGATCCATACAGGGTTGTTATAGTGGATGATGCGGGGAACAGGCTTCCGCCCAACACAACAGGCCATATTGCAGTTGACATCGGCGAAAGGCCAAACGGGCTCTTCGTCTCATACATGAACGATCCGTCGCTGACACGCGATCGCTTCAGAAATGGTCTGTATTACACAGGTGATATGGGCTACATGGATGAGGATGGCTATCTGTGGTTTGTTTCAAGATCAGACGACGTTATAAAGTCGTCCGATTACAGGATAGGGCCATTCGAGGTTGAGTCTGCTCTCCTCAGGCATCCAGCCGTTGCAGAGTCTGCGGTAGTTGGCACTCCCGACGAGATCAGGGGAGACCTTGTCAAGGCTTTCGTCGTGCTTAAATCAGGCTACACTCCGTCTCAGGATCTTGCCAGGGAACTGAGCATCCATGTCAGAAACCTGGTTGGCCCGCACGCAAGGCCAAGAAAGATAGAGTTTGTGGGCGAACTGCCGAAGACCATAAGCGGAAAGATAATACGCAAGGAACTCAGAAAATTAGAACTTGAAAAATATAATAAGGCGAAGAGCGATCCCAGCAGCAAAGGGCTGGGATACGAGTTCTACGTGGATTGAAAAATATTATTTTTACTCGTTTTCCCTGAAGAACGAGAAGTCAAGTTCGTCAACAGCCTTGCCTTTAAGGGTAGACAGGCTCTTCAAATTCTCTGGCAGATCCTCAGAATCAGCGGGTATGTACTTTATCCTGCCGCGGGACATTCCGTAGGATCCAGGGCACAGGAAACCTTCCCTGACAAGTATCGCGTCAGGCTTCAGCCTGAGTATTATGCTCATGGCTATCTCCTTGCCGCCCCTGGGATTGGCGAAGCCCGGGTTCTCATACTCCTTCATCTCCTTGGACTCATCGTCAAACAGGATTATGGAACTGCCCATATCCAGTGGCTGCAGATTATTTTCCTCATCAACTACTGCTGCTATCTTCATAGGTAATCATAACGCATATCAATTTAAAGTGATTGTTAATTCAACGTATAAAAAATTTTTAAATTCTGTGTCATTGCATTTTCAGTGTTGACATGCTTTATAAATTTCTGTCATGGAATGTGAATGGGCTCAGAGCGGCTGTGAAGAACGGGGCCGTGTCAGTTTTCAAACAGGACGATTATTTTGGAATAGCACTTCAGGAGACAAAGGCAGACAGCACCAGCGTACCTGAGGAGATGTACCATCTTGGCTATTATCTTTACAACAATCCAGCGAAAAAGAAGGGATACAGCGGTACGATGAGCCTAGTGAGGGAAAAACCGATCGATGTCTCATACGGCTTTGAAAACGAGGAAGGACGCATACTGAACCTTGAATTCGATAAATTCTATTTCATAAACGTCTATTTTCCAAACGCACAGCACGGCCTAACGAGGCTTGATATGAAGCTGGACTTCGATGAGAAGTTCCTGGAATATTCAAACGAATTGAGGAAGAAGAAGCCCCTGATAATATGCGGCGACTTCAATGTGGCTCATGAGGAGATCGATATTGCCAGGCCAAAGGATAACGAAAATAACGCAGGATTCACAAAACAGGAAAGGGACTGGATGACCAAATTCCTTGACAGCGGCTACGTTGATACATACAGGATATTCATGAAGGAGGGCGGGCATTACTCCTGGTGGTCGTACAGATTCAACGCAAGGGCAAAGAACATAGGATGGAGGATAGACTATTTCGTCGTAAGTGATGATATCAGGGACAGGGTGAAAAAAGCGGAGATCCTTGAGACGGTTACAGGATCGGATCATGCGCCTGTGACGCTGGAGGTTGACCTTTAAATCGATCCACTAAGATGCTATTTTATTTGCACATACGCTGTTTTATGGCCAAGGGCTATAACAGCCTCAATAACAGATGTGAGATTTCTTATGATTTAGTTTAGATCGTAGAAAAATATGTGGATCTGAACCATTGCAAGGTTCACTGATCTACGACTATCTTTCCATACATTCCGTTTTCAGCATGCCCCGGATAAGTGCATAGGTACCAGTATGTTCCGGATTGTGAAAAGGCGTAACTGAAGTCATAATAGTAAAAATGGCCGGAATTTGTCGGTGGCAGGAAGCCCATGTAGGTCATGAAACCGAAGCCTCCTGATCCCATGTACTCCATACCACTCATATATGGATATGGCGGGCCTCTGGTGCTTAGTACAAAATTGTGCTCGGAATCCGTATCAATATTCACGACAACAAAATGTACGGTCACGCCTTCCCTTATCACTATGGTTGGGTTGAATAAACCTTCAATCTCGAAACTGTACATGCTCGGCCCATCCATAGGACCAGCCATCACCAGCAGTGTGGTAGAATTGTTGACATAAATTGTTGAATTGGCCGGTGATATATAGACTCCTGGCCCTGTCACGTTTAGGCTTTCAAGCTGGGATTGTGTCAGATATTGAGAACCACCAGAAGCGCCGTAGACGTCTTTATAATAGATGGCAGAAAAGATAATAACTGCAGCTAGGAAGATGATCGCTGCAATGCCGAATGCTTTGTGCAAGTTCATGTTAATTTTCATCTCCTTATGGTTTCTATTATCTTCCGGTACTCTTCCTCTGAGATCTCCCCCCTTGCAAGCCTTTCCTTAGCTATTTCCTCCGCTCTAGAAACATTCTCGCTATGGTCATATTGGGATGGGCCTCTGATAGCTTCTAGTATGAAGTAGATGAATATCAGAACCAGTATAACGGATATGATTCCCATGATGGGCATTATGATGCCCATTCCATAGAAGCCCCCCATCATTCCGTACGGTCCGTATCCGCCATTGTAGTAACGGCCTCCGAACAATATTGATGTTATTATAGCGACTGCTGCGACCACCGCGACGAGTCCCACAAGTACCCATATGAGATTTTCAATTCTCCTTTCCATAATGCTATGTATCCTGAAAAAACACTTAACGGTTTTCTGAAACATGTTTCATGAAACTATCTGAAACCGGTTTCTATCAATATTATCTCATTTGTAACGCCTTTTCTCATCCTGACGATGATACCCTTATTTTCAAGAGAAGTGAGTGCTCTGGAAATGGAAGCCTTCGAAGCGCTGATAGATCTGGCCATTTCGCTTTGAAGCATTCTGTTTCCATGGCCCTTGAGCGCATCTATTATTTCTAACTCCAAATCAGTGAAATAATCTGGATTTACTTTAGATGCGAGGTGGTCATTGGCAGTGCCATGCGATTCTGGGCTTTTGGAAAGAACGATGGTTCTTTGGTCTGTGCGTTCAGATTGCAGAAAAACGTAAAGACTCATAAGACCTCTTACCGAAAGCCCAGAGATCGCGAGATTTGCTATTATAATCGAAATGAAAATATAAAGAAATTGGCTCGAGACCTTTCCCTCAAGGTAAATAACCATTATGAAAAATGTTATGGAAACAACTATTATGAGAAGGGATAGAAGAAGGGATATACCATAGAATATGGCCATCCTGAGCGCTTTCTGTCTTTCTGCCGAATCAAATCTTCCATCAACGCTTTTCTTCATCCTTAGTGCATGATGCATTAAGCCAATATCAATACTATTCAGAGCAATAATGACCGGTTATTTTTGCATCGGGTGATATCTTGAGTTTCTCAAGTGTAAACTGATAGAGATTGGTTCTAGGTTTTGATTCATGTTGTATTTGCATCTAAGGATACTTTATTATGTATCACTGATGGCTATCACTGTCAGGAGATATTTCAGATATCTATCAGTGATAAGGATTCAAAATAAAAACTAGTGGACCGCTCTGGGTTTCATTAATTTTTTAATCGAATACTTTGATTCAACGTTCTTAGGCCTTCCTGCTCACGTTGCTCCTCTTTCCTTTCCGGATCATTTTAAAGATAATTGGAACCACTTCTCTTCACACCTAATTTTTCGTAAATGTGATCTGAGCTTATTATTTCTCCTCCGCACAGTGAGGCATGGAAAGAGTCAAATACTCCACTTTTTTCGTGATCTATTAGGTGAGCTGCTGCCAATGCACTTGACTTGGTAGCGCCTCTCAGCTCAGCAATGGATAAGACACTGGCAAACATTCCTTCCACAGGAACTCCTTTCCTGACGCTTACAAGCGCGAGCTCCACCAATGTGAGAAGAGAGGTATAAATTTGACCTTCGTACTTCTCCAATACTTTGATTGCCCAAGAGTTCAATCTATCATCTGAATTCGCAATAGCAATGAAGAAATCTGTATCCGCGTATGGCATTTATTCTCTTTCTCCGGGTCTTCTGCTATTCCTTTCTGCTATTTCTTTTTCTGCTTCTTTTTCAGCCAGCACCTCAATATCTTTTGCCGTCAGGCTGTCAATTCCTAGTTTTTTGCCCCAGTTTCTGAGTTCATTAACAGGATCTTTCGGCCTAGGAATAAGAACGATTTCATCCGATAATTTTACTATAAAAAATCTGTTCCCGTATTGTTTTATTGCCTCTTTGCCTATATTTATTCGTCCTTTTTGATCCAATTTAGCTTCTTCAATCATTATTACAAATATATAATTCACCCTAATTAAGTTTGTGGGAATTTACATTTATTTGAGGTACTTTTACATATTTTGTCCCCCGACAATTCTTCAGAATGCAAGACATTGGAAAGACTGAATGCCATAACATCATGCTTAAAATATTCTTCCCTAGGAGTAGAAAAGTCTATCTATCTACTTCAGGAATTGGAGCAGCATTAAGTAGGGATGGAAATGAATCGCATGGATGTCTTCTCTCACGCTTCTGAAATGCATTTTGGTTTCGAATTCATGCATCCCTTCTCAGATGAAAACGGAAGAGTGGACCACTGAATATACACTTCCTTAGTCATAATTGGCAACTCGTGCACATTCTTCCTCAGGATAGTATCGCCTACCTCAATGCTCTTGAGTCTTTCCATCGTAATTGTGCGAATAGATTTACAGAGTTCCGTGAAACAAATATGGAAAGTTCGCGCATTTTTGCTTGATTCGATAAAACCAGAAGGCCATAAGATATTAACCATGGACGAAGCAAAGAAGGTCATCGGTGCGGATTATTCAACAAAATAGTTGTCGCATAAAATCAAACAGATATAACTTCCGGAAATCAGATTAAACATCGGGTGGAAGACTAGACCGGTTGCAATGGATTTTTATCTTGAAATAATAGGCAGGGGCTGATATTCATATCTAGTCTTTTCTAGTAGGTATTTCAAGTTCTTGATGGTTGCACTGTGTTAATGGCTCAATCTATTGCATCAACATATTGTGAGAGGGCTCTATTATATCCAGGCAATAAACATTCATTGCTTGAAAGGATATATCTGAGGGAGGTTTTAAGAGACTTCTTAATCCCACCAGACCTAAACTGAGCAATGCATAGGAATACTAAGGCAGCGGGTTCTCCAGTTTCCCCGTACACTCTGGTGGGTATATTAATGATCCTTTCATTTTCGCCAGTGACACTGAGTGAACTTCCCAGCTGAATTTCAAGCCCGGGTCTTCATTTTTCCATAAAGGCCCATTTCTATAGCCATCATATATAGCGGAAATGCCTCAGGTTCCTTCCAAAAAATCCAATGCATTTGCATATTCGAATAAGTAAGCAAGATTTCTGCGCTATTCTTCAAAAACTTCCTGGAATTGTCCTAGAAACTCTTCTGGGTTATCCTTGTGTTTTCAGGCATCCTCTATAATTTTATTCAGATCCTCCATCCTTCTCACTTTACTTAAGAAATAATAAATTTTAACTCTTTCCAACGTGATCTGTGTGGCTTTATATCACCATACGCTTCATATTCGAGCACATAGAACTATGGACCGGTCGGGATTTGAACCCGAGGCCTCCTGCTTGCGAAGCAGGCGATCTACCGCTGATCTACCGGCCCATCTAATATTTATATGCTTGATGCATAATCATACGTGATTATTCAGCCCAGGGAATATCAATTAAACGTATTTAAAAATTCAATAGGCCAGAACACGCTGATAGTCATGCCCACGGGCCTGGGCAAAACCATAATTGCAGCTATGTTCATAGAGAAATTTTATGGCGAGAAGAAGAGGAGCCTGATGGTTGCTCCGACCAAACCGCTTGTTCTTCAGCATGCCAGAACCATAGCTGATTCCACCGGAATAAGTGAAAATGAAATAGGGGTGTTTACAGGAGAGATAGATGCCGAGGAACGTGAACTGATATGGGTGACGAAGAAGATATTCGTATCCACGCCACAGGTTGTCTTCAACGATATGAGATCCGGCATTCTTGATATAACGAAGTTCGATCTGATAATCTTCGATGAGGCCCACCGTGCAGTGGGAAACTATGCCTATGTTGACATAGCCCAGGAATATCTGAAATACAAAAAGAAGCTAATAATAGGCCTCACCGCTAGCCCCGGCAGCAGCAGAGAGAAGATAGACGAGATAATGGCCAATCTTGGAATATCGAAGGTGATAGCGAAGACAGAGATGGATGAAGACGTTCGCAAATACGTCAAGACCATAGACGTGAAGCTCATCAAGATCCGGGAGCCAGACGGAACTAAGGAAATAGTTAACATGATAGATGCGGTGATGTCCAAGCTCCTGGAACCGGTCAAGAGCAGCAACTTCAGCATCGGCCGGTCAAGGAAGGATCTGGTTGCCACCATGCAGAAGGTCATAAACTCTGCAAAGGAAGATCGCAGCCTGTTCCAGCTTGTTCGCCGGATCACGGCTGCAATACGCCTTGATTATCTCAAGGAGTACATAGAGACCCAGGGCATAGACGTTGCACTTCACTACCTTGAGGAGATGGAGAAAAGCCAGGATCCGGGAATAAGACGGGCCATATCCATGCTCTCTTCTCTGGACGAGTTTGCCACTCTCCGGACGAAATTAATGCTGGCGGCTGATGGATACACCAATCCAAAAATGGAGAAGACGCTATCAATAATGGAATCCAACGTCCACGGTAATGCCAGGGCAATAGTGTTCACGCATTACAGGATAACCTCGGATCTGCTGATGGATTACATACAGAAGAATGGCACATCCCTGAAGCCGGTGCGCTTTATAGGGCAGGCAGACCGTGGATCGGACGAGGGCCTATCACAGGATCAGCAGAAAAAGATCATTGAGGATTTCAAGAACAATGTGTACAATGTTCTGATAGCCACAAGCATAGCGGAGGAGGGGCTGGACATACCGGATACGGACTTCGTAATATTCTATGAGGCCGTACCGTCCGAGATAAGGTATATACAGAGGAAGGGAAGGACAGGGAGAAGCAGGAACGGCCAGGTGTACATACTGGTCTTTGAGAACTCCAGAGATATGGCATACTACTACAGCAGCATAAGGAAAGTTTCGCGCATGACCCAGACAATAGAGGATCTGAGGCAGGAATCCGGTTCAGATGAAAAAGAGGAGAAGAGCGATGTTCAGAAAACAATATTCGACTTTTAGTCTGTCCTGCTGCCTATCTCTGCAAGTTTCGCTATGAGGGCATCAAGCTGTATCCTGTCGTTTGATCCTTCGACTATCCTGAACTCTGCATCTGCAAGCGCCTTTATTATCTCGATCTTCTGCTTCGGGGATATCATGCTGCTTCTGACATAAGAATGCAGGCTTCTCACTATGTCTATTCCTGACAGGCCATCGTATATCAGCATGCCGTCGACGATCTCACGTGCCTCATCGAACAGCCCGTTGATCGCCCTGGATATCATCTTCTGGATCTTTTCCGGGCTGGCATATCCAATGATCTCGTATATCTTCTTTGGAGAGATCTCTCCCGAAGTGTATACGGCCTGAAGCACGTTTATGGCCTTTCTCATGTCTCCGGCCGAAACCTCGACCAGTGCATGCATGCTCTCCTCATCGATCTGAAAACCCTCATTCTTCGCGATCTCCTGCAGCTTTCTGCTTATATACTCGTCAGGAACAGGGCGGAACCTCATAACAACGGTCCTGGACTGTATGGGCGGTATGATCTTCGAGGAATAATTGCATGAGAAGATGAACCTTGTCGTTTCAGAGTATATCTCCATTGTCCTTCTAAGTGCGGCCTGTGCCTCGGCAGTTAACTGATCGGCTTCATCCAGAAAGAGTATCTTGAAACCGAGTGGATTGGATGGTTTGATCCTGGCTATATCCTTGATCTTATTTCTTATGACGTCTATGCCGTTTTCATTGGATGCATTCATCTCCACCATATTCTCCTTCCATGAGTCGCCGAAGAGCTCTATGGCAAGTGCAATTGCAGTTGACGTTTTTCCAGTGCCGACTGATCCGGCGAAGAGCAGATGCGGTATTTCCTTTTTCTCTACAAACGACTTGAGTTTCTGGATGTTTTCGTCTTCACCGTATATTTCAGAAAGGCTCTTAGGCCTGTATTTCTCGGTCCATATCTCAATCATAACGCTACCCTGATATTGCCACTGGCATCCACTCATGCATGGGCTATTGCGTTTTGCCTTACGGAATGCCACGCCCACTTGCAGGAAGATCCTGGCCTGAGGCGTTTGTTCCGTACAGATGTCCAGTGCCAGCCTATGCTGATGTTATATATCTTTATCAATTTTTCCAGTTTTGCTTATGAGATTGAATATTTCTTTCGGACCGCATTCAAGAAAATACGTAAAAGAAAAATGTCTGAATACAAAAAGGTGAAAAATTTTGGGATGACGAAGATCACAGAGTTGGCAGGTATCTCTTTATCTCCCATTCTCCGACATAGGATCTGAACTGATCCCATTCCCTCTGCTTTACTGTTATGAAGTTCTCGTAAACGTGGTCTCCGAGAACGTTTCTCATCAGCTTGCTGGATCTCAGGTGATGAAGGGCCTCCCCAAGGCTCTCTGGCATGGACATTATGCCTTCGGCCTGCCTCTCCTCCGGCGTCATATGGAATATATCCTTCTCGACAGGTTCCGGCGGTTCTATTCTGTTCTTTATGCCCTCAAGGCCCATCCCAAGTACTACTGCGAACTGGAGGTATGGATTGCCTGCAGGATCCGGGCATCTGAGCTCCATCCTCTTTCTGACACCTTCACCGGCAGGTATCCTTACCAGCGCGGATCTGTTCTTGTTTGCCCATGATATGTAGACTGGGGCTTCGTATCCAGGTATGAGCCTCTTGTAGGAGTTTACCGTTGATGCAAGTACGGCAGAAGCCTCGTTTATGTATTTCAGAATTCCACCGAGATAATGCATTGCGTAATCGCTCAGGCCGTACTTCGCGTTCTTGTCATAGAACCTGTTCGTCTTTTCGTCAGCGCTCATTATGCTCTGGTGTATGTGCATACCAGATCCGTTAACGCCGTTTATTGGCTTCGGCATGAATGATGCATAGAGACCGTTTCTTTCGGCTATATTTTTGATTATGCTCTTGAGCATGACGATCCTGTCTGCCATTTTGAGAGCTGGGGCGTATCTGAGATCCACCTCCTGCTGCCCATAGGCAACCTCGTGATGCGCTGCCTCTGGCTGGTAGCCAAGATCGTACAGCTCCTTCATTATCTGCTGCCTTATGTCGCTTGCAGAATCAAGCGGGGTATTGTCAAAGTATCCCCCGTAATCGCTGGGTTCTGTGGTTGGGTTTCCATGCTCGTCCCGCTTGAACAGGAAGAACTCAAATTCAGGGCCAACGAAGAACTCGTTGCCTTCCTTGTGAACTTGGTCGAGTATGCGTTCCAGTACGTATCTAGGGTCACCTGGAAACCTTGTGCCGTCTGGTGAATAAACACTACATACAAACCTGGCAATCTTGTTTTTTCCGAACTCGTCCGGCAGAAGGGTATAGCTCTCGAGGTTCGGAATGGCACGCATATCGCTCTCTTCTATCTGTGCGTATCCTGCAACAGAGCTCCCATCAAATACAACGCCTTCTGTCAGCGCATTTTCGAACCTGTTCTTCGGCACTGTCAGGCTCTTTACATTCCCGATTATATCTGTGAACTGCATCTGCAAAAATTCTACTTTATCCTCCTCAATTCTTTTCAGCGTTTTAGAAACAAGATCCTCTGGCATAGCAGCCAATGAGTATTCATGATTTATATTTTTAGATCGGAGATCTGACGTTACGTAAGATGGTTTTTATAATTAATTCCCTCTCAGCCTACATTCTTTTCCATATTTTTCCAAGCAGTGATACTGTATTCTTCAGATTCGAGGAACATCCGCAAATGGTGTCTGAAGAATAAAAATAATTCCTTTTCATAAAAACCGCCTGAAAATTAATATATAAAAAAATGAGATATCGTAAGAGGGTATCGGTATCAATTAAGTAGATACCTTATGGTGTGTGGTTATGGGCCTGAGCAAGAGAGATCTGAATAGAAAGAAGAAGAGCCTTGAGATGAAGCTCCAAGAGCTTGAAGAGAAGGCAAAGAAAAATCCTATGAATAAACAGCTTCAGGAAGAGATAGCCGATCTGAAGAAGAAAATTGAAAAGGCTGGATGATTCAGCCTATTATCGAGTCTATTTCAGCTTTTAACCTTTTTAGTTTTTCTATGGAGATCTGCGAAGATCTGATCTGCTCACGATTATCCTTGAGATAGCTTATGTAATCATCTATGCGGTCTATCGTTTCATCTATGCCGTGCGTTTCGACATCCCTGCCGAAGAAGGATCCTGCACCTAGCATATTCAGCATCTCCCTGCCCTTCTCCTGAAGCGAATAGTACTTCTTGTTGTCCCTCTCGGTGCTCTTCACGTATCCCTCCTCCTCCATGTCTCTGAGCAGGGGATACACAGCACCCGGAGAAGGCCTCCACCTTCCCATGGTGATGCTCTCCATCGTTGACATGATCTCCGCTCCGGTCTTTTCACCCTCCGAGAGTATCCTCAGGATCCAGTATCTGATTCCGACGAAACCCCTAGAGTGGTATACATGATGGCCCCACGGGCCCCTCATTCCTCCAAACATCATTCATCACCTCAGATCGATTTTTAGATATCGATAATTAGATATCAATTTCACGTACTTAAATATTGCTGATCTGGCGGATGTTAGATTTCACCTTACTTCCGTGCGCCGAGGTAAAAATGCATCGTTGGCGGCAGTTTCAAAGGCTTACCGGCCATCCAATGCCCAATAGCATCTGAATTTCTAATACTATGGCCGGGTATCATGGGCGCACCTCTATCCATAAATAGGATGGCTTCAAAGGAAAGACGGAATATTGACTGGTTGAAACCACTGCATTTCGTGTTATAGTGATGTATAACTGTAAAAACTTATAACCCAGATTTAAATGGGAAACGGTGAAGGACGTCATAGTGATAGGGGCAGGGCCATCAGGATCGTTTGCCGCATACAGGCTTGCAAAGGCCGGATTCACCGTTGATATCCTGGAAGAACACAGGGAGGTTGGCAAACCCGTGGAATGCACCGGCCTTGTATCACAGCGCGTCCTTAAGTATGTTCGCACAAAGAGCATCGCGGGTACGGTAAGGGGTGCAAACATATTTTTTCCAAATGGGAAGAGTGTTCACATAGAGAAGGACGATCCCACCATAGTCCTCTTCAGGGATGCTTTTGATAAGGATGTTGCGGCGATGGCAATCGGTGCCGGATCCGGCATCAGAATAAATGCAAGAGCCTTGTCCGTTACGGAGCATGACGATCACGTAACAGTCAGATACAGGGAAAATGGCAGCATTAAGGAGGAGGATGCCAGGATAGTGATCGGCGCCGATGGTATAAACAGCGTCGTGAGGCGCGATGTATACGGTATGAGGCAGAAGCATGTCGTTTCTACTCTGCAGTACGATATGGCATCAGGGATAGAGGATGAGGATTCCGTGAACGTTTACCTTGGATCGCAGTACACGCATGGCTTCTTTGGATGGGCAGTGCCTGGCGGTGACATTGTCAGAGTTGGCACTGGCAGCTATAAAGCGTCCGCCCGCCCGTACATGGATAACCTTTCCCGCAGGTTCGGAGACAACAGGACCCTCGGCATAACGGGAGCCGGGATACCCATAAGGATGGCCGAACGCCTCAGCTCGAGGCGGACAGTCCTCGTTGGAGATGCAGGGGGCATAGTTAAACCGCTCTCTGGGGGAGGCATATACACAGGCATATTCTCTTCGGATGTGGCAGCGAATTATGTTGTGGAGGCCCTCGAAAGCGATAGCAGTGAAGCATCCCTGAGAAAGTATGATAGAGAAATACGAAACACCATAGGTAAGGAGCTGAAGAAGGACGCAATGATCCAGCGTATATACTCAAGGATAAGCGACAGATCCTTCAACAGGATATACAGCATGATATCCAATGAAAAGATAATAGATGTAATAAACAGGAGCGGCGATATAGATTATCCTTCCACTGTGATAATTAAAGTACTTCTCAGAAATCCAGGCATACTGTATTCCATGTGGAAGTAGACCATGGATAGAAAGGATGCAATTTACCTGGCGCTGCTGATATTCGTTACGTTCATCTGGGGCGTCACGTTCCCAATGATCAAGGATGTATTTGCCTATCTCTCCCCAGTATCATTTCTGGCCGTGCGTTTCGCAGTAGCCTCCCTCATCTTCCTGCCATTCGTTTACAGGAAACTGATCCAGACAAACAGAAATACTATAAAGTACGGTGTGGTGGCCGGCATATTTCTCTTCATAGCCTACTACCTTCAGACAGTTGGCCTCAAGTACACGGAGCCTGCATTATCCGGCACGATAACCGGAATATATGTTGTATTCGTACCCATCATATCCTACCTTTACCTGAAGCGCAGGGTCATGAGGATCGAGGTATATTCTTCCGTATTCGCCTTTCTGGGGCTTGTCCTGATGTCCTACAGCGGCCTGCACAACCTTGCCATAGAATCAGGAGATATACTGACATTCATCGCAGCCATATTCTATGCGATGCAGCTTGTATACATATCCAAATACGCTTCCAATGTGGACCCGCTGGTTTTCTCATTCCTGCAGATCGTCGTGGTCGGAGTGCTGTCCCTTGCATTCATGCCAACTGACATGTATCCGATCGTGTTCTCATACTACGCCCTCTTCGTCATAGTATTCACCGCAATATTCGCCACATTCCTTGCGACGTACGTTTACGTTTCGGCTCTGTCCAGAATGAACGTGACAAAGGTTGGCGTAATACTGATAGGAGAGCCCATATTCGCAGATATAACTTCCATATTCCTCTTCAACGAGCCGGTCGGCCCTATAGAGATTCTTGGCATATGCATAATGATAGTTTCAATAGGTGTGATATCCTATTTCTCTGATTGATCTCTGCCCTCATGTACCTTTACAGCTATGCCTTCCGTGTACTCCCTGAGCTCCCTTCCGGATACCATGGCCTTTCCGACGGCGGCCAGGACATCATCCTCGTCCACAACAAGAACATCATTCTTCGCAATTATGTTCTCGTCTGAACCAAGTATGAATTTGAAGAACACGCTATAACCCTTGGCATTGTACTCGGCGCTCTCCTTCGACACGGTGACCCTCATGGCGGGAGGCTTGAGCTGTGAATGGATCAGAGAGGCCCCATAATAGGTCAGCGTGAAAAAGCCATCGTTGCGCATCGTCGCGATCTGCCTGCCCTCCTTTGACAGTATGCCCCTTATCCTGCCGGTTTTGGAGACATTTATCCTGACATCGTCCCTGAAGATCATCCTGCCGACGCCTGAACCGAACTGGTAGTCAGCAACCATCCTTATCTTGTTGAGGTTGAAGCTCCTAACCTGTTCTCCCTCAAATTTCTCGCCCTTGTACATATCAACCCTGAAGGGAGCTATAAGATCCTTTGCCCTTGAAAAATCAGGATCAGGCTCAAAGCCGGAGCTGACCGTCTGCTCTATCGGATATGTATTTTCCAGTTCTGCAGGTACAAATGTTCCGGACCAGGATATGAGGGCGTTGCAGTCTATCTTCTGGTACACGTCCCTGACGAATTCGGAATTTGTGTAACCCGGATTCCATGCCCTGTATGTGAACGCGTACGTGTCCTTCTTATTCGAAGAAAGATAGGATTCTGTGAACCTGTTGATCCTGGACACATATGGATTCCTCGTTGAGAAAGAATCGTAAAAGAAATAGGCTGTCTTCTTGGAAAGATCCTCGTACTTCTCAAGTATATTGGAATACGACATGATCCTAGAGTAAGCCTTCATCAGGCTTGGATGGGATCTTGCTTTCTGCGCCACGTACTGCGCCAGGCCCTCCTCATATATGCGTTCCTTTATCTCGGATATCTCCATGAATATGGCCTTCAGGTTATGCCTGGCGATCTCAAGGCTTCGCCTTTCCTTGTCAAGATCCCTGATCTCCTTTACGGTGTACCTATCGTACAGCGGGCTCCACTGTGGCAGTTCTGTTATGCGTGCAAGATCCCTTGTTCCGTCAGGGTATATTAGCCTGTCATCCTTGGCATACTTGATATACGAAGCTGAGTCGAACAGATCAACTCCGAGATACACGGAAAATGCAAAGAACATTGGATGGCCACCGCCAAAGAGATGAACAGGCTTGTTGAAGCTGAGATTGATCTTCGAATTGATTATTATGTCCACAAGCGTTGAATAGTCATAGGTCTCCAGGAGGGGGACAACGCCGCCTATGGGATGGTATCCGGCGTTTGTCGAATTCATCAGCTCGGCCGATTTCTGCCTCAGATCCGGATACACGCCGCCCTGCACAGGCCCGGCTATGATGCCCTCTTCGTCGTTCACCTCGAGCATCCTGTTGTATGTCTCGATGACTGCCTTCTCTGCCTCAGGCTTTGGCGTCCCGGGTGTGGTGAAAACGTCGAGGATGGTTGAAATGTCGCTCCCTATCCTTCGCTGGAAGTCAACGACCTCCCTGTTGTTGAACTCGATTGAACCGTAAACGTAGCTCTGGAATGTGCCAGAATCGGTCATTATTGGCCCGTCATATCCTATCAGGGAATGCAGCCCTTCCCTGAGTGCCCTTTCCCTAAGTTCCGGCGTCCTCAGGATTATGTAGCTGTTGGTTATTATGCCCTGAAGGCCGAGGGGCTTCATTTCCTGCGGGGTTATGTTCATTATGTTTGGATTTATAACGGGCAGAACCGTGGGTGTCTCTATGGGTCCGTGTGGCGTTTCGAACTTGGCTATCCTTGCAAGGCCGTCCCTTTCCTCTATCTTCATAACTCACGAATAATAATAATTGTTCTGTTCCTTCTGCATTCTGTCCAGGCTGCTGTTCTCCTTGTTTATCCTGGGTCTCCTCGAGTTCTGATCCCTCCTGAAGGTTACACCGACGATCTTGAGGAACCTGTTCATGCCTTCACGCATGTCCATGGGGCCTTCGGAATGCCCGTGGGACCCTGGTACACCGGAGAAAACTATCAGGCTGTCGGATATGAGGTCTATTAGGTAGATATCATGATCGACGACCATGGCGGTCTTCTTCGTGTTCTCCATGACTCTCCTTATGACCTTGGCAACCACCATTCTGAATGAGGAATCAAGGTGCGCTGATGGTTCATCAAGCAGGTATATGTCAGCGTCCCTTGCCAGCGTTATGGCAATGGAAAGCCTCTGGAGCTCGCCCCCAGAAAGGCCATCAACAGGATTCTCCATTATATCCTCTATGCTGAGTGGGTGGAAGATCTCATTCTTGACGAATGAATCATCCGATCGTTCACCTAGCGAGGTTCTTATGAGATCTGATACAGATCCGTCAAAGGATGTCGATATGTACTGCGGCTTGTAGGATACCCTTACGTTCTGCGATATCGATCCGGAATCTGGATTGAGAACGCCGGCAAGCATCATTATAAATGTGCTCTTTCCAAGTGCATTCTTACCAAGTATGCCCACGATCTCGCTCCTGTGTATCTTTCCGGGCGAGACCTCCAAGGCGAAATCGCCTAGCGTCTTCTTCAGTTCGGTCCATGAGATGAGATCCTGCGTGAATTTGTCCCTCCTGGAGGTCTTTTCCTCGAACTCTATCGGATAGCTCCTTATGCGCACATTTTCCTCCTTCAGAAACCCTGAAAGGTATGCATTTATCGCCCTGTTAGTTGAGAGTGGTTCAGAGAATATACCGTAGACGCCCGGATCTCCATACACTATATTGACGGAATCCGCCAGCCAGTCGAGTATGGCCAGATCGTGTTCCACCACTATTACCGTCTTCTTCCTGGCCAGATCCTGCACTATCCTTGATGCATTGAGCCTCTCATTTATATCGAGGTATGAGGTCATCTCATCGAATAAGTATATGTCTGCGTCTTTTTCAAGCACCGTCCCTATTGCCAGCCGCTGGAGCTCGCCGCCAGAGCATTCAGATACATTCTTGTTGACAGAATTTTCCAGGTTGAGCTGCGTTACGACATCGCTGTACCTTCCTGTCTCATCGTTCTTTTTCAGCACTTCCCCTATTGTGCCCTTAACCACCTTGGGAATATAATCCACGTACTGGTTTTTCAGCACCGCTCTCTTATTCTGCTCGTAAAGCCCCCTGAAATAGGCTCCCATCTCGGTTCTTGCGAATTTCTCAATGACCTCTTCCTTTGATGGCGGCCTCTCGTATGATCCCAGATTCGGTACGGTTATGCCTGAAAGTATGTTGAGCGTCGTGGTCTTTCCAAGGCCATTCTGCCCGAGTATTGCGGATACCCTGCCAGGTGAAATGGTTGGGATAGAATATATTCTGAAGCCATTAACACCGTATCTGTGCAGGACCTCCTTGTTCAATTCATCAGGAAGCGTTACGATCTTTATGGCACCGAACGGGCATCGCCTGATGCATATGCCACAGCCTATGCAGAGCGTTTCTGATATCAGTGGCTGCCCATCCGGGTCGGGAAAATCTATGGCCATTACATGGTTTCTGACAGGTGGGCAATAATACTGGCACTCATGATGGCATTTTTTCGGGTGGCACTTGTCCCGATCGAGAACAGCTACATGCATCGGGCATCCCTACTCAACGACCTTCCAGTAGTCATCAGGGATCTCGTCGTATATCTTGTATTCATCATTTGTTATCTTCTTTTTATAATCAACCTGCATATTTGCAAGTTCCATTATCTTGTTTATGTTGAGTATCCAGTAATGTATCCGCCACTCCCTTCCATCGAATAGCGTGGTTTCTTCCCTCTCAGTCTGCAGGATACCTATATCCTCCATGGTGTAGAAAGAATCCCTGTCTTCAGGCTCAAGCATGTTGTCAATAACACGATCATTATAACCAAAAAAGTTTATAATATGTTCAGCAGCCTCCATGGCCTCTTCCTCACTCATCCGCCGGTCCTGGAGGCTGAGGCCGGCGTTGATTGCCCTTGACAGTTCCTCGATGGTAGTGTAATATCTAATACCGGACTTACCGTCATCACCCTTATTGACCATAGTAACCTCTTCTGAAGCTTCCATAGGAAATTAATGATTGCAAATATATAGTTAAGCTTATCGAGTTATGCATATAAATTAACCAAATATCGTATATAAGGATATCTCTAAAAAGTTTTAATCCTATTTTATATATCAGATGCTGTTATAATATATTTTTAAGAGGGTCTCTGAGGCAACTCCTCGTTCCAGTTTCTGAGTTCCTCGATCAAAGCGTCAATGGCGTAATCAATTTGAGGATCTTTCCCGCTAAGATAGTCATGTGGCGCGTACTCTATCTCAACATCCGGGTCAACGCCATAGTTCTCCACTCCGAATCCAGCATCGCGGAACCAGAACGCAAACTCGGGCTGGGTGAGCACGGTGCCGTCTATGAGCCTGCGCTTCGGGGTTATGCCAACCACCCCTCCCCATGTCCTGGTGCCAATGAGCTTGCCTAGCCCCAGCTTTTTGAACGAAAAACTGAAGATATCACCGTCAGATCCGGCATACTCGTTTGTTATAGCTATTATCTTACCCCTCACAGAGTTTGTCGGATATGGGCTCAGCGTACCCCTCCTTGGATTATCGTATCCGATCCTTTTGTTCATCAGTTTTTCAATTATCAGCTGGGATACGAAGCCTCCACCGTTGAATCTGACATCCACTATCAGGCCCTGGTACGATGATTCATTTATGAAGAGCCTGTAAAATTCGTTCAATCCCATCATTCCCATGTCCGGTATGTGAATGTAGCCGATGGTGCCTTTGCTCCTCTCATGGACGTATCTCCTGTTCGCCTCAACCCATGATCTGTATCTTATGAATCGATCATCATCCAAGATATCGATCATCAGATCCCTTTTATCTCCGCCTTTCCCGGATAGCCTTATCCTTGCCGATGTGCCGGCTTTTTCTGAGAGGACGCGGTATATGTTGCTGCCTGCACCAACGGTTTCGCCGTCGATATCTTCGATGAGGTACCCAGTCGGATCTATGCCGTACTCGAATATTGGCGATTTCTCGCCCTCGTTGGAATAATCGCCGGCGTAGGCTTTTGCGACCACATAGTGATCGCCGTCTAGCTTGAAATCGCAGGCTATCCTGCCGCTTCTGAATGGGTCCTTATCCGTGAACGTGCCGCCCATTTCATAGGAATGCGATGTGCGGTATTCTCCCTGCATCTCAACTATCACATTGCTCAGATCGTACCGGGTTTTGCATAGGGGTACCAAATTCCTGTACTTTTCGTATATCCGTTCGGAGATCTCCTTTGCCACAGCCTCGTTCCAGTAGTTATCCCTGGCAAGCTTCCACGCTTCGTCATACATCTGAAGGAACTCCTCATGAATGCTGGAGACCAGCGGCCTCTTGTCGGTTTCCACAGTTCTTTCGTCCTCCGGCTTTTCTAAGGGGAATGTATAGATCTTTCCATCGTCCTTTCTAACCATAACAGTCTTCCTGTCTGCGGACAGCCTCAGATCGGTCAGGTTATTCTTGACCTCGGTTACCTTTCTGGTTTTCACGTCGTATTTCAGAAGGACACCCTTTTCTGGTGCTCCCTGGTAGTACGCAGCGAATTCTCCGTGTACTGGAACGCTGTAGATAAGAATTGACGATTCCAGTGGAATGATCATTCTGTAATCTCCGGGATCCACGTTTATTGGGCTAGATCTCTTATACATGTCATTTAGATCGTATTCCCCGGCTTCCGAGGTCATTGATCGCGGAACAAGCTTTGTTGGATTTGGCGATCCCGGGATAAGCGGTATAACGAAAGGCTTGGAAACAACCTCGAAGCTGAAATTCAGAACCACCCTGTCCGGGCTGGGATCCAGGCTCCTGTAGGAGAGGTAGTAAAGGTTCTTGGAATCTGCGTCAAAGGCCGGTGCGTAATCGTGGGAATTTTCCGTGGTTGCAGCAAAAATTTTGCGACCTTCCATGTCGTACACATGTATCGCCTGCATGACGTAGCCGTCAGTCTCTCCATGCTTCAGTGGAAATCCGTAAGCTATGAACCTTGAATTATCGGATATGGTGAAATCAGTTATCATGGCTTCCCTGCTGCGTTCAATCACTGTCGGCTTTCCGGTTTCGAGGTCAACAGTCATGATCTCGAACCTATCGTTGGCAACAACTGCGAATTTGCCATTGCGGTCTACACCCATTGCAAATACGTTCCCAAGGTTCTCTTCAAATTTCTCCGCCTTTCCAGTCCTGTAGTCATAGATCCCTAGGAAATCGCCTTCCCGTGTCCCGTGAATGAAAGCCACCTTTGTATCGCCTCCCCTCCTCACGTATCTTATCCTGAGCGGTTCCGGTACCTTCAGCACGTATGTGCCGGATACATCCTGAATGAACGCCTGGCCTCTGCTGACGAAGGCGATTAGATCGCCGTCAAGTGGTGAAAAATCCTCTGCAAATTTTGAAGGTATGCTGATTATCCTGTCCTCGGGCGATTCAAGGTCGCCTATTTCAATTTTCTCTATCTTTTCCGTATCTGGATTGAAAATGTATATCGATCCACCCTTCGAAAAAAGGATTCTGCGACCATCGGTGTTCAGATGCCGCGGATAATAATCTGTGAAGGAGGTGTGCTTTCGTAAGTCTTTACCATCCAGGTCTGTAGAGTATATCTGGCCGAAGCCATCGATGTCGGTAATGAAGTATATGCGGTGCCCAACTATAACGGGGCTGGACACGTGTGTGCTCATATCCACTATCTTCTTGAATGCGCCACTGTTCACTTCGATCCAGATCTTACCACGCGTGCCACCACGATAGCCCTTCCAGTGGGGGAGCTCAAACGTGTTTCTGCCAATAACTCTTCTTCCATCAGCGAAGAGTATATGTGTCGCCGGCCCCAGATTCAATGGTACGAAATTTATACCGTCATTTTCTACCCTGTAGAGGCAAGTCATGGATGAAAAAGGCTGCATGGCGTCAGTTGAGATTATGAGGTTTCCGTCCGGGTCAAAACCTGCAACATCGGTGAACATCCTTCTCCCGGTGCTCTTTCCGGAGAAGTACGTGATCCGTTTTATCTCTCCGTTCTCTCCGTTATAAAAATACAGATCTGCAGTGTTGAGGGATGATCCCCTCATGACACGTATCGCTATTTTCCTGCCATCCGGGAAAAATCTGGCATTGTTTATCACACCGAGATTTGATACGATCTTCCTTGTCGATCCGCTCTTCAGATCGTGTTCCCATAGATCGTCGCAGCAAACGAATATGATCCTATCGCCGTGTATATCCGGGTTCAGTAAAAGAT
Source organism: Thermoplasma acidophilum DSM 1728 (assembly GCF_000195915.1). Lineage (GTDB taxonomy): Archaea > Thermoplasmatota > Thermoplasmata > Thermoplasmatales > Thermoplasmataceae > Thermoplasma > Thermoplasma acidophilum. Next base: position 1,541,611 of record NC_002578.1, on the reverse strand, counting down.
TGGGCATGCAGAGACCATGCATTTCGTGCAACTTAAAGGTTTTGAAGTTCCGGTATAGCGATCGGGAAAATCTGCCTTGATCGATCCACTGGCAGGACCCAAAGGACATAAGGGATGGCATTCATAATGAATGAAAAGACACCGCAAAGAGATATAAAGAGGTTGAAAATTAGGGAAGAAAGTAGAACAGATGCCAACGATCGAAGAACGGATTAAGGAAATTGAGGACGAGATCAAGCGTACACAGTACAACAAGGCGACAGAGCATCACATCGGTCTGCTGAAGGCCAAGATAGCGAAACTGCAGATGGAGGCCAGCGCAAGCCATGGCGGTTCACACAGTGGATTTGCAGTTCCGAAATCCGGTGACGCAACGGTTGCGCTCGTTGGTTTTCCAAACGTTGGCAAGAGCAGCCTGCTCAACAGGTTGACTAACTCAGAGAGTGAGATTGGAGATTATGCATTCACCACGCTCCAACCCATACCGGGCATACTCGAGTACAAGGGCGCAGAGATACAGATACTGGATCTTCCAGGCATAATAGAGAACGCTTCGTATGGCTCCGCCCGTGGCAGGGAGATACTGAGTGCGGTGAGGGCAGCCGATCTCATCGTGATAGTCACGGATGTACAGGCTGGAGGCATAGACAAGATACTGACAGAGCTTTACAATGCCGGGATCGTCGTGAACAGAAAGCGCAGGAATGTGGAGATAAGGAAGACAACATCAGGCGGCATAAGGCTGCACAGGCCAAAGAACGTGGACATTGATGAAGATTATATAAAGGAGATAATGAAGGAGTTCAAGCTGGTCAACGCAGACGTCTACATCCGCGAGAATGTTTCCGTGGAAGATATAATAGAGACCTTACAGGGACGATACGTTTACATACCGTCTATAGTGGCCGTCAACAAGATAGACATGAATCCTTCATTCGATACATCACAGGTTTCACAGTACGGCGAGGTATTCAGGGTATCCGCGAAGACCGGATATGGTATAGAGGAACTGAAGGAAGGGATATTCAGATCCCTTAACCTCATACGCATATATCTAAGGAACAAAGCTGGAGTGGTGGATTTCCAGAAACCGCTCATCGTGAGGGAGGGTACGACCGTCAGGGAGGTCTGCAGGAAGATCAACAGGAGCATGATTGATTCATTCAGGTACGCTATCGTGTCGGGAAAGAACAGGCCGATCGGTGAACAGCGGGTTGGAATAGATTACCCGCTTATGGACGAGGATATCGTTACGATAATAAGCAGGTACTGATCTGTTAGATCACGAAATGGAATGATTGCGAAATCTATATATGCCCCACATTAATAAAGGATAGAATTCTGCAATGAAGTGTTACTATGACGGATCTTCTCCAGGAGTTTGAGGAAAAGAGAGACATTCTGAGAAAAGCAATAGAAGAGCACATAAAGAAAAGGGATGAAGCTGCACAGCAGAGCCGTAATTATGCTGAACAGAGGGACCAGCTCAACGCCAAGGCCCACGAGATGAGGGACCAAGTCAAACAGAAGATATCACAGAAGAACGCCCTCATCGAGGAAGTTCAGAAGATAAGGACGGAAAAGGAAGAGCATTTCCAAAAGCTCTCAGAGCTCAGGAAGGAATACAAGAAGATAACTGAAGAAGCCAACTACGCCAGCGTCAATCAGAGGGACATCAAGGCAAAGGAGAGAGAACTGCAGAAGCTCATAAAGAAACAGGAGACAATGCAGCTACCCAAGGCAGAGGAGGACAAGGTAGTTCAGGAGATAAAGCGCCTCAGCAATGAGATCAAGAAGATGAAGGAGGACAGGGAGAAGCAGCTGAGCGAGAACGAGAAGGTAAAGGCGCTCCTGGCCGAGATCGACAAGGAGAAGACGCTTGCAAGGGATCTCAAGAAGAGAGCAGAAGAGATATCCAATCAGATCTCTGAGATAAGCAATGACATAAATAAGTCCCTGCAGGAGCTTGATGAGGTCAGGAAGAAGGCCGATGAAATGCATGAGATGGCGATCAAATACGGCAAGGAATCTGAGCAGGAGCACGAAGCATTCATACAGGCGAAGAACGACCTTAAGGATCTGGAAAAGGTCATAGCTGGACTCAGGACAAAGAAGAGAGCCACAAAGAAGAAGGAGAAGGATGACGAGCTTCAGCAGAAGGCAGAGGTACTCTTCGAGAAATTCAAGAACGGCGAAGAGCTGACAACCGATGATCTGCTGATACTTCAGAAGGCTGGCTTCCTGTGATATGAATCTATTCCGTGTCGGCTCCCTGCTTGTGCTTGCGGGTATCCTGATCCTGATTGCAATGGCTGCAATCGGGATTGCTCATTTTGCTCTTTTTGTGATTTTTCCCGTAATTTACGGCTCAGGTCTCTCTATAATACCGTTTCTTCTGATATTCCTTGGAATAGTCGTTATGTTCTTTGCGCCTTTTCGTTACTCCGGCAATTCCGAGAGAGTGTTCATTCCACCAGAATACGAATGGATGAATGAGGAGGAAGCGGTTAAGGAAAAAAGATCCGAAAAGCATTATGGCGGCCTGATAATGATCGGGCCAATACCCATCATATTCGGAAACGACAGAAACCTTATCTACATCTCGATCGCCGTGGCCATCCTCATAATACTAGTTTTCATCCTGTACTATCTCAGATGACAGGGCAACCTGGAATACCTTCGATCCGTTCTGTAGGTTTAATTTCTGCGACAGTACGCTGTCATGTATCTCGCAGTCTTCGCCTATAGTTGTGTTCTGCATTATCACTGAGTTCACAACCTTCGTTCCCCGCATTATCTTTGACGATGCCATTATGACAGAATTCTCGATCTGAACGTCATCGCCTATCGAAACGCCATCGTAAACGGCCGATCCTGATATGGTGCTGTTGTTTCCTACGTGCACACCCTCGCCTATGTATATGGGCGGCTTTATGGAGCAGCCCTGCGGCACCTTTGATTTTATTATTGCCTTGCCGGTACCATTGAAGCTTTCGCCATATTTCTCAACCATTATCTGGTTTGCCTTTATGACGTCCTTCGGCCTTCCGGCATCCAGCCACACGCCATCTATGAGGTATGTTCCTATCTTTATGCCCTGCGAGAGCAGCTTTGGAAACAGATCCTTTGCAAAATCGAACTGCCCCGTGGATGGTATGTACCGGAGAAGCGATCGATCCATGATGTAAACGCCTGCATTTATGGTGTCCGAGAAGGTCTCGTTCTTTCCTGGCTTTTCCAGGAATCGCTTGATGTAACCTTCCTCATCTATCTCCGCTATTCCGAACTGGGATGGGTCGTCCACCTTTGTCACTGCGATCGTTATCTTGTTCTTCCTGCGCTGGTGCTCCTTTATCATGTCTCCTATGTCGAAATCTATGAGTATATCCCCACTCCCCACCACGAAGGTATCGTCAAGAAAGTTTTCCGCAATCTTTACCCCTCCGGCTGTTCCAGCGGCCTCCTTTTCCACAGAAAAAAGTATATTCTGTTGGCTGTTCTTATTTTCCAGAACACCCTTTATGAGGGATTCGAACTTATAACCGGTTGTTATTATTATATCGCTTATTCCCGATCTGTAAAACGCATCCAGTATGTACGATATCACGGGCTTTCCAGCCACTGGAACGAGCGGTTTCGGGATCGAATATGTTATTGGCCTCAGCCTCGTTCCCTTGCCTCCGGCCATCACAACTCCTTTCAGGGACATGTATCATCGTAACGAATGGTAAAATATATTTTTATAGGGGCATGTTAAACTAGATGAATTTTCTGGGCTGGATGATCAAACGATCTATCGACAGTGTACGAAGTTATCAGATGGGCTTTTCCATATCAAACGCGGCCTGCCAGAACATCTGTTCAAATTTAAGGCTGATCAGGAAATAGTCCTTTATCTCGGTTATGTCGCCATTGAACCTGTCCATGGCTTCGAGTATGACCGATACCCTGTCGGCGTATTCCTTTGAGGCATAGAACTCTGCCCATGTTCTGTAGTACCTGTTTGGAGAATTTAAAACAGTCTTTCCGATCTCGGAGTATCCCCACATGCATGGTATCCATGCCGCAAGGAACTGCGGCCATCCAATAGTTGAAGAATACCTGAGATGCCTTGTATACGAATAAGTTGTCATAGTCATCCGACTGCTTTTCTCCACACCAAGCTCCTTCTCAAGAAATGCGTGGGTCTCCATTCCCTTGTCCCTGCCCAGCACCACGGATGAAAGTATGCGTATTGCCATATCATTTGGCATTAACTCTGTGGATCTCATAACAGCCCTGAGCATCTCTTCAACGTAGAGGGAATCCTGAACAAGATAAAACTTGAAATTCTCCAGCGGAAGATCACCATGCTCCATCCTCCTTACGAATTCATGGCCAACATATCTGTTCCATTCGTCCAGATAAAGTGATTTCAGATTTTCGGCAAGCATGGTGAAATAAAATGAAACATCGTATTTCTTATTTTTGAAATTTCCGCGCCGGTATTTTAGAAAAATGGGTCTGCAATTATTTATGGCGATGTCATAACCTAACATTTAAGGTTATATATCTAGAGCATATGCCCTGTTATGTAGCATGATTTAATTACGAAAAATTATTATATGATAAAATAAGATTTAAATATGAAACAGTTATTAATTGGAATATGGCGTTCATAACGACTTTTGACAGGCTACTCTTCGCCTACTCGATCGGTGTCCATATAATACTGGTCACCATGAGTATATCAACAATAGTTGTACTAAGCGTGGCCGAATACCTGGGCATAAGGTACAAGGACAAGTACTATGATCTTCTTGCCAAACGCCTTGCGAAGGTCTTCACCATATTCTTCGCGATAGGTACGGCAAGCGGCATAGTGATGGCAGCCGAACTTGTAATACTGTTCCCGAAGTTCTTCACGGTGGTTGCAGCTGTTGCCATGGTGCCGTTCTATCTCGAGATATTCGCCTTCTTCACCGAGACCATATTCCTGATAATATACATCTACTACTGGGACGCATTCAAGAACAGGATGACGCACTGGGCCCTCACATTCTTTATTGGTGCGGGAACACTCGGTTCTGCGATGTTCATAGTGATGGTAAACGCATGGATGAACACACCAAATGGTTTCAACATCTCAGTATTCGAGAGCACTGGTCAGATAACCGATGTCAACCCTTGGGCTGCGGTCAATTCGCCGTCCTTCCTTTCGGAAATAGCACACGTTGTTCCTGTTACGTTGCTTGCGGGAACGATGCTGATGGGAGGATACTTCGCATACAGATACCTGATCTCCAAGAATCAGGATGATCGCATCTTCTACATGAAGGGGAGCAAGATCACAGCGGCGCTGTCGATGGCCTATGTCATACTCGCAGGAATATCTGGATCGCTTGCAGCCAGTTCGCTCATTGTCAACCAGCCACTTAAGTATTCCGCACTTGAACTGAACCTCCTTGGAGGTCGTCGATTCGAGCCGGAGAAGCTCTTCGGCACGATAGTTAACGGAAAGATCGTCGGTGCCATAACCATACCTGGCCTGCAGAGCCTGCTGGCCGGAACTGGAAACGCATCATTCGTTGTTCCAAAAGGCCTCATGTACTATCCCATGAACCTCTGGCCACCTCTGATAGTGCACACGATGTTCGACCTCATGGTGCTGTTTGGCATACTCATAGGCCTATACCTTCTCGCATACCTAGTCATGTGGGCTGTCAGGAAGCAGCCATACAGCAATAAATGGATGGCCATACTTTTCCCAATATTCGGTATCATAGCAATGTACACCATGGAGGATGGCTGGGTTGTCGATGAAGTGGGGAGGCAGCCATGGATCATTTACAATGTGATGTATGTGTACCAGGCAGCGAACACATCGACTTCGATGATAGGGCCGGGTATAGCTATGATGGTATTTTACACGATTCTGATTCCAGTGTCATTCTACTTCTCGGCCAGGGTATTCAACAGGGAAGAGGTAAGCAAGGAGGTAAACGAATCGCCTTCTGCGACGGGCGTGAATTTCTGAGGTGTGAAACATGAACGCAGTGTTTGGTCTGAATTTCCTCATAATGTCTATAATGCTAGCACTGTTCATATCGGAATCAATGGGCGCAATGCTCTTCCTCTTCCATTACCATGGATCGAAGAGCCGTGTGAGCCCCTATGTGATTCCAATATGGGAGCTGACAGGAACGTTCATAGCCTTCTGGGTGGTCACATCCGACTTTGCCTATCCGTCAATCCTCATTCCGGCTGCTTACATATATGCAGTGCCGCTCCTCATATTGCTCATAGCATTCATAGGCAGAAACGCCTTCATAATATTCGGTGAATTCATAAAAAAGGGCAGATTTTCAGACAGATCGATGTATTCTATATTTTCAGTCTTCGAATGCCTCTTCTGCCTGGTCTTTGTGATCTTCGCATCGTCAGTCGTTACGGGCGGAGGTGTCGTCCTGGCAAAACTTGCCTTCAATGCCGGCAAATGGGCATCCGCTCCTGGAGACGTACTCTTCGTGATAGGTGCCATTGTGCTCATGTACGGTTTTTCCTTCATATTCTACGGTCTTGAGAACTACATGAGGATATCGATGGTTGCCTCATATCTCGGCATAGTTCTGGAGCTTGCTGCCCTTGTATGGATACACACTTCGATCAGCGCAGTGCCAATCTCGCCTGTTCTTGCTGTCACAATAATAATCGGTGTTATAGCTCCGATACTGTTCTACTACAGGCCCACAAGAAAGATCATCGAAAACAAGGTTGTGTTCCTTACTCTGCTCACGATATCGATATACCCGTTCTATTCGCTCGTGTATCCAAAATTCTTCGGCGGAACCCTACCGGTTTCTGATTTCCTTACAAATAAGGCGATGTCCGTTGCTTACTTCTACATAACGCTAGGGGGAGGCATACTGCTGATACTTATGCTCATCTACATGGTCTACGTGGCGAACAATTTCGCCAAGATGCAGATGGGTTCGGCAGCGAAGGCAAAGGAGTAAAACGGCATTAAAATTTTATTCAATATTTTTAATAAATAATAACATTAAACAATTTTGTTTTTAATGTTAACGATTCTGCTTGCATGAATTTTAAGTGCCGTGCATATCGCTTAGACCGGCATGTGAAAGCTTCGATACCATGAGGATATGCCATTAAGATACACAGGAACGGAATTGGGGCATAATATAGACTCAGCAATTTTAAGCGCATATAATTTCGTATTAACGCAGAAATCTGAATATTTCTGAAACCGCCGACGGAAATTAACTATGAATCTATAAGGCATAAAGTCCAACAGCCAGGATAGATATCAGGATGGAAAAAATATAAAGCATTGAATAGGTGATCGGATATCTGCCGCGTAATCTGATCAATAACTCAGCTTGCTGATACATTTACTGTGAGGTCGCCTGCATAATCATAATTTGGTGTGACGAAGAACAGCTTAAGGATCAGTGTACTGCCAGGGCCAATGCTAGCCGGAATTGATGTAACGGATCCAACGGCGAACCCGGTGGTACCGGATGATACAGCGTTAACGGTCAGGCCGTCCGTTCCGCCTTTCAGGTCCACGGAAAAATAAACCTTTTCGCCAGAACCCAGCGTCTCATGATTAAACTGCACAGGTATGATGGTGGATGCTCCATTGACTGTGACAACAACGTTGATGTACATTACATTCACGGTGACTGTGCTGTTCATTGAAAGGCCGTAGAGTAAGCCAAAGGACATGGCTATAATTATCACAGCCACTATGGACGCTATCTTTCTCGCGCGCTTTACAGGAGGCTGTGTCGGTACTTCAACAGGATCTGGCATCCTTTCACCACTGTATAGCCCTGGGCAGATTCGAACTGCCGTCTTTGGATCCAAAGTCCAAAATGCTTGTCCACTACACCACAGGGCTCTGCACGATCATGCAAAATGCACTTATTTAACTTTCTAAGGGGAGCACGTTTAACTACCATTGCAAAGCATATTTAAAGATCAGGATTAAGCCGGATGTCGATGGAAGCCATTATCGTATATCCTATGCGATACCGTTGAAAATTGTTGATGGGTTTAAATTCTATATAACGGTATAGAATGATCATGTATGGAAAATGGTGAAGTCCTGATCTCCGGATACAGGATTCCCTATAGTTACGCTGCCATGCCAGGCGTAAAGAAGAACCTCGTCATAATAGATATCAAGGGAGATGAGATCTGGCAGAAACTCAGAGCTGCTGACAGAATCAATGAGTGGAAGATCAATGTTTACATTCCGCACTTTATAGCTGGGAGCAAGGAAGTTGTGGATTCCGAACCCTCAAGTAACTTGGATTCTGCAGGTGAATTCTACTACAATTTTGTTCAGGCCATGCGCCTGAAGAATGTTATGCTCATGGGTGAAGGCATAAACGCAGATGTTGCGCTGAAATGTTCTATGATCCATCCGGAAAGATTCAGCAACGTAATCGCGATAGATGGTACTGGTTATGACGGATATGCTGAGGAGCTATACAGGGTGCAGAAACCAGTCCTCCTGGTGTGGGGCGGTGCCCGTGGCTACAGGGAGACCATGATAGGCCAGTCTTACCATGACCTCATTGCAGGATCGGTTTTCAAAGTTTTCGACAACAGCAAAAGACCGCTGGAGGACAGCACTGACAGGTTCTTCTCCATGCTGAAGAATTACATCGCAGTTGACTAGGTGTTATGATGTACGTGGATATAATCGAATCCGAGATACCGGTAATGGATCTAATCGATCGGATTAGAAATCCAAAAGCAGGCGCCATTGTTACGTTTGAAGGTACTGTTCGTGAGGATTCCGATGGTGTTAAGGTGGATGCACTATTCTATGAGAGCTACCGTGAGATGGCCATAAGGGAGATACGCGATATGATAGAGTACTGCATAAGGCAATTCGGAATAACAGACGCGGCGGTTGTTCATCGCATAGGTAGAGTAAATCTCACAGAGGACTCCGTTGTTATAGCGGTATCTGCGCCTCATAGAGGACAGGCGTTTGACGCATGCAGATACATAATCGACCAGATAAAGGAGAGAGCGCCCATATGGAAACGTGACATCGTGCAGGGATCTCCTGCGAGCTGGCACTGAACCCATTTTTTACGGTATCAGCAAGAAAAAGTTAATTAAAATATATTTCAAATTCTGAAAAGTGAGTATTATAAAATTATTGGATAATTGGGCTTCCGGATCAAAATGCTTATATCCCTCTTAATGATATAGTCCATACACGCTTACAATGCACCTTTTAATGCATCACATTAAAAGGGAAGATGTCGAATTTTGATGAGACTAGATGAGAGATGGCACAATGGATTGTGCTCTGCTAATCTGCCTAGAGGATGGCTTGGTTCGGGCGCCGAAGAAGGACGTGCCAAGCTGCGATAAGCCTTGGGGAGGCGCATGGAGCCTTAGATCCAAGGATCTCCGAATGGGACTTCCTGCCGTAAGGCACTCCGAAAGGAGAGGGAACCCGGGGAATTGAAACATCTTAGTACCCGGAGGAAAAGAAATCAATTGAGATACCGTTAGTAAAGGCGATCGAAAGCGGTAGAAGGCAAACCGAATAGCCCTTCGAAAGAAGGGAAAGATGTGGAGTTTGGTCTTCCTCTAATGCCTCCTGAAGCGAGATGAATCTTCTGGAAAGAAGAGCCTTAGAAGGTGATAGCCCTGTAATCGAAGCTTCAGAAGCTACAAGGGGAAGTAACCAGAGTACCATGCGTCGTTTTTCGCGTGGGAATTTGGGTGGCACTAACATCCAACCTTAAATACGTCCCGAGTCCGATAGCGAACAAAGTACCGTGAGGGAAAGCTGAAAAGAAACCCGGAAGGGTGGTGAAAAGAGCCTGAAACTAGGCAGAGATAAACTTATAGGGCAGTTAAGAGGTGAAGTCGTTAACTACGATGGATCGCTGTCCTATTGTCCGTGTTGAAGAACGGGCCAGGGAGTTCTGACGAGTGGCAAGGTTAATCCTGAAAGGAGTAGCCGTAGCGAAAGCAACTACCCGCACAGCAATGGGGGGGTGGCGTGGTAAACGCGTTTAGTCACTCGTGAGAGACCCGAAGCCGGTCGATCTACACCTGAGTAGGTTGAAGCTCAGTGAAAGCTGGGTGGAGGACCGAACCTATTCTGATGTGCAAATCGTTTGGATGACTTGGGTGTAGGGGTTAAAGGCCAATCTAGGCCGGCAATAGCGGGTTCCCCCCGATACTACCCGCAGGTAGACCTCGATGGAGATTCTCGGCGAGGTAGAGCGACCGATTGGTTGGTAAGCAGTCGAAAGGCTGCGCCGACTTGTCAAACTCCGAACTTGTCGAGATCGTAGAAGTCGGGTGCTAGGGGGCAGGGATAAGCTTTGCTTCCGTGATGGGAACAACCAAGACGAGGGTTAAGGTCCCTAAGTTCTAGTTAAGTGCACTAAATAGGTTTGTGGCCAAAGACAGTGGGGAGGTAGGCTCAGAAGCAGCCATCCTTCAAAGAGTGCGTAACAGCTCACTCACCGAGGTCACATGCCTAGAAGATGGAAGGGGCTAAAACTAGACACCGAGACCTTCGAGCACCGAAAGGTGATCTGGTAGGGGGGCGTGCCATGTGGATAGAAGTCTCCCCGAGAGGAGGGATGGACCGCATGGTATCGCGGATCCTGGTGAAAGTAGCAGAGAAGAACCGTGAGAATCGGTTCCGCCGAAAGGGCTAGGGTTCCTTGGCAATGTTCGTCAGCCGAGGGTTAGTCGATCCTAAGGCCATACCTAACAGGATATGGTCGAAGGGGAAGCCGGTTAATATTCCGGCACACTGAACGTTTTGCCCTGTATGAGAAGGTTCAGGGTAGGGGCGGTACGGGTGCCAACGTATTTATGCTCATAAGCGGATGGAGAGTCGTAATGACGAGAAGTTCGCGAAAGAGCGTATGTTCCCGTTTGGGAATCGCCTCGATCCCCGGATCCCATGAAAATCATGCAGGGGTCAGGTTCAGTATCGTACCAAGAACCGACACTGGTGCCCCTAGGTGAGAAGCCTAAGGCGTTTTGGGATAATGGACGCGAGGGAAATCGGCAAAATAGCTCCGTATCTTCGGTATAAGGAGTGCCTATTCCGTGAGGGAATAGGTCGCAGTGACGAAGGGACTCCGACTGTTTACCACAAACACAGATCGCTGCTAGTCCGTAAGGATGTGTATAGCGGTTGAAACCTGCCCAGTGCTGGTACCTGAAAGCCCCGTACAAGGGGAAGAAGGGCCAGTAAACGGCGGGGGTAACTATGACCCTCTTAAGGTAGCGTAATACCTAGCCGCTTAATTGGCGGCTTGCATGAAGGTTCAACGTGGGTCCCACTGTCCCCGCGTTCAGCCCAGTGAAATTGATGTACTGGTGCACAATCCAGTCTCTCCCACGTGAAAGCGAAGTCCCCGTGGAGCTTTACTGCAGCCTGTAGCTGTGGTGCGATCCTGACTGCGTAGTGTAGGAAGGAGCCGTCGAAGCTCTGGTTTCGGCCGGAGTGGAGGCGCCAATGAAACACTTCCCTCTCGGGATTGCGTCACTAACCTCTTCGGAGGGACAACTATTGGTGGGCAGTTTGGGTGGGGCGCCACGCCCCTAACAACGTAACAGGGGCCCCCAAAGGTCAGCTCAGGAGGGTCAGAAATCCTCCGTAGAGTGTAAAAGCAAAAGCTGGCTTGACTGTGTTGCAGACAACTAGCAACGCAGATGCGAAAGCAGGGTTTAGCGAACCACCCAGTTCCTCCTTAGTGGGGGCGGGTGATAAGAGAGAAGTTACCCCAGGGATAACTGAGTCGTCCTCGGCAAGAGTACACATCGACCCGAGGGTTTGCTACTTCGATGTCGTCTGTTCCTATCCTGGTGCTGCATAAGGTGCCAAGGGTGGGGCTGTTCGCCCATTAAAAGGGATCCTGAGATGGGTTCACTACGTCGCGAGACAGTAGGGTTGCTTCTCCGTGGGAGTGCTCGATGTCTGAGGGGAAGGGGCCTTTAGTACGAGAGGAACAAGGGCTCGTGACCTCTAGTTTACCGGTTGTCTGGCAAGGCATCGCCGGGTAGCCACGTCATACGCGGATAAGAGCTGAAAGCATCTAAGCTCGAAGCCGCCCCCGAAAATAGACATCGTCATCAGATCGCCTCTAGAAGAGAGGTTTGATAGAGCCGGGATGTAAGGATCGAGCTTCGGCGAGATTTTAAGTCCACGGCTACTAAAGATCGAAGGCACAATCCATGCTAAATTCTCGTCTAGTTGAAGTCATAAGCGTGTTTGATTTTTGTTTTTTATTGTTTTTGCCGTTGTAGTGTGAACTATGATGAAAAATTATATTGATATAAAAGAGAAATAGAAAAAATGATCACTGCTTTATATTTTCTATCTGAGCCTCTTTCAGTATCTGATCGGTTATGCTGTCGAAAATCTCACGTATCTTATCATTTATAACGACGGCAGGTATTCCGTTGTCACCGTTTTCTGCTATTTCTGGTATTAGAGGTATTTTTCCCAGGAACGGGAGGTTGTATTCCTTTGCGGATTTCTCCCCGCCGCCGTTCTTGAATATGTATGTGACGTTACCGCAGTGCGGGCACACAAAACCGCTCATGTTCTCTATTATGCCAAGGACAGGGAGCTTCAGCTGTTTTGCAAAGTTTATTGCCTTCTTTGCATCGAGAAGGGCGACATCCTGCGGCGTTACGACTATGACAACGCCATTTGATTCTGGTATCAGCTGGGCCACGCTCAGTGCAACGTCTCCGGTGCCAGGCGGCATGTCAAGCACAACAACATCCGTATCCTTCCAGTTTACGTCTTCCAGAAACTGCTGTATTGCCTTGTGCATCAGCGAACCACGCCATATTATCGGCGTATCCTCTGTCGGTATGAGGAAACCCATGGACACCACGCGAACACCGTATCTTGTCTCTGCCGGTATTATTCCCTCCTCGTCAGCGTAAAGCTTCAGGTCGGATACCCCCAGAAGCTTTGGGTCATCTGGCCCATTTATATCAGCATCTATGAGGCCAACCTTCAGCCCCTTTCTCGCAAGTGAAACGGCCAGGTTGACCGCAACTGTAGATTTCCCAACTCCACCCTTGCCGCTCATCACGGTTATGGTGTATTTCACCTTGTACTTTGTTGATTTTCCAGGTGGTGCTACAACCGGAGCTGGCGGTGGTGTATTGGTCTTAATTGTTCCCTTTGCCATAATTCACAATTCTTACTCGATATAAATACCTCTTCCACACGGTTTGCCTAAAAAGGCGAATGGCATGAAGGCACATCACGAACATAGCATACTGTGCAAGAGTATCGATGCAAAACTTTATGATTCGTGCTTCAAATGGAAGATTCTTGTTTCAGCACATTTCTGGGAAAATATCTCGACTATCCGCCGTGCGTCTGCATCAGGTTATACCAAAAATTGATGGTTGATAAAAAATAATATATTTCAGAACAGGCCTGTGATCTCTCCGGAATCGGTAAGATCGATGTTCTCCGCGGCCGGGTGCTTTGGAAGGCCAGGCATCGTCATTATCTCGCCGAGTATTGGCACAACGAAGCCCGCACCGGAGGATATGTTGATGCTCTGAACCTTTATCGTGAAGCCATGCGGATCGTTGAGAAGGGAGGCATCATCGCTGAACGAGTACTGCGTCTTGGCCATGCACACGTACGGATTCTCCATGATCTCCTCAGCCTTCTTCATATCTGACAGGGCCTTCTTTTCGAATATGACTCCATCAGCGCCGTACACGTTCCTTGCTATCTTCTCGATCTTGGTCCTTATGTCGTCCTTCAGGTCGTATGTCCTCTTTATTTCGTGGCTGCCCAGGGAAGCAAGAACCTTGTTTGCCAGGTCAATGCCGCCCTCTCCTCCCTTTGCGAACACCTCTGAAAGTGCCCATTTGATGCCGTTGGAATCGAGGATCTCTCCCAGCGCCCTTATCTCTCCATCCGTGTCCGTCGGGAAGCGGTTGACTGCGACCACTGGATCTATTCCGAAGTTTCTGATGTTCTGGACATGCCTTATGAGGTTTTTAGATCCGGTCTTTACGGCGTCTATGTCCTCGCCTTCCTTCTTGCTGCCCCCGTGGTGCTTTATGGCCCTTATTGTTGCCACAAGTACCACCGCGTTTATGGGGAGATCGCCAATTCTGGAGGCCAGGTTAAAGAACTTCTCTGCGCCAAGATCGGACCCGAAGCCCGCCTCCGTGATCACGTAATCGAAGAGGTTCAGCGCTATCTTGTCCGCTACGAGGCTTGAGGTTCCATGGGCGATGTTGCCGAATGGGCCAGTGTGAACGAAAGCAGGGACACCCTCTGTTGTCTGGACGAGATTGGGCTTTAGGGCATCCCTTAGAAGCGCGGCCATCGATCCCTCGGCTTTGAGATCTCCGGCAAATACAGGCTTATTCTTGGTTGTGAAGCCGGCAAGTATCCTTGAAAGCCTTGCCTTGAGATCCTGGTAATTGAGTGAGAGGCCGGTTATCGCCATGACCTCGCTCGCAGGCGTTATGACGAAGCTGTCGCCTGCAAGGACGCCCATGTCCCTGGGACCCACACCGACCAGTATGCTGCGCAGGGATCTGTCGTTCATGTCTATCGTTCTGGGGAAAGTTATCCTCTTGGGATCCAGGTTGAGTTCGTTTCCATGGTACATGTGGTTGTTTATCATTGCTGACAGCAGGTTGTGTGCTGCGGTTATCGTCGGGAAGTCTCCCGTGAAGAACAGGTTTATTCTGTCGCTAGGTTCGACCTTTGATTTTCCGCCTCCGGTTGCACCTCCCTTTATGCCAAAGCATGGGCCAAGTGATGGTTCCCTGATCGCTATGGCCACATTCTTGCCAAGCTTCTTCATTGCCTGACCGAGACCTATGGTTGTCGTGGTCTTGCCTTCTCCAGCTGGTGTCGGGGTCATGGCCGTGACCAGTATCAGCTTCGCCCTGGGCCTTCCTCTGTTCTGCAGGCCAAGATCCAGCTTGGCCATGTATCTGCCGTACAGTTCATAATCATCTCTTCCAAGGCCAATTTCCTTTATAATTTCCTCTATATCCCTCATAGTTTCTCCTCCACCTTCTTCCTTATCCTCTCAAAAAGATCATCCGTGTTCTCGAGGAACACGTTGATCTTCATGCGCTGATCGGCGACGTAATCCTCGTCCTTGACCATCTTCAGGTTTATCTTCACGTTGTAGAGTGCTGCCTTTATGGCGGCCTGGAGAAAAAGTGCCGCAGATCCAGCATCAGTCACAGCGTTCTTGTTTCCGTGATCGGCGAGCGGTTCCACGAGCGCAAGCAGATCGTACGCCTTCCTTGCTATCTTCCAAGGGACGTCTATTCCTGTTCTGAGGGCACTCTGAAGCTTTTCCTCCCTCACCTTCTTCTGAGATTCTGTGTCCTTTGGCATCTTCAGCGCTTCCATGATGGCATTGAATGCCCTTTCGTCCTCGTCTATGAGGCTTCGCAGATCCTTTTCAATCTGCCTCTCCCTTTCAAGTATTCCCTTCATCTCCGCATCGTACTGTGCGTAGTTCTTCTTTCCGATGGTCAGCTGTGACACCATCGATATGAGCGATCCGCCGACAATGGAAACAAAGGCACTTGCTGCACCACCGCCGGGTGCAGGTGAGGGGCTGGCGAGTTTTTCAAGAAAATCTTCTATGCCCTCCATATGTACGTTAAACGGTACAAAATTCTTAAATTTATGCATTCATAAATATAAAGATATGATTGAACATGTCAAATATATGCCCCGCCCTGATGAAGCAATTTGACATGCCAGATTATTGCGAAAATGTTCGGTTTTATTCCATATTTGCTGCCTTCTCCATCTTGCGTTCCAGTATGTTGCCCTCATCGAATCCATTGAGCTGAAGATAGTACTTTGCAACATCTATGAGTGCCTGTTCTGGAACAAGGCCAACTATCTCGCTCTCAACCGGTAAAACGCCATACCTTGCAGCTTCCAGCCTGACGAGTTCATAGGCCCTGTATATCGGTGTCTTCCTGTAGTTTGTCAGGTTCATGGATATCTGCACCATGTTCTTGTCCTTTAGGAAGAAAGCGAGGGATTTGACAAATGTCAGGCCTCCGTCCTTTGCGCGGATAGCGCTTGCGATCTTCTTCCCTATCTCCATGTTCGATGTGTTAAGATTCACGTTGTACGCTATGAGGAAATCCCTGGCCCCTATTATGGAAGCTCCGGCCTTGCCAACCACTGAAGGCCCGAAATCCGGCTTCCATTTTTCCTCTTTTATGGCCTCCTTGAGCTGCTCATACTGGAAGTTCTTGTTCCTTATGGCGGCAAGATCGGACCTGTCAGGCCTCTGTGCGGCCTCAGCGTACAGATACACCGGTATGCCCAGTTCCTCTCCAACTCTCTTTCCAAGATCCCTGGCTAGCCTGACGCATGTTTCCATCTTTGTGTCCTGCAGCGGCACGAAGGGTATGACGTCTGCAGCACCAAACCTTGGATGCTCTCCGCGGTGTGCATCCATGTCTATGATCTCGGCCGCAGCCTTTATGCCGGCAAATGCAGCATCTACGGCCTTTGAGCTGTCGCACACGAACGTTATGACGGATCTGTTGTGGTTCGGATCCATCTCCACGTCCAGGATCTTCACGGTGTCAACCGAGGCTATCGCATCCCTTATCCTGTTCACCCTGTCGCGGTCCCTACCCTCGCTGAAGTTGGGTACGCATTCAACAAGAGACATGCCAGGATCATGGCATTGTTATGAATAAACAATGCTATGCGCTATACTGTACATGTGATCATAAATGTGATCAAACCTGTTACAAAAGATTAAACTACATCCTATCACATCATATTAACTGATAAAATAACGTAAACGTAACATAAAAAGTATTCAACACACAAAGGATAAAACAAAACCCACGGTGTGAAGATGATCAAGGAAGTAGTTAAAAGGGATGGAACGGTAGTACCGTTTGAAAAGAACAAGATCACGATGGCGATCTACAAGGCCATGCTCTCTGTCAAGAACGGAACCATGAAGGATGCCGAGCAGCTTGCTGACAAGGTTGTGGCAAGGCTGAAGGACAAGGAGAGGCCTTCCGTTGAGGAGATACAGGATGTGGTTGAAGACGTGCTGATGACCTCGAAGATAGACGGAAAGACATTCACAGACGTGGCCAAGTCATACATACTGTACAGGGAAAAGAGGCGCGCCATAAGGGAAGAGAAGGAACTCATGGGCGTCAAGGATGATCTTAAGCTCACACTTAACGCGGTCAAGGTTCTCGAGGCCAGATACCTGCTCAAGGATGAGGATGGAAAGATAATTGAAACACCAAGGCAGATGTTCAGGCGCGTTGCGTCGCACATAGGCATAGTGGAGGCCCTGTACGATTACATCAAGTACAAGAAGACGGGCAAAGTGCCTGAAAATGCGGAGATCATAGGAAAGGTATCACCGACGCAGGAGGAGGTCCTCAGGAGGGCCTTCGGCTACATGAAGGAGGACGGCATAATCGAGGGAACCTTCGAGGAATTCATGGACTTCATACAGACCAAGGGAACCTCGGCCGGCCATTACATAAACAGGTTCGAGGAGGTCATGTCATCGCTGGACTTTGTTCCGAATTCACCCACGCTGATGAATGCCGGAACAAAGCTGGGGCAGCTCTCTGCCTGTTTTGTGCTGCCGGTTGGAGACAGCATAGAGGATATATTCGAGACCCTGAAGAACACCGCACTTATACACAAGTCCGGCGGTGGGACCGGTTTCTCATTCTCGAGGCTCAGGCCAAAGGACGACATCGTGGGATCGACGAAGGGGGTGGCATCAGGGCCGGTATCGTTCATGAAGATATTCGATGTTACCACAGACGTGATAAAGCAGGGTGGCAAGAGGCGCGGAGCCAACATGGGTATACTCAACTACAACCATCCTGACATAATGGAGTTCATACTGAGCAAGGACTCTGAAAACAAGGTACTGAGCAATTTCAACATCTCGGTCGGTGTCACGGACGATTTCTTCGACAAGCTTGACAACGACGATTACGTCGATCTCGTGAATCCGAGGACAAAGAAGATAATGAAGAGGATAAAGGCAAGAGAGATATGGGACGCCATAATAGACCAGGCTTGGAAGACCGCTGATCCAGGCCTGATATTCCTGGACGAAATAAACAGGAAGAACCCTGTGAAGAACGTCGGGGACATAGAATCCACGAACCCGTGCGGGGAACAGCCTCTTCTTCCGTATGAATCCTGCAACCTTGGATCCATAAACCTGTCTAAGTACGTGGTGGACGGAAAGAAGATCGATTTTGACAGGCTCAGGGAGACTGTGTGGACTGCTACACGCTTCCTTGACGATGTCATAGATGCAAACAAGTTCCCGGTAGAACAGATAAAGAAGGTCACGAGGATGACCAGGAAGATAGGACTCGGTGTTATGGGCTTCGCTGACATGCTCATAAAGCTCGAGATACCGTACAACAGCTGGGAGGCCCTGGAGATTGGGGAGAAGGTTATGAGCTTCATCAACGATGAGAGCCACAAGGCATCGCAGGCTCTGGCCGAGGAACGCGGCGTATTCCCGGCATGGTACGGATCGGAATGGGAGAAGGAGGGCATAAAGATGAGGAACTCCACGACCACCACCATAGCACCCACGGGAACCATATCGATAATAGCTGGCTGCTCATCGTCCATAGAGCCCATATTTGCACTGGCATTTGTCAGGCACGTTCTGAACGGCCAGGAGCTTCTTGAGGTCAACCCGCTGTTTGAGGAAAAGACGCGCGAGCTTGGAATATACTCCGAGGAGCTCATGAGGCAGGTTGCGGAGACAGGAAACCTGGAGAACGTGAAGATAAACGAGGAGGTCAAGAAGATATTCGTCACGGCCCATGAGATAGATCCGCAGTGGCATGTGCTGATGCAGGCGACGTTCCAGAGGTACTGCGATTCGGGTGTATCGAAGACCATCAACATGAGGAGCGACGCAACCCGCGAGGATATTGCCAGGGCTTACAGGATGGCCAAGGATCTGCACTGCAAGGGCATAACAGTCTACAGGGACAAGAGCAAGACCGTCCAGGTGTTGACGGCAGGGACGGCCGAGACAAAGAAGCCGGAAGAGAAGGAGGTAATCGAGCTGGTCACGAAGATGCCAGACAAGTACCTGAAGATCGATTCAACATTCGATCCCGCCTGCCCGACGGGAAAGTGCGATAAATGAAAAAATCCTGATCATTTATATCTGTATTTTCATTTTTAAAATAATCTTCGCAGTAGGTTCTTGTTTCCGGAATGCCCCTATGGGAATATCACCTTTCAAGGGTGTACAAACTGCTTCCCGTGTACTGATCTGCCGTCTCTATGCTCCTGTACCGTACGTTTCTGTTCTCAAGGTAACTTTTGACCTCGTTGAGCGCTATCTCTGGCCTGTTGTTCTCCTGGCTGAGGTGAGTCAGTATTATCCGCATATCATCCGTGGCCACCCTTGATATGGCTTCCGCAGACTGTTCATTGGAAAGATGCCCGTGATCGCTCAGTATTCTCCTCTTCAGTGCTTCAGGGTAGCTTCCGGTCCTGAGCATCTCAACATCATGGTTGGATTCGAATGCGAGAATGTCTGAATTCCTTATGCTCTCTATCACACGGTCGGTGACCTTTCCCAGATCCGATACCACGGATATCTTGCGGTTGTGCCACAGGACGGAAAAACCGACGGGATCGGCTGCATCGTGAGGTATTTCGAAGGCCCTTATCTCGAAGTTGCCAACGACAAGGGACCCATCCATTTCGTACGTCTTTCTCCTGAACGATCCGCTGAGTGCCGGGCGCATGTAAACGTCCATATCCACGTATTTTGATGTTGTAGGCACGCCTCCGATGTGATCCGAATGCTCATGGCTTATGAACAGCGATATGCTTCTCCCGGCAAGATCGAGGCTCTTTATTGAATCCCTGAACTTCTTCATGGTTATGCCCAGGTCTATGACTATAAGATCCGTGCTGTCCCATATCAGTGTGCAGTTTCCCTTGCTTCCGCTGGCAATGTTCTTGAAGAACAGAGTTTCCTTCTCGAAGCCATGCACATCGATCTTTCCGGCGCTCAACAGACCATCTGGAGAAGATAGATCATTTCAGCGTATAAATCTTAGGTAGCTCGCGGCAGAATAGGATCACACATCGTGTGGATCGCTACCTTCTCCTCCGATCGGCATTGCCGTAAACGATCCTGTTCTCCCTCCTGAATTCACTGCGCATGGCGGCATCCCTAAAGATCCTTGAATATAACAGCGAGTATGGAAACGGCCTCTCCAGGAGAAAGCGTACCCTGTCCAGCGGTGATGGCTTCAAATTTACGCGATCCTCTTCGAATACGTATTGCAGTATCTTGTAAAGGGAAAGCATCCTGCCGATCACAGGCTTAGCCGGGCTGCCCTCCACAATCTCCGCTATCCTCTCCAGATCAGGCACATACCTGCGTAGGAACGATCTCTCAAATCTGCTGAACAGGTAGAAATCCCTGAGATCCCTTGAGGTGCTGCTGGGCATTATGCGGTATATGGATTCTATCATGCTGTCACAGAAAAGTGGCATTCTGGATGAAGCCGCGAGGGCGAAATAGAATGTGTCTACGGCAAGGTTGATCTTCCTCAGATCGGATGCATGCGAATCCAGCATGGATCTTGATATGCCCATCGAGCTGCTGTTGAAGTCGCAGGCATGCCTGTGCAGCAGGCGCACATCTGATACTCTCTCAAGTATGAGGTACAGAGGATCGTGCATCTGGGGCTGGTAATGCGTTGCGATCACGCCGTCCACCGTCACCGGAAAAATTGCGTTTCTGTAGAAGGCAACGTTCCGCTTGGATATCACGTCCGATACCCTTGATATCTTGGTCCTTCGGAATATATCATCATCGTCTAGGAACAGGATGAAGTCCCCATGCGACGATCTTAAGGCATCGTATACTCTTTCCCCGGATCTGGACGAATCCGTTGTGACGTTGATGAAACCGTTTTCCGAGCAGAATTTGTCCGTAACTCTGTCCGAAAAGTTCTTGGATACCACTACTTCAAATGAATCTGCCTCCTGATTCTTGAGAGAAAGAAGGGCATATCTTAGATATTCCCTGCGGTTGAATGCGGTGACGATTACGCTTATAGAGAGGTTAGGGGTTTGGGGGGAAGCAGTAAAACCCCGAACCTTCAGGGATGAGATACACGGGCTTTCCCCCAATGAAATAGAAAGTCTCATAGGTGTATGTATCATATTTATAAGTAATGCTTACGGCTACTAAAGTAAAGCTATACCCAGATAAGAAGCAAGGAGAACTCATCGAAAAACACCTTAGTAGCTGCAGGTTTGTCTACAATCATTTTCTGTCTGAGAGTGATAGGTACTATATAACGCATAATGATGCGAAAAAATAATCGCTGAACTATATTGATACTGCGAACATGATCACCAGTTTGAAGAAAGAATACCCATGGCTCTACGAAATAAATTCGCAGTCATTGCTGATGTCTTTGCGTTTTCTTGATAATGCATTCAAGAATTTCTTCCATAAGAATGCGGAACACCCGAAATTTAAGAAGAAAGGCAAGGACGACTACTTCGCGGTGCCGCAGCATGTATCGATTCAAGGAAACAGGATATGCTTCCCGAAGTTCAGCGAAGGCATATACTTCAGGGGATCGAACAGGAACCTATCGGAAATAAGGAATGTAAATCAGGTAATCATAACAAAGGATGCAGGGGATTACTTCTGTTGGATATACTAAGGGACAGGCAATTTGCCGGAAAAGAAGCCCGTTACAGCAGAAAATTCAGTCGGCATAGATCTTGGCATAGAAAAATTTGCCATTTTGTCCGATGGTATAGCCGTTGAAAACCCAAGATTCATAAAGAGGGTGGAGAAGAGAATTAAGAAATTGCAGAAACAGATTTCAAGAAAGAAGAAGGGATCAAAGAACTATGAAAAGCAGAAGATAAGGATACAGAAGAAGTACAGGAAATTACGCAATTTGCGTGATGATTTTCATGATAAGGTATCCACCGCGATAGCCAAGCGTTACGATACCATATTCATCGAAGACCTGAACGTGAGGGGGATGCAGAGAAATCACCATCTTGCAAGGAGCATAACGGACGTTTCTTTCTATTCCTTCAAGGAAAAATTAAAATGGAAAGCAGATAGATACGGAAAGAACTTAATCGAAATAGGCAGGTTCGACCCGTCATCGAAGTTATGTTCAAGGTGCGGAAATATAAAGAAGGACCTGAAGCTTTCAGATAGAGTGTACAGCTGTGATGCATGTGGTCTAACAATCGATAGGGATTACAACGCATCTCTGGACATAAGGAAGATAGGATTGGTGAAAGTAGGGCTGGTGCCGCCCGAATTTACGCCTGTGGAGATCGCTACTTCGGGCCTGGACGGCATATACCCCTACAGGCAGATGTCGGTCGGTGAATCAGGAAGATCCGAAGCTTCAGCTGAGGAGTAGCTCACCGTGGGCTTTCATCGGATGTACATAAAAAAATATAACGTTCTATCCGGTATATCATGCGCTGCACTTGTTCCGATCAAAGAGATATCAGATGGTAGCGTACGCGATAACGGGATCCGCCCTCTGGGGCTTATCAGGCACGGTATCATCCATCCTGTTCAGCCGATACGGCATGCCATTCTCAACGCTTGTGACCATCAGGATGGTATTTTCCGGCCTTATACTCCTAGCCGCAGGCAGAGGCTTCGTGGGTAAAAAGGATCTTCCGATGTTCCTCGTATTTGCCATACCCGGCCTCTTCGGCGTGCAGATACTGTATCTCGCCACCATATCATTTTCAAACGCTCCGGTGGCCACACTGCTCCAGTTCCTGTTCTTTCCCATGGTGGCCGTCTACGATTACATAACCATCAGGAGCCTCACGGTTTCCTCGCTGATCCTCGCTTTGATCTTTTCCGTAGCGGGCATATATGAACTCACCACTGGATTTCCCCTTGGAGGCACTGCCCTAAGGATAAGCCTGACCGCGCTGATCCTAGGGCTGGCAACCGCGGCAACGGCCGCGCTCTACACGGTGACATCGGCAAGGATCGTGAAGGAGTATGGAGGTCTCAGGACCGTGGCCTCTGGCATGATGGTGGGCGGTCTCGTATCACTGCCGCTCGGTTCCTTTTCGGGCGTACCGTATTTCCACGGGCTTGGCCAGGCAGACGTGATCCCCGTGCTTGCCCTGACAATTTTCGTTATCGTATTCGGGACCTCCATGGCATTCTACCTCTACATAAACAGCATGCGGTACATAAGCCCCGTGGAGGCTGCCGTATCTGGCACGTTTGAGCCAGTTGCTGCAGCAATGTCATCATACCTGCTCCTTGGAATAAAACTGAGCGCAATGCAGTATCTCGGAGGCGCTCTTATAGTCATATCCATACTTGTGATAGTCATCTCAAAGAACAGGAGAGGCTGATGTACTGATATATATTCGAATCATTTTCTATATTGAATCCTGCGAAATATAACGGTACGCAGGAATGTTCAAATAAATATGAGCGATGCCTGATTTCGCTTCACAGGAGTGAATGATGAAGAATTCTACGCTGATAGCCCTGAGGTCATTCATTGTTTCAGCAGGCGCAACTGCAGCGAGCAGTTTCATAGGGGTATTCGGTGTATTTCTCGGTGCCACAGCAGTGGAGATGGGCTGGCTCCAGTCCACCGCCAACGCGATCTCAAATGGGGGCCAGCTGTTGTGGGGGCGCATCAGCGACAGGTTCGGCAGAAGGAAGCCATTCCTGATCTCAGGAAGCATAGTGCTCGGCGTACTCTGGTATCTTCTGACAACAGTTAGGACTCCAGTGGGCCTCATCATAGTCTACGCGGCAATATCGCTGTTTGGATCGCTGATAACCGTGAACTGGTTTTCCCTGATAGCTGATCAGGTGGATAGCTCTGTCAGGGGCCGTTTCCTATCCATAGTGAACATACTGAGCTCAGCTGGAACGATAATATCGCTGATCGTCATGGTATTCCTCTTCCACGGTACGGTCACGAGGGACATATTCATACCATTCTCGGCTGCAGCCGGATCCTATATAATTTCTGCAGTACTCATGTCGTTCCTGCGGGAATCCGGATCGGCCAGAAAATTCGCTGGAAGCCTCATAAGCACTCTTAAGAGTGCAAGAAGGGAGAACAGGCTATTCTATAGGTATTTCATGGCAATGAACGTTCAGGGTTTCTTCTGGTCCATGGCGTGGCCGATGTTCCCTATGACGATCGTCCTGGTGATGCATTTCGATCTATCGCAGGTTGCCATACTCACCGTGGCCTCTCTTTCTACCTCGGTCCTGGTTCAGTACGCCCTTGGCAGGATAACGGATCATGTCAGCAGGCCTCCACTGATCTTCGGAAACCGCCTTCTGCTCAGTGCAATACCCCTCATGTACGCTTTTTTCACCGATTTCAGGGATTTCATGGTGCTGGAGGTTTACAGCGGCATCCTTGGATCCATTCAGAACGTTGTCATGAACTCGTATCTTCTTGACATCGTTCCGGAAGGGCACAGGGCAGAATACATATCGATAATAAACGGCTTCAATGGCCTCATATACCTGGTAGGTGCTCTTTCCGGCGGTTACGTTCTGGCATTCATGGAAGCACTGTTTCCCATCAGAATAGCGCTCATGTATTCATACATGGTCGTATTTCTTGGAAGATTCTTGTCGGCATTTCTTTTCATTGGGCTGAAGGAGCCGGATCAGAGGGGCAGGGCTCCACTTAGCCTGTATTCCCTGATACTGAGGTTCAAGCAGCCGGGAAGCCCGTCAGGAGGTACGATGAGATTCAGATGAACGCACAGCGCATTCATGCAATGATCATGCGTCATGAAAAGGCGCATCATCTGAAACCAGGTGCGTTTAATTCTAGACAATATCATGTACTCTCAGGGGATCTTAAGTGTCAGCACCGGATAGATTGCGGATTTTCAGTGATCATAACCATAAACAAAATATTAAAAGTGGATATTTTAGGGATTTTCCATCTATTTTCTCATCCTTTCGGATACGGCCATGGCCAGAAAGATCAGAAACGCCATGTCATCTGATCTCAGGATCCTTATGAGATCCATAGTTTTAACAGGCTTGGCCGATTCTGACCGTGACTTTGCCTCTTTGATCGCTGACGGCAGAGGCCCCAGCATCTTCGCAACCGATTCTATGTCCTCATCGCTCATGGCGGATATGGGCTGCAGGAGAACTGAAAGCTTCTTCAGCGCTGTTAGAAGATCGTAGAATTCCATCTTCGTAGTGTAGTTGAATATCCTGTCGAAGTTGCTGACAAGATAGGACAGCGTTTCCGTTAACCCACTGTCCTGCATTTCCTTCAGCAGGTTAAGCGTCGGCCTGAGTTCATCCATAACATCCAGAAGTTTCTTCACATCCTCACCGTTCTGATCCATCTCCATCACCTGCTACCGTATATTGAAGAGAGGAAGTTGACTTCGTAAAGATCGTGGGCAAAGCGGAACAGAGGATCATTCCCTATCATTCTGCACTCCGGGAATTTGACCTTTGGGTCCGTAAGCTTTCCGGCAAGATCGCAGTAGGAGAATACACCGGATCCGCCCGTGGCTATGATGCACACGGCTACCTTGTTGTATTCCATGAATGGATACCCGGCAATCTCCTCTGCAATTGCAGATGAAACCGTATCGGCCTGGAAATGCGCCAGTACCCCTGCCATTCCTATCTGTATCGTCGGCGCGATCACATCGCCTATGGCGAAAACATCCTCGTACTTGGGATTCCTGAAGTCCCTGATGTTGGTCGCAGCCCATCCTCTAGGCGATCGCAGATCATCATTATTTTTGATGAAATCCGGCGGCAGATGCGGCGGAGCCACGATTGAAAGGTCGAAGCCAACGGTTTCTCCGTTGTCCATTATTGCACGCTTCTTTTCAGCATCAACGGATGATACCCTGCGCCCGTAAATTCCTTCGATGTTCCTGTCATCAAGCATCTTCGAGAATGGTTCAGAAAGGCCTGGGCCATACATCTCCATGGGTCTGGAAACGGGATGCGCAACCGTTATCTTCACCTTGTCCCGGATGTTCTTCCTCCTGAAATAATCGTCAAGAAGCAGAGCCATCTCCCATGGCACAGGCGGGCATTTGTACCATTGGGTCGATACGCTGATGAGTACGTTTCCACCTTTGAAGTTCTTCACAGCATCCCTAAGCCTCAGCGAATCCTCCATTGTCCACACACTGTGTGTTGCCTCGTGTCCTTTGAGGGATGAAGGATCGATGCTCGGACCTGGGGACATGATCAGATAATCGTACTGATAGCTGCCACCGGACGTTTTTACGACCCTGTTGGCGGCATCCACAGATATGACAGTGTCCTTTACTGCCCTGACACGACTGTCATTCAGCTGTGAAATGTCTCTGGATATCTCCTCCGGTTTCTTTTCTCCCAGTGCAAGGAATACGTATGAGGGCTGGAAGTCCGTTCTTCCGGTCTGATCTATGATCGTGATCTCAACATCTTCATTGCTGAGTGCTCTTCTGAGCTGGCTAAGTGATATGCCGCCTCCGGCGCCTGCACCAATTATGACTATCTTTTTAGGCATATGATTCATTATCATTTTTCACCTTATAATGATTATTTAATCATAATTGTGAAAAGTACAGGCGAATTGAATTTGAAAGCATAACTTTATCGATCATGTCCTGATCGTAAAAGCATGAATTTTGAAGGACTCCTTTTTGGGCCCGTACCTTCACGCAGGCTGGGTTTCAGCCTTGGCGTCAACAATATACCGAGAAAAATATGTTCGTATTCCTGCGTGTACTGCCAGATCGGACGCACCATCAATTTCTCAATAAAAAGGCAGGAGTTCTATTCCACTGATGATATACTTGATGCACTGACTAGGAAGATTGAAGAAGTCCGGACGGGTGGCGGCCGCATAGACTACGTAACTTTTGTACCGGATGGAGAGCCCACGCTTGACGTTAACCTCGGAAAGCACATAGAAGCGATAAAATCAACAGGGATGAAAGTCGCAGTCATCTCCAACGCTTCTCTGATCGACAATGAAGATGTTGCTTCAGATCTGATGGACGCTGACTGGGTCTCGCTGAAAGTGGACGCCATAGACGATGTGAAGTGGAAGATCATAGACAGACCCCATGGCAGCTTGAACCATTCGATCATACTTGACGGCATACGGAAGTTCTCAGAGAAGTATCACGGCATTCTGGCCACGGAGACCATGCTTGTCGACGGAATTCAGGATCTTGGCGAAATCCATATCATCGCTGAATACCTCTCATCCCTGCGAAAGCTGGATCTGGCGTACATATCCGTTCCAACTAGGCCGCCTGCCGAGGAATATGTGAAACCACCGTCGGATGAACTGATCAATGCCGCATTCCAGGTATTCAACAATCATCTTGGCAATACAAAGGTTTCACTGTTAACAGGATATGAAGGTTCAGAATTCTTCACAGGCGAGAGCTTGGAGGATGAGATCCTGAACATACTTGCCGTCCATCCCATGCGTGAGGACGCGCTGCTGGAGGTTATCGAAAGATCTGGCGAATCGGCCGAATTTGTGGATCATATGGTCAAATACGGAAAAATATCAAAGGTTCCATACATGGGTAAATTCTTTTACATACTGCCGCCAAAAATTGAAAGAATTAAACCGAATTCATGAAGAGGCCTGTGAGTACGTCATTGTTTATGAAGTGCAGGGGCACAGCCAGCGCATCGTCGATGTAAGAGGCTATGCCGACGGATCTTTCATACCCGTTTGCGCCGAAAAGCCTTGATGCGGTCACAGCATTCTCTATTGCCTTTTCTGTTGCAAACACCTTTGCGGCGTACGCCAGTTTTATGTCATCGTTGATGGCTGCACGGTATATTAGAGCGCTTGCTGCCTGGCCGTTCGTGTACATGTGCAGGTACCTGTCCTGGACGACCTGAAATGAAGAAAGCGACGAGCCGTTGATCTTCCTTTCCCTTATGTGTTCCAGGGCATTTGCATTCAGCACATCCATGATGCCCAGCGATATTGATGCCGCACCTATGGTGAAAACCTTGGCTATCGTCGGTATTATCTTTATGCCCTCGTTTCTGTTCCCGAGTACCCTATCCTGTCCGGTTTCCACGTTTTCGAGGAAGATCTCTCCCCATCCTATCCCCGGCATTCCGCTGCCTTTCAGGGACGCCGATCTTGATACGCCTCTGTCATCGGATCTTAGGATGAAATCGGTGAATGCCGGTTTTTCTGAATCGGATCTTGCCATTATGATGAACGCATCTGCATCCGAAGCCATGGTTATGAATGTCTTCGATCCGTTGATGACCCAGGCCTTCCCATCGAATTCAGCCTTTGTCTGCACTGCAGAAGCCGTTGCCCCGGATGCAGGCTCGGTTATTGCTATCGTTGCCAACAGCCTTCCATCGGCCATCTTCTCTATGTACTGCGATTTCTGATCTTCGCTGCCCATCCTTGAAAGGGCATAGGCCGCAGCCACATGCGTCACATATAGCCACGCCAGGGACGGTGATGCCGATGCAAGCTCTTCAACGATGAGGGAATACGAGTAGCTGTCCTGGACTCCAAAGCCAGGTATCATAACGTTGAAGAAGCCATTCTTTCCCAGTTCTCTCAGGATATCCCTTGGAAATCTATCATTCTTGATTTCATTCAGCCCTGGTACCACATACCTTTTCACAAAATCCTTTATGCTTGTTCTCAGAATCTGCTGTTCTTCTGAAAGGCACATCATCTTGCATCACTTTTGAATTATTATTAATGGATAATCGAAACGAAGTATTTATTACTTTTCCATAATATGAATTATCGTCATATATGTGAATAATTGCCACCAACGCTTACTACAACATAATCAGAATACGCACAGCGGAATTTGTTAGAAATTATGATAACGTTTGGATAATTCGGAAATAGGCTTCTCTTTACTCGAAAACGCTGGCCGTATCCTTGGCCATGGTAACCTTTTCATGATAAGCGTCCAGTATCGATCTGAGCGTGACTATGCCCTTGAACTCGCCGTCATCCACTATGGGGCACCAGGTTGTCTTATTTCTCATCATGACTTCCCAGGCCTCCTCGGCGTTGTTAGTGGA
The DNA here is from genome assembly GCF_000195915.1 of Thermoplasma acidophilum DSM 1728. Lineage (GTDB taxonomy): Archaea > Thermoplasmatota > Thermoplasmata > Thermoplasmatales > Thermoplasmataceae > Thermoplasma > Thermoplasma acidophilum. The sequence continues at coordinate 1,512,440 of NC_002578.1, read as the reverse complement.
TCTCAGGTACGTTATGCCTCTTTTTATGTATGGGCTTACTGGTCCGCTTGTTGCCTCTGCGATATCGAATAGGTATACCGCACCGATCAGGCGCTTGTAGAGCACCACAGGTACAGCCGCAATATCATTTTCCTCCATGATCCTCTTTGCCTCTTCTACGTCTGTGTCATCTCTTATGCTGACATCCTTGCAAGTCACTTCCTTGAGTTTTATGTCAAGCAAGACCGGCGTGTTGAATTCGCCGAAGTGTGCCGGAGAGCTCCTCCTGTCATCGACCTGATTGTGGTATATTGAGTACTTGCCAGAAACCAGATATGATATGAAAACCGCTATCATCGCCGCAGGAAGCAACTGCAGGCTTCCAGTCATCTCGACGACCATGAGTATCACAGAAAGTGGGACCTTTCCGGCGGCACCGAAGAACGATATCATTCCTACTATGACGAAGGGCGTTATGATCGGAACAAGAGATGGCGTTGCGTAGTGGAAGGCGAGGCCAGCCACAGCTCCAAGTGATGCGCCTATGAATATTCCAGGAGCATAAACTCCTCCGCTTCCACCGGAACCAACGGTGAAGGAGGTTGCAAATACCTTGACGAAGGGCAGCGCGATCAGTATTATGAGTATGGGGATGCCGAAGGTTGGAAAGTACTGGAATTTCTGGAACATCAACAGGTCAACCCAGCCATACCCCGTGGACATTATTTCGGGAAAAGCAAGAGCTATCAATCCGGTGACAGCACCACCTATGACCGGCTTATAGTAGTTGCTTATGCGCATCCTCTTGAAAACAGAGACCATGAAATAGAAAAAGCGGACATAGAATATTGCGAAGAGCCCAGAAATGACGCCGAGTATGGCATAGTACGGTATTCTTTCAACGTTAAACGATCCGGTGTAGTATCCGAATATGGGCTCAAAGCCAACAACCGAAGCGAAGATCGAGTATCCTATGGCATTTGCCACCAGTGATGGATATATTGCCTGGGTCTCGAGATCCCTCTTGTATAGTATCTCAGCCCCAAGCATGGTACCGCCTATCGGAGTCTTGAATATCGTTCCTATACCTGATCCGATTCCTACGGCTACCGCTATGCGCCTGTCTGAATCGCTAAGGCCCAACAGATCCGCAACCATGGATCCTAGGCCAGCAGATATCTGTGCTGTTGGGCCCTCTCTTCCCGCGCTTCCGCCAGACCCTATGGTTATGGCTGATGCTATGGTCTTCACAACAGGTATCCTGCGCCTTATCTTCCCCTGATTGTTGTGAAAGGCCCTTATGGCGGCATCGGTACCGTGGCCCTCAGCCTCAGGTGCAAATGTATAAACGATCAAGCCGGAAAAGAGCCCACCAAGGGCCACCGAAACAGGTATGAGGTAAAAGTACCGCACACTGTAAAGGTATACAAGGGATCCGCCTTCCCCTAACGGCCTCGGGAGGGCTATTCCGACCATCCTTGTCAGAAAAAGGTATTCGAAGAGCCTGATGGCGTAATAGAATGCAAGAGCGCCGAGGCCGGATATTATGCCTATTATTATGCCCATTATAAACCATTTTTCGAAATAGGGAAGCGAAGAAAGATGAAATCTGAAGCGCATTTGCTTAGATATTATGTTGAAATATTAAGGATTTTGCGCATTCTTTTCGATAACAATAATCAATCTCGTTCATCCTGCGGTAGGAAGTATTGCATTGAAACGGTCAGGATCCGGATCACTGAATTTATAGAGGGCCGAAACGGTTTAGTGGATACTGAGAAATACACGGCCATGCTACGGAAGATCCATTACCGTATCGTTTTCTACCTTGCTCTTTGAAACGTATGCTGGAAAGTGCGCTGACATGAGGATGCTGGACGAAAACACTCCGGTCCAGCCTCTGCCATTGACAAGATACAGATCACCGTATTCGGAACGGGATGCGTTATGGGAGAAATAGAGGCGTTCTTCGATCATCGTGAATTTATCAAGGGCAACAACGAGGAGGTTCGTCAATTTTCCGAATACGCCATTTTTTAAAGATTCGAAAATGGCTCTTTCGAACCTTTCCTTCACCGTTCCGGGGAACGTCATGATATATGAGAGAAACAGGCCGCTGTCTGTGTTGCGATCATAGCATTTCGGATCGCAATTCGCTATTCTGTGTTTGTCCAGCGATCCATTGTGGGCGAGCAGCACTATATACCTTTCGTCCTCCGCATAGAACGGGTGGGAGAATGCGTTCCCCAATGGTTCTCCAGGAGAGGCCTTTCTTGCATGTGCCAGAACAGTTCCGGAAGAAATGATGGTTGGTACGCTGTCTTCGTATACTGGCCTGCTGTGTTTTTCGAATCTTATGGAACCATCGCTCAGCATAGCCATGCCCCAACCGTCGGAGTGGCTTGTCCATGTGGAACCGGCCTTCACAAGAAGGGGATCATTCTTTGCGGTTTCACTGAGGGCCAGGAACAATCTGCCAGCGTCTTCTCCGAAATTTCCATGGCACAGGAACATCCTGCACATGAGAAGTTATCATCACGTTCTGGATATACCTTATCGAATCAGGATCAATGGCAATGGAGAAACGAATCAGTTGCGCACCGAAATTGTTTTGATAACCAAACGATCAATGCGGAGCCCTGAAAGTTTTCCATTTCAAAATATTCGGATCGTATATAATTGATGTTTGTCTCCAATTGAATAAGAAGCATTAAATATTTAAATTTCGTAAAACATATATGAAAATAAGATACGCACGGCTTTTCGTATCCGTCATATTACTTGCGATACTGCTTTTTGCAGGTTTTTCCTCCATAGGCCCTCTTCCTCCCCTAATTCGCCTGGCAAACCCTTCAAGTGGGGTATTCTCGCCTCCGGCATACTTCTACGCTCCAGGAAGCCAGAAGGTGCAGGTTGAATTTTCAAACGTTTCAGCCACGGTTCTTGTTTACAGGCAGGCCGACGGCTTCATAGGCATCGCAAGCAACAGTACCCGTGCCGTTTATTACGAACAGGGCTATCTGGAAGCCGAATACAGGCTAGCACAGCTTGATTTCCTGAAGCGGACTGCACTGGGCAATCTATCGGCCATAGCTGGCCCGTCCACCCTGCAGACAGACATATTCATGAGAGAGCTGCAGCTCTACAACACAGCAATTATGGAAAGGCAGAACCTGAGCGCTGACAATATGACGTACATTTATCTTAAATCGTTTGTTCTGGGCATCAACGCATACATAGGCAATTTGACGTATTCGAAGCTGCCCCTTCTTTTCAAGATACTCAACGTGGAACCTCACAGATGGAACGTCACGGATGTGCTGGCTGTCCAACAGCTCTTCCTGTGGGAGAACAGTGCCGGCGGCCTTGATCCAATATACTTTAACTTCGCACTGCAGAAGATGCCTGAATCTGTCATAAAGGCAATATACCCTGCATATCCTGCTGGAGTTCAGAACCCAATAGTTCCGTATTCGCTGAACCCGAAGGTATACGATGAAACGGGCGACATAGCCAATCTGAACCTCAACGTGCCCTACGTCAACCTTTCAGATTCGGCTTATGCAACCATAAATTCCTTCTACACGTCGGCAATGTCTGGGCTTGCAGAGGTGTCATCGCTGTTCACGGGATCATATGCAACAGACCAGCTCAGCATTAACTACACTGTCTTCCACGACTTTGGGAGCAATGACTGGGCTGTGAACGGGATAAGGACGTCAAACGCATCTGCCATCCTGGCGAACGATCCTCACCTAACCACAAGCGTCCCGTCGATATGGATGGGATTCCAGCTTGTATCTCCCGGCATGAACGTCATCGGTGTAACATTCCCGGGCTTCCCCGGTATAATACTGGGCCACAACCCATATGTGGCATGGGGCGCCACCAATGGACAGATTCAGGAGACCTATTTTTACGCGGAACAGACATCGCCAGATCATCCGGGCGATTACCTTTTCAACGGTTCCTGGGTGCCTTTCAAGGTTGAGAATGAAACCGTGCTCGTTAAAGGGGAAAAACCGGTACACATTGAAATAGAGGTTGCGAAGAACGGGGTTGTTATAAATGACAGCTTGGGCGTGCCAGTTGCAATGGACTGGACCGGCTACATTCCAACATACGAGATAACATTCTTTCTGAATATTGACAGATCGCATTCAGTGATGCAGTTTGTCCAGAACCTCACAGAGTACTTCAAGGTGGCCATACAGAACTGGGCAGTGGCGGATAGTTCAGGAAACATAGGCATATTCCCCTATGGCCTCTACCCAGTCATCGAGAGGGGCAACCCAAGGGGCATTCTACCTGGGAACGGATCGTACGACTGGACGGGATTCGTTCCATACAGCGATCTCCCGTACCTCTACGATCCGTCCAGAGGTTTCGTGTTCTCGGCAAATCAGATTACCGTTTCGCCTAATTATCCCTATTATATCGGATGGGATTACGAGTCCGGTTACAGGGCAGACCAGATATACACAATGCTGAACTCAACCTACGGCTTCAACTATTCGAAGATGGAAAAGATACAGCTGACGGTGCATGATTTCACAACAGACATATTCTTAAAGCCGCTGGTGAAGGCCCTGAATTCAGATGGCCTGAGCGACACACCCGAATACTCTGCCCTCAGCTCTTGGAACGGCAACATGGACATCAATTCAACTGCGGCCACCATATACTATTTCTTCATAAGGGACTTTGTCAGCACTGTGTTTGCCCCATGGTTTTCCTACTATGGAATAAACGCAACCGACGGCATGGGCCAGACATCGTTTTTCCTTGGCACAGACGACTACTACCACGGGCCGCTCATAGAGGATCTTGTCAACTGGACGATGACGGATCAGAACGCTTCGTTCTTCAGCAATCCCGTGACGGGACATAAGAAAAATGAGACCGCGGACATGTTAAGTGCTTACAGCCAGGCCATCAGTTATCTGACCGATAAATACGGCCAGTACTCATCGGCGTGGGAATGGGGGAACATACACAAGAGATATCTGTCAAGCTTTTTCGGGATCTCTGCAATGAACACCCAGGAAGTACCGGCTGCAGGAGACGGAAATACTGTGAATGCTGCCTATGGCACCATTTCTGACTTCGGGCCTTCATGGCGCATGATCGTGAATATGAGCGATCCTGCTTCCGGCATAGGCATTTACCCCGGAGGGATATCGGAAAACCCACTCTCCCAGTACTATGATAATACATTCATTGACTGGAATAACGGTGTTTACTTCACGCTCATAAATACTGAGGCGCCATCCGCATTCTTCTACCTCTACAGGGCAGGTGATTCACCATGATGGCCGCCAGATCCAAGGGATACGGTGCAATAATCTCGGTGGTGATAGTATTCCTTTTCTCACTTATACTGGCATATGCCGGATACTGGTACATGATCATCGTACCTTCAGCGGTGGCCGGCCTCTTTGTTTCGAAACTCGGCAGAATAGCAGCCTATTCTCTACTGTCTCCAGTAGGCGTTCTTGTTGCCATGTCTCCTCACCTGGCATACGGAATCAAGCAGGCCTCCTTATTCTCCGCGGTAGCTGGGATACCAGGAGGGCCGGCCTTTCCACTGATAATACTCATCGCTATGTCGTACCTGTTCGCTATGCTTCCCATGGCAGCCGTATCATCATTCTTTCCTGAAAAGACCCAATAACACATATTTTTTTTATCCTGCGATTTATTCTGATGAACACTTCCATTCACTTAGCCAAAAGTGGTGCTGGATATCTTAATTATTTGATTCTCGGTCGCTGCAATGTCAATGAAAATACGATTTTCGTCTTTGATGATCTTCTTGAAAGTGCCTTTCAGCGAGATTTTCGATCCTTTCCTATCCAGACGGGCTTTCAATAAATTTAATTCGGCCATCAACATATATATCAATTGGAGTTTTCTCCACAACTTCCCCGTCCATTTCTACGAGCTGGCCTTTGCTGGTTACGCTGACGCTCACCGTTCTAAAACTATGCGCATATCCTCCTATTCAGGTAACTGCCATCATAGATCGTACGAAAGTTCATTGCTGATCTGATCCTGGAAAACGGCTTCAACACATGCACATCCAACAGGCCGTCGTCTATTTCTGAATATGGAGAAGCTAACATTCCCCCTCCAAAATACCTTCCGTTGGCGAAAATTGCCTCTATGGTTGGAAATTCATATTCCTTTCCATCCATGATCAGCCTCAGGTTAAACGGGTGCATCTTCGAGAGCATATAGAAGGCGCCGAACTTGAAAGATCCCCTTCCGAGGTATTTGTGCGAATTGACATAATTCATAACCTCTGCACCGAATCCTATTTCGAGTATGTTTATGAAGTACCTCCTGCTCTGGTTGGCGAATTGGGCTGCGACGAGATCGACCTCTCTTGTCCTTCCGCTCTTTATTGCTTTTAAAAAATCTGAAATGTTTCTAATTCCGATCGTCTTGCCGAAATCGGAACCGGTACCCATGGGCAGTACTGCAATGGCCAGATCCGTATTTACTATGCCATTGACTACCTCGTTCAGGGTTCCGTCGCCGCCACAGGAAACCACCGCATCAAATTCTGCTTTTGAAATTCCCTGGCTATTTCTGTCGCCTCACCCTGCCGCTTGGTAAATTCGTAAGCCTGTTCTCCCATACTGTCGAATAGAATTTTCCTGTATTCATCCCATCTGGATAAATACACTGGATTGCTGTATTGAAATCCGTCTCTATGGTCTCCCTGAGCAGACCATTAAGAGCTCTTTCCACGAGACCACGTTGAAGGGTCTGTCCAGGTCTTTTAATCTCAAACCGCAAGCCATACTGATTATTCTGGCATTTTTTAACCTATGGATTACGTAATTTGCCCACCCAAATGAAACATTGGTTTTTCTGGAAATAGAAAGTATACTGGATGGTTTGTCAGCCATTGAGGAACAGATAATTTTCCAAGCCTTTTCTGAAGTAATCTTCAATTGGCTAGTTTTTACGTGTTGGTAATAAGCATCTACCCCAGACTCAGCGAGCAATACGGACAAATACTGATACAATTTTGGAGGGATAAGCAAAGTTTCTACACCAAGCTTTTTGGCAAGCTGATGAATGCTGTACTCTATCGTTTTTCCAGCACAAACCAGTTTTAACTCTTTCGTACCCACCGCTTGATTATTTATTAAGTGTGAAATGGCATATATTATGTATAGGACATCTTCAATTTTAGACTTAATTTCTACAAGCGTCAAAGTACCTTTAGAGTCAATGGCTAAATCTATAAGCAATTCTATTTCTCCTACAGATATCGGATAAGATTGGGTTATTTTTGCATCAGGTGAGATCTTGAGTTTCTCAAGTATAAACTGATAGATTGGTTCTAGGTTTTAATTCAAGATGTATGCGTATTTAACGATGTTTTATTAATATATCACTGATGGCTATCACTGTTAGGAGATATTTCAGATATCTATCAGTGATAAGAATTCAAAATAAAAACTAGTGGACCGGTCGGGGTTTGAACCCGAGGCCTCCTGCTTGCAAAGCAGGCGATCTACCGCTGATCTACCGGCCCCTGATTAAGGGAATTTCAACAAGGCTTTAAAATTATCGATGCTATAGCCCTCTGTTGACAGAATCAGAAAGGCAGTGTGGAATAGATGAGGCCGGTCGTGGCCCAGTTATAGGACCAATGGTTATATCGCTGGTGTGTTGTGATCTTTCATTTCTTAAGGAAATAAGGGTAAAGGACTCCAAGGCCCTGACCAGGAAGAGAAGATCAGAACTGTTTGAAAAGATCATGGGAAGATGCTCTGTTAGGTACAGGATACTCCATCCAAAGGATCTCAATAGGATGATGGCTGCCGAATCTCTGAACAAGATCGAGGAGGACGAGATAGTGGATCTGCTTCGTTACGCCGATGACCTGGTATACATAGATTGCTACGACGTGATAGAGGAGCGGGCACAGGAAATAATCCAGATGAGATCAGGCAGGCAGGTTGTCTGCAAACATAAGGCAGATGCCATATTTCCTGCAGTTTCTGCCGCTTCCATAGTATCGAAGGTCATAAGGGATGCGGAGATAGACAGGCTTCACGATAGATTCGGTGACTTCGGATCCGGATACCCATCCGATCCAAGGACGATAGATTTCCTGAAAAAATACCTAAAGGAGAACCAGGATCCATCCGAAATTGTGAGGATTCACTGGTCTACGGTTCAGCGTTTGCTGCATTCAGAAAAAAATCAGAAAAAATTATTTTAATCCAGAGCGAACTTGTATCCGTAGACGATCACTCCGGTATCTCCGTCCTCACCCATGCGCCTGAAAACGGCATGGACGCGTTTTCCTATTTCAACCTCTGAGGGATCGCAGTCAACGATCTGGCCCGTGATCATCGGGCCCTCCTCAGTCTTTATCAGGGCGAGAACGTATGGCTTCTGCCTGGAGAACCTCGGCGGAGCCTCATGCACTATGGTGAAGCTCTCTATCACGCCTTCTCCAGAGAGCTCCAGATCCTTCATCTTGCCTATGGACTCCCTGTGGCATGTTGGGCATACCTCCCTTGGCGGAAAGTATACGCGCCCGCAGTTCTCGCACCTGGTTCCCATCAGCCTGTACCTGTGCTCGCTTTCCCTCCAGAATCTTGATAGCTGTCCCATGATCACTCACCCACTATATGGACGACGGACGTCGCCCCAGTTCCTGCCATGTTGTGAAGCATTCCATACCTGGCACCCTTGACCTGCCTCTGCCCGGCCTTTCCCTTTAACTGCAGATATGCCTCATAGAATTGCGATACTCCCGTTGCACCGAGCGGGTTTCCCTTGGCCTTTAGGCCTCCAGACGGGTTGACAGGCAGGCTCCCGTTTATCTTTATTTCTCCGAGAAGTTCCCTGCCCTTGCCCTTCTCCGCAAAGCCAAGATCCTCAAGTTCAAGGAGCCCGTATATGCTGTATGAATCGTTGAGTTCAAGGAAGGATATGTCATTCTTCTTGATCCCTGCCCTTTCGAGGGCCTGCTTCGAGGCGATCCGCGCAGATTCCAGCGTGTATATTGATTTCCTGCTGTGCAGTGCAAGGTAATCCTCCGACATGGCGGAGCTAACTATCCTTATTCCGTCCAGCCTGTTCTTCTTTCTGTACTCATCAGATGCAAGAATGATTGCTGAGGCCCCATCAGAGATCGGAGAGCAGTCGAAGACGTTCAGCGGCTCTGCAACCGGATCGCTGTTGATAACCTGTTCCACAGTTATCTTGTTTCTGTACTGGGCATCCGGGTTCATGGAGGCGTTGGCATGATCGTTAACAGCGATCATCGCAATATCCTCCCTGGGCACCTTGAAGTCGTGCATGTATCTGCGTGCCGTTATTGCCGCTAACGCAGCCGGGGTAGCGCCATTGAAGCTCTCCCACTCCCTGTCGAGTATGGAGGACTGCACGTCTATTATCTCAGATCCGTATATGTCGGTCATCTTCTCCACACCGCCAACCATGACCACGTCGTATTCGCCGGACTTTATGGCCAGATAGGCCTCACGCACCGCCGCGCCTCCGGACGCAGTCGATGCCTCGACCCTTACTGCCGGCACGTGCGTTTCCGCTATTCCGGAGAAATCCGCCGCAAGGGCAGCGATGTTGCTCTGCTCGTTTATAGTGCCTGCAAGGCTGTTGCTGGCATAGAGCATCTGCAGATCCCTGGAATAGATGTTTGCATCCTTAATCGCCTCAAGTCCGGCCTCAACGGCCAGATCCCTGAGCGACTTATCCCAGAGCTCACCGAATTTTGTTTCTCCTGCCCCAATGATGTACACATCACTCAATGCCATCACCCACTATTATCTTCTTCTTGTACTTCGCGTAGATTGCGTAATCAACCCACTTCACATTCTCAAGCATCTTCTTTATGGTCGGCGCCCTGTTCCTGTCCATCTCCTCGATCCTGTCAGTCACAGTTATGTCGAATGCATCAGATCCTGCGCCGGATCCGAATGAAACTGCCAGTATGTGGTCACCGGGCTTTGACACATCCAGTATGGAGGAGAGGCCGGTCATCATCGATCCTGAATAGGTATTGCCTATGTACGGAGTGAGAAGGCCGTCCTTGTACTGCTTCTCCTCGAAGCCCAGCATCTTTGCGGCCCTGGTCGGGAACTTCCCATTTGGCTGGTGGAACACAACGTAATCATAGTCCTTGGGCTGCGTTTCCATGCGTTCCATCATCATCTTTGCCGCCGTGATGACGTGCCTGAAGTATGCAGGCTCGCCCGTGAACCTCTCTCCATGGCTCGGATAGGGCTGGCCCTCTCTCCTCCAGAAGTCTGGCGTATCGGACGCTACGGAAAGTGTCGAATTTATCTCGGCTATGGTATCATCCTTTCCTATGATGAAAGCTGTACCTCCGGCAGATGCAGAATACTCGAGGGCATCGCCGGGAGCTCCCTGTGAGGTATCCGCACCGATGGCAAGCCCGTATTTTATCATGCCGGAGTCAACCATGGCCTTTACGTTCTGCATTCCAGCGGTGCCTGCCTTGCACGCAAATTCGTAATCTGCAGCGAACAGTGAGAAGTCAACGCCTATGGCCGATCCAACAATTGTCGCCGTTGGCTTTACAGCATAAGGGTGTGATTCAGAACCGACGTATATGGCTCCGATCTCCTTGGGATCTATCTTCTTTCTCTTCAGTGCATTCCGAGCAGCCTCAACGGATATCGTGGCGACATCCTCGTCCGGTGCTGGCACGGATTTGCTGAGTATGTATATGCCATTCTTTATATGATCCGGGTTCTCTCCCCATACCCTGGCTATCTCATCCGGCTTTATGCGATACCTGGGTATGTATGAACCGTAGGTTACAATACCTGACATAGATTATGGAATTGCTTGATGTATTTAAAAATTGGCGAACTCAACTTCAACGTTCGCCGAACAGATCCCTGACCTTTACAGCCTGGCCATCCTTGAGCACGAAAACATCATCTTCGTAATCTGCATCTATGGCCAGGCTTCTCCTGTTGCCGGTCGGTATTATGAAGTAAGATCTCTTGCCGTTCCTGCCATTCAGAACCAGCCTCACCTTCTTGTCCATCTTTCCGTCCGTTTCATAGCCGTATATCACGAAGGATCCTGAATCGATGAAAACCCTCTTCTCAATCTTGCCTCCCTTCGTTTCGGTCTCGTACTCCTTCATGCATGCATCATGATCTGCGGCTTAAAAATACATGCTACTGCGAAAGCTAGTCGTTACAGTGCGCATGCTCAAACCGATCGCTTTTTACCGGCGATTGCATGATCTGCTGTGATAACGTTCAGGAAGAGGGTTGAGATCGAAGCAGATCCAGCCGAGGTATTTAGGGTGATATCCGATCCCTGGAGAATAACGGAGTTCTGGAAGGGAACCAGGCAGGTTATTGAAGACGGCGATTTCTACAGAATAAGATTCGCCTTCCCCGCATGGGGCCTCATGTCCTTTCATCCAGATGCTGAAAGGATGACGGTGCTGACATCCTATCTAAAGGGGCCTGTTCGTGGTTCAAAGGTTGACGCGGTGCTCGTCAGTTCAGGGAAAACTGTTCTGCAGACGGAATGGAATGTGAGGCTTTCATTCTATCTGCGCCCATTTGAGCGAAGAATAGCATCGCACTTCGAATCCGGTGCGGATCATGCAATAAATAGGATAAAGGAATCGGTGGAAAAGGATAAAAAGTAGATTTAAGAAAGTATTTCGAAGTTGCGGTCTCCGTTCTGCCTCTTGACCATCCAGTTTGGATATATCTCCCTGTTCTCTGAAATTTTGTCCAGCCTTTCAATCTGTTCCTTTTTCAGGTTAACATTTATGCTTTCCAGATTCTCCTGCAGCTGCTCCATATTCCTTGCGCCTATGATCGCAACATGCCCCTTGGACACGATCCAGGCAAGCGCAGCCTGTGACATGGTGCAGCCCTGCTCCTGTGCTATGTTCCTGACCTCGTCAACTATGTCCCATCCATGGACCTCGTCGAAGTAGGGGAAGAAGAATCCGCGGTCACCCATCCTCGTTCCTGAAGCAGGCTTTTCTCCTCTCCTGTATTTGCCCGTTAGAACTCCTCCGTGCAGAGGGCTCCAGGAAAGAAGCGTCATGGACCAGTACTTCATGAGCGGGAGAACCTCGTGCTCTATATCCCTGTTGAGCAGGCTGTAATTCATCTGTGCGCTCTCGTATCTTGCATAGCCGCGTTCAACGGCCATGGCCTGGAGCGTAGCCATCTGCCACGCTGTGAAATTGGAAACTGCGGGGTATATCACGTATCCGGAATCAACGAAATGTTCCATGGTCGATAGAAACTCATCGAATTCACCGTGCAGATCCCAGCCATGGTACTGGTATATGTCGATCCATTTCGTGTCCAGTCTCTCAAGGCTCTTCCTGATCGCTATGGACATGTGATGCCGGGAAAGCCCGCTTTCATTGATTCCATTTCCGGTTCTACCCCTCACCTTTGTAGCTATCATGACCTGATCTCTGTACGGTTTCAGGGATTTTCCCAGCATTATTTCGGAATCCCCCTCATCGTAGACATCGGCAGTATCGTATAGGTTTATGCCAGCATCAAACGCCGCCTTTACCATTTTATCCGATAGTTCCTGCGTGACGCCTCCAAGCTTCCACCTGTTCTTCTCACCCAGCGTCATCGCTCCGAATGCCAGGACCGATACAAATGATGCAGTTTTGCCGTATCTGACATATTTCATGATCGTTCCCATGTTTCGATCCTATTTCACGTTTTTGATTGCACATGCTTACTTTTTTGTCCTAAGTTGCCATGTTTTATTATGAATTATTACGTGGACATGCAGCATGATGATCTAAACTACGAATATCTCTACGGAACCACATACCCGCTGATGAAGAATGCCGGTAAGGCGGTGGCCGACGCCGTGATGAAGAACTACCCTGACGCAAGGACAGTGTGTGTTGTTGCAGGTACCGGAAACAACGGTGGAGATGCCATAGTTGCCGGATCGATACTAAGTGCGAAGTACGATGTCAGGGTTCTTATCGTCACCGAAGTTAGATCCGAACTGGCAAGGCGTGCACTATCCGAATACGGCGGCAGGGTGATCGGCCTAGATGGCATGGAGGAGTGCATGAAATGCGATGTCATAATCGACGGTATATTCGGAGTGGGGATATCGGGAGATCCAAAAGATCCATACAGGAGCGTGATAGAGAATATAAACAGATCCTGTTCTCATGTGGTTTCTGTGGACATACCATCCGGCCTGGGAACCAGGTACGCGGTGAAGCCGGAAATAACCGTAACGTTCACGATGGAGAAATACGGAATGAATCAGGATAACAGCGGGAAAATAATCGTTGCGGATATAGGGATACCTCCGGATGTTAGGAAATATGCCGGCCCGGGGGATCTACTGTACTATCCAAAGCCAGATCCATCCTCTCACAAAGGCATGAACGGCACCCTCGCAATAGTGGGCGGCTGGGAGTTCCACGGATCATCCGTCATAGCCGCTCTCGCCGCTGAAAGGATCGGCCTTGATCTCGTCAGGGTGTTCGTATCCCCGAGAAACTACCAGATAGTTTCAGGATACGATCCGGGAATAATCGTGCGGCAGGTCGAAAAGCTGGACGAAAAGAAACTATCAGAGATCTATGGAAATTCAGCCATACTGCTGGGGCCGGGCATGGGGAAGGGCGATGATGCCATGGAAGCAGCACGGAAAATCGTATCGGATTCCAGAGTGCCAATGGTTGTTGATGCCGATGCGCTTGATGCCGTTGGAGCGTATTCCGGGAGCTTTGCCGGTCGCAAGATTATCATAACGCCACATAAAGGCGAATTCAGGCGCATATCCGGGTTTGAACCGACCGAAGAAAATGCAATATCATATGCAAGAAAGAAGGGGCTTATAGTCGTTCTCAAGGGCCAGGTCGATGTGATAACAAACGGCGAGGAGGTGCACTATGCAAAGGGCGGCAATGCAAGGATGACGATGGGAGGCACGGGAGACCTGCTGGCCGGCATAATCTCAGCGTTTCTGGCAAGGTCCGTCGATCCGATGAGGGCATGCCTCATGGGCACCTACCTGAATAAGGCCCTGGGTGAGGCAGCCTATTCCAAACACGGCTACTGGTACACGGTGACCGATATGATATCGGAGATACCCGGTGTCATGGGGAAATACATTAAAATATAGATGAAAGCTAATACATCCATGGATACGGGCGCAGGATCGAGCCTCTACGATGCATTTGCAACCGTTGCAAGAGAAAACGAAAGCAGGGTTGCCCTCTACTTTCTGGGAAAACCGCTGACGTATCATGCTTTAATTTCAATGTCTGATTCTCTTGCCCACAACCTTGATGAGATGGGCGTGGACAAGAGTGCGGCGATCTTGGCAGGAAATTCGCCGCAATTCATAGTGTCGATTCTTGCCCTGAATTCACTAGGCCTTGGCGCAGCCCTCCTCAGGCCTGGAGAATCGCCAGAGGAGTACGGTGCAGAGTATGTGATAGCAAGCGATTACATGATGAATTACAGGGAATTCAACTTCAGGGATCTTTTCCTGATAAGGGACGAGGATTTTGCGCCGTACGGAACTTCACTCAAATATTATTTCAGGGAATACCTGGGAGAAAGGCCCGATCTTATGTCAAGACCGGGAGTGCACAGGATATCGGACCTGGTCTTCGACAGGGTTTCCTCACCGGAGAGACAGCGGAATGCAGATGGCGTGGCCATAATCAAGAGAACACAGAAGGCTCAGTCACAGATCCTTTTGAAGAACAGTGATATTCTGTCATCCATTCAGGATATATCGAATTATCTGGAGGGCTTCAGAAAGAACATTGTTGTTTCTTCTTCGCTATACCATCTTTCAACGCTACAGTTCATCTTCACGGCCCTCCTCAATGGAGGCACAGTAAACCTTGTTCCTGATTACATCGATGCAAGCACAACCATGAAGCTTGCAGAAAAGCTCGAAAGCAATATGGTGCTTGGAAATTCCAACCTTTACGGGCAGATCATCAGAAAGAAGATCGGAATTCCGAAATCCATAAGATTTCTTTTCCTCCTTGGCGAAGACTTCACGGCAGACTTCATGTCCAGCTTCCAAAACCAGACAGGGCGTACCATAAAGGTGGGATACGATTTGACAGCCATCGGAGGGTGTGCCACCCTGACGCCGATTGACTCCGATTATGATGGAAGCATCGGCAAGCCCCTTTCAGGGGTTAAAATACGGATCACGGACAGATCCGGCAGGGATGTGCAGCCAGGTGAAATAGGATTGATTGAAGTTTCTTCCATGCATTTCGCCGGCGGATCTGAGAACAGCTATTACAGCACAGGCGATCTGGGCTTCATGGATGCTGACGGGAGGCTCCATCTGGAAAGGTCAAGGCGGATGATCATAAACGGGACGCTGATAGATCCGGAACCGATAGAAGCGGAAGCACTGAAGGTGCCAGGTGTCAGGGACATGGCCATGGGGATGCAGTACGATTCCGGCCTTCCGGCTCTGGTGGCTTACGTTGTCGCAGATGACCTCAACGGAATCAAGAGATTTTTCAGTACAAAGGTGCCGCCGTACCTTCGTCCCTCAAAATACGTTCAGGTCAGGAAGATACCCAGGAGCCCGGCTGGCAAGGTGATCCGCGATCAGATCGTGGATGCCGGCAAGCAGGGCGAACAGAAGGTTTCTGCCAGTACCTGATTTCTTATTCCGCGTCTGATGAATCTGCGGACAGGCATGGGATCGGAAAAATTGATAAAGATATATACCATACGCTCACACCGGAATCGCCAGAATGATGGCTGCAGGATGAGCCTCAAATGAGGTATGTTTAGAAAGCTCTGGCCTGTCCGTAAAGCCCAGATCCTGCCGCATAGTTTCTGGAGCCGTGGTAGCTCAGTTGGGAGAGCGCCAGACTGAAGATCTGGAGGTCGCTGGTTCGATCCCGGCCCACGGCATACTTCCAAAATTGATCTATTTTCAGTCTTAATATTATAGAAGTGAGAATATTTATATAAGGGTATGAATATACTCAATGAATTTGAACAGGGAAGGCTTATGAATTTAAGCCTAGTGACCGCAACGCAGAGCTGAGCTGCGCTTGATCAGGTTAAGATGATATCTGGTTCGGCCAATTCAGATTGATCTATCGTTCCAATTCATCAATTCTTGTATGCTCGGACAAGCGAGATCAAATGCGTCTATTAAAGTTCAGAATTCGTCATTCAGCGAGTCTCCAATAGAAGAATATGTAAATGTTCCATCTTAATAGGGAATTTTCAAAAAATTTTCTGAAGGAGTTGCGTATAGTTTAAATAAAAATATAAAATATCTTGTCGGTGAGTGTATTTGGTTAAGCTAGAGGAGCTTGATTTCAAGCCAAAGCCCATAGATGAGCATTTTCTTGAGAACGACAAGGACTATCCCGTGACCGGTCAGCACAATGGCCATGATGTAAGGGCCGAGGGAATGCAGAGGCTGGATGCCGACGGAAAGCCCTATCCCACAAAGCTGGGCATACATGGTACCCATGTTGCAGTTGACTGGGACTGCTGCATTGCAGATGGTGCATGCATGGATGTCTGCCCTGTCAATCTCTATGAGTGGAATCTTAATCCCGGAAAATCAGGTACGGGAAACGACCACAAGATACAGAAGGGCAGCGAGGAGTGGAACAAGTACAGGACAGACAAATGTGATCCTGTCCGTGAATCGGATTGCATATTCTGCATGGCTTGCGAGAGCGTCTGCCCTGTGAGAGCAATAAAGATAACTCCGTAAATATCAAATCCATTTTATTTTATATATCTGTTCATTCGTACTCATGGCTTTTGATATATTTTTGCACAATAAAAACTCAACTTTATTTACGATTTAATGATCAGTGCTAAAATGATACCTGGCAGGATGAACTCAAGGGAGATGCGCCGGCTGATGGCGCAGATGGGCATAAAGTCCACAGAGATGGACGATGTTACGAAGGTTATATTCAAGGGAAAGACGAAGGATTACGTTATCGACAACGCCCAGGTTACGATGATCGAAGCACAGGGCGTGAAGACCTTTCAGGTTGTCGGTACAATGAGGGAAGTCCCCAAGGAGCCCGAAGAGAAGAAGGAAGAGTCCTTCCCAGAGGATGACATAAAGCTTGTTATGGAACAGGCGAGCGTTTCCAGGGAGAAGGCGATAGAGGCTCTGAAAGCGTCTGGCGGAGAGCCTGCTCAGGCCATAATGAACCTGATGCAGAAATGATAGATTATCAGGAAGTACTCAGCAGATACAGGCCAACGCAGGAAGAAGAAAATAAGCTGAAGATCATATCAGATGATATTATCCGAAAGATAAACAGCATCTGCAGATCAAGAGGACTCAGGGCCGAAGCCGTTATAGTAGGATCATATGCAAAGGGCACTAATCTCAGGGACGGGGATCTGGATATATTCATAGCATTTGATCGCGATTATCCCGAGGAAATAATCAATACGGAGGGGCTTCACATAGGTCACGCCGTGATCCCCAATGGAAGGGAGAAATACGCGGAGCATCCCTATGTCAGCGGCGA
The DNA here is from genome assembly GCF_000195915.1 of Thermoplasma acidophilum DSM 1728. Classification (GTDB taxonomy): domain Archaea; phylum Thermoplasmatota; class Thermoplasmata; order Thermoplasmatales; family Thermoplasmataceae; genus Thermoplasma; species Thermoplasma acidophilum. The sequence continues at coordinate 1,494,898 of NC_002578.1, read as the reverse complement.
GATTGGCGGTGTGAAGATCGATGTTGTTCCCTGCTACAAGATGAGCTTCGGCGACAAAAAGATAAGCGCAGTTGACAGGACGCTGCTTCATACAGAATACGTGAATGGGCATCTAGACGAAAAGGGCAGGGATGAAGTCAGGCTTCTGAAGATATTCACAAAATCAATAGGGGTATACGGAGCTGAGGCCAGGACATTTGGTTTTTCCGGATACCTGTGCGAGCTTCTGGTGATCAGGTTCGGAAGCTTTGAAAACGTCATAAGGTACTTTTCAAAGGCCAAGGGGAGAGTTCTCATAGACCTTGATGAACGCTTCCGTGATCCGATGGTGCTAATAGATCCCGTGGATCCTGACAGAAACGTTGCATCGCCGGTGAGCCTTGAAAGCCTTTCCAGAATGAAGATTGCAAGCAAAATGTTCCTGTCATCGCCAGACGAGGGTTTTTTCCAGATCGAACACAATGGAAAGAACGTGCAGTATCATGATAGGGGTACCTGTATCATGATATACTCGCTGCCGAAGCCAGATCTTACGGACGACGTTATCTATCCTCAGGTGTACCGTTTCAGATCCGTCCTGCAGAAGATAATGGAATCCCATGAAATTCGTGTCATATCCTCAGAAATTGACGTAAGCGACAGAATATATGTGTTGATTGAAACACCAGCATGCGCCGAGGAAAGAATACGGGTTCACACTGGCCCTCCGGTGGATACGGATAATGCAGTAGACTTTGTCAACAGCTGGAAGGCAAGGGACAGATCGCGCGGGCCTTATATTGTGGCTGACAGGCTGTATGTGGACGTATTCACCGGGCAGCGGAGCATAGAGGATATAGTCAGGCAGGAAATTTTCAACTATTCCATAGGAAAGAACCTGGATCGTTTTAAAAAGTCAATGGAGATAATGAAATTCAATGTCGGCATGAAATCTTTGCCAGTACTCGATAAATTCTTCGGTGCAGATGTATTCAGAAAATAGCCGAATATGTTAATAAAGGAATAGTTTTTTAGGGTGGATGCTGGAAACTTTTTTTGATACGAAGGATTTGAACTCCATTTCTATCTGAATCTTAACATGTCAGATATCCGCTGAATCCATCGATTTACTCGTCCGCAATTACTATTATTTTTTCCTCAGACAATATACTTTCTGCAGTTAGGATCGCCGCCCTGTCCACATGTATGCGTGGCTTGGCAGGCAGATCATTCTGGTAGTATGTACCCGGACCATACAGCCTTCCATATCTTATCACTATACCACCGTATTCCCACACCATCTTCTCCATGATATCAACTGCTTCGGCACTTTCTCTTTCAAGAGTCCAGGCCACACTCTCCACGATCAGTTTGGGCGAATCCGCTGCCCTTGCGGCACTTAACAAATTCCTTACACCTTCTGTTCTCATCCGGTTATTTCTTTCCGAATAATCCCTCACATATCTGGCATGGTCAGGCAAATCTGTCAACAGGCTAATGATGATATCTGGATCGAAGCTCACTATCGAAGCTTCGAGGTCTTCGGGATCGTAGACGTCACATAGTATCGGCTTTGCTCCCACATTTTCCAATATTCTGACCTTTTCAGGCGATCTGGTCATTCCGGCAACGAAGTATCCGCCTGCCAGGAGTAACGGCAAGAGTTTCATCCCGATTATTCCGGTGGCACCTGCGATAAAAATGCGCATATATTTCAATTTCTATTCCCCATCCATATTTATGGGTTTCCTAAATTTTTGAGCGAAAGGTCTTTCCAAGATCGCAGCCCAGCGTAAAATAGTGGCGGAACGAGTAAATCAACGGTTTCCATTGCTTTGGATCAATGTATTTGCCATCGATGATCAGGTCGTTCCTTGCATGTACCCGAACAACTTTTACCTCTACTATGCCTGCCTGTACATCTGGTTCTGAAATACGGCGTACGCTTTTGACGCAGGCCTCCATCTGCAACCTACATTCAAGGACTCTTGGAGGTTTGACGACTTCAGAATCACAGGGTGTGAGACCTGCCACACCGAATTTATTGCTTTCAAATCTGAATTTATCCGCTTTATCTTGGGGGACAGGGTATTTTCCAGTGAGTGGGGCAAGTCTTTCTACGGACTCCCAGAGAGCCCCCTCTGGAAAATTCAGTGTGCATTCTCCAGTTTCTCTAAGATTTTCCATTGTCTTGCTCTCTGTACCGATTCCCATAACGACAGAATATCCTAGGGCCCAGGCGGAAGATATGGGTGCGAGGTTAACCTTCCCTTCTCTATCTATTGTCGATATAAGAACTACTGGGGTACCGAAATAAAGGATTTCCGGTCTGATGCATGCAAACGATACATTTTCCAATGCATCAGAGTTTTCTTGGTTCGTATTATTTTCCATATTTGTCCATTCTTGTGGCCGTAATAATCCTTGCCATATATGCGAAAAATCATATATGTTAGCGCCGTTCACCAAAAATGGACGAAATAGAAAAGACTCGGTTTGCGAAGGCCATTTCAAGTCCACTAAGACGGAAAATAATAGAAATAATTGCTAAAAAACCATCTTCTGTGAACGAGATAACAATGCAAACACAGGCAGATCAGCCAAAGGTGTCCTCAAATCTGGCAATTCTTTCTGAAGCTAGGCTTGTGGATTCCATTCAGATGGGAAGAGAGAAAATTTACAGGATAGCACCAGAAAAATTTGAGGACATGGTTGATTGGCTTGATTCCATTTTGCATTCAAAAAGCTCAGGCGGATCAGCAAACTACGGCCTATCTCCGGTAAATGATTTAAATTATGCCCGTACCTGTTACGATCACCTTGCAGGTGAGATGGGAGTATACCTTCTTGAAGAATTGCTGAAAAGAAAATGGATTATTTTGGACGATCCAGAGAAGCCTACGTATAGGCTTACCACTGCAGGTGCTGAGGAACTAACAGTGAGGGGTGTCTCTTTACCTCCAAGGGCTAATGGCAAGAGAATGTTCGCTTATGGTTGCAAGGACTGGACTGTAAAGAGGTTTCATTTAGGCGGATTCCTCGGATCATCCATTTTGAAAGTGCTTGAAGCTCGCGGATATGTGGAAAGAATAGAAGGATCAAGAATATTAAAGGTGAAAATTGAACTTTCGAAATTCTTCGGATAACCTTGATGGTCAATGCCCTAAAGAACACATACTGAAATTAAATGGTTGCATATAATATATCATCCAGAGTATTTACCAATATACAGGTTCATATCATTACCGATCTGATCATCCCCCAGAGAAAACCTCGAGTATGGTGACGTCGTCTTCTTTCTTCACAATGTGGTCTCCCAGAACGGGAGATCCGTTAACTATGACCACGTATTCATCCTCGTTCAGGCCAAGATCTTTCATCAGATCGGATACCTTTCTTTCTGATTCTATCGTTAGCTCCTTTCTGATGTGGCCTCTTACCTTGATCATGGCGATCATCCATACATGGACTGAGGTTCCTTCTGCTTTTCCTGAAGCTCCTTGTACTGCTCCTCTATCTTCTTTATCTGTTCGTCAAGCGCCTTTACCTGCTCCTCGAGTAGATCGGTCTTTATCTTCAGATTGTACGCCTTGTTGATTGCCTCGATGATCGACAATACTGCGCCCGGGTCAGGTATATCGACCGATGTCGGCGTTATGAAGGAGAGGCCCGTTATCTTTCTCACAAGGCATTCGTTTAGTATGCCACCGCCCATTCCCGCAATGATGGCCGAATCAGCGGGCTGTATGCCGGCCTTCTTGAACTTGTCCAGCTTTGGCTTTTCAGCAACGGCAAAGACAGGCCTTTCCTCGGGGATGCCATTTGCTGGGCTACCCTCCATTATGACGATTTCGCTTGCACCAACCTGGTCTATCCAGTTCATGAGTGTATTCGATATCTCATAAATATGTGCGCTGGATATGGGCACCTCGCACATGGCAACCAGAACGGTGTTTGAATTGTTAGCGTAGATCCTGAATGGATGCCTCAGTTTTCCGCCAACAAATACGGCCACTGGCGGAATGTGCTGCGATATCAGGTGCGCAACCTGGTGCATTCCGAGTGTTTCAACTATGTAACTCGCTGCAAGGACACCGGTTGGAGTTGATCCTGCAAACCCGCACAGAACAACGGGGTTATTGTAGTTGCGCTTCTCAAGTTCCATTACCTGGCTCTCTGAAGCCTTTTTGTTGACCATGATCATTTTAGGCAATATCTGTATTTATATTTATGGCAAAGTTGTGGGGTTGGGGAAGCCGGAAAACTCAAATGCTTTAGTGATGTGATAAAAGGGCTTCTCCAGTGAACATATTTATTGAGATGTCACTGGTCCGTAGCAGAACATTGATGATCCAGCGTTTTCGCTGCAATTGCATGCATGAATGCTAATCACAGATGCGCAGCCCGCAGAAACGCAGATGTTACGCCAAATGCTGGATACACAAAGCATGTAACTTATTTATAAATGATATTGCAATTGACTGCCATATGAAAATCGGTGCACCATTTGCTGGACCTGTATCATTTCCGCTTCTGGTGATATCAGAATACGAGGATATAGGCCTTCACAATACATGTTCGGAAGATGGCAGTTTTGACGTCGTCCTGGATTCGATAACCAACATCGCTAAATACGGCATGGGGATCATTGCAGGGGTCTTCATCGACATGTATTCCATAATAGGGAATACCGATTCGAAGACTATATACACAGTGAGAAAGGGCACGCTGGCCGACTACAATGCCAGGATCATAGCCAGATCGATATCCGGGCAGGTCATAAACACCGATCCCGACACCGTGGTTAAAATGGCAGAAGAGGGCCATATGGGCCTCGTCGGGAATGAGGTGCAGGTTGGTATAAGCTATGCGGAATTTGCTGAACGCCTCGGGATATATGCAGCTTCCTGTTTAATAGCTGCCCGTGATCAGTCATTCAGATCGGTTCTAGATCAATACCAGAAGGGCATAGAATTCATAGCCAGAAATCCAGAAGTATCTGCAGAGATAATATCCCGGAAAAGCAATTACTATGATGAGAAAACGATGAAGAGGATAATAGGCATATACAGGCACAGGCTCACAACGCTGCGATCGGATTTAGAAAGATCCATCAGCGTATACTCTGCCGTCGAGCCATCCGTGTACAGGCTGAAAATACTTGGGTGAATATCATGGATGCTGAAATTAAACGAAAGTACCTTGAAGCTGGGAGGATTGGAAAGAAAGCCCTTGAAATTGGGGCCAGCATGATAGAACCAGGGGCCAGGCTCCTTGACGTGGCAAATGCGATGGAAAAGTTTGTAAAAGATGAGGGTGCGCTGCCCGCGTTTCCCGTCAACCTGTCCATAAACAACGACGCAGCGCACTACACCCCTGCAATAAATGACAAGAAGACGTTTAAAACAGGGGATGTTGTTAAGGTGGACTTCGGTGCCCATATAGATGGCTACATGTCAGATACTGCGATCACGGTGGAGGTTGGCGAGCAGGGTAAGCATTCTGATCTTATAGATGCGGCCAGGCAGGCCCTCAATGCCGCGATCGAGTTGGTAAGGCCGATGAAGAGCGTCAATGAAATAGGGCGCAGAATAGCCGAGGTGATAAGTTCATATGGTTTCAAGCCAGTGCGGAACCTGGGTGGGCATGGCGTGGAACGCTACGACCTGCATGCATCCATATTCATACCGAATTACGATGACGGAAATGTTGTCAGGCTCCAACCGGATCATGCAATAGCCATAGAACCGTTCGCATCGACGGGCATCGGCATGATCCACGAGGGCCAGCCAGGAAACATTTACATGATCGACAGGCCAAAGCCGCGTGAGGATGAGATCATATACAGGAACTTCAACAAACTTCCGTTCGCGGAGAGGTGGCTTGAGGGCCTAGTTGAGGATCCAAAGTCTTACATAAAGAGGATGATGGCTTCTAAGGAACTCTACTCATTCCCGGTGCTGAAGGAACACAACGGTGCATTCATAGCGCAGTTTGAGCACACGATGATCGTGCTGAACGACGAGGTCATCGTTACGACCAGATGAAACTATTCTTCAATTCGTGTTAAGAATTTCAAATTCTTGATCGTATTCGATGATATCATTTATTTATTTTTAATTTCATTCATATATGTGGGATTTAAAATGAATAGTAATAAATACTTAATAATCATTATTACCCGTGCAGAGCAAAGCAAAGAGTCACATTAGCCCTTCGAAAATTTTTCACCATCGCGTTAGCAATTGTCATGCTCTGCATGGTTTCATGAGGGTGTTTGTATGACGGAAGTTCTGGATCAGGATGAGAAAAACCTCATCGTAAGAGGTTTTACATCCATGGTGCTTGGGAGGTATTTTGACAAGAAGATCATAACGGCCCAGAGGCAGGGCCTGGTCGGTTTCTACACGCCCATGATGGGGCAGGAAGCCACGCAGGCCGGAGCTGCCATGGCGCTGTCAAAGGAGGACAGTGTCTACGGCTATTACCGCGACGTGACGATGCTCATTTACCTGGGGCATCCAATAGAGAAGATATTCGATCAGATAATGGGAAACGCCGAGGACAGTGCCAAGGGCAGGCAGATGCCCAGCCACTACAGTGCGAAGGAGATAAACTTCATGTCAGTTCCCAGCCCGGTAGCCACCAACCTGCCGCTTGCCGTTGGCGCAGCCTATGCCAAGAAATACAGAAAGCAGGAAGGCATCGTGATAACAACGTTCGGAGATGGCGGTACTTCGACCCCGGATTTCCATGCGGCCATGAACTTTGCAGCCGTCTTCGACCTTCCGGTGGTATTCCTCTGCGAGAACAACGGATGGGCCATATCCCTGCCCGTTGAGAAGCAGACCAAGGCTGAAATATACAAGAAGGCCGAAGCATATGGCATGAAGGGCGTCTACGTGGACGGAAACGATTTCATAAAGACCTACAGGACGGTCAAGGACGCGGTCGAGTACGCCAGATCTGGAAATCCGATTCTGGTGGAGGCGAGAAGCTACAGGATGGGGCCGCATTCAACATCGGACGATCCCAGCAAGTACCGCAAGAACGAGGTGCAGGAGAACAGCGATCTTGATCCGCTTGTCATAGCGGAGAAGCTGATGATCAGCGGAGGATACCTCAACCAGGCGGAGATCGACAAGATCAAGGACGAATCAAAGAAGATGATCGATGAGAAGTTCGAGGAGCGCCTCAAGATACCTGCTCCAGATCCTGAGACGATGTTTGATGACGTCTATTCCGAGATCACATGGGCAATTGAAGAGGAGAGGGGTGAGATACTACGCAGATGAACATGGTTCAGGCACTGAACAGTGCAATGGATCTCAAGATGTCCGAGGATGACAGCGTAATAATACTCGGAGAGGACGTAGGCAGGGATGGAGGTGTCTTCAGGGTCACGGATGGCCTACAGGCGAAGTACGGGCCACAGCGTGTGATAGACACTCCGCTTTCTGAGCTGGGAATCGTCGGAATGGCTATTGGAATGGCCGTTAACGGTCTCAAGCCGATTCCGGAGATACAGTTCCAGGATTTCATATACACTTCCATGGACCAGATAATAAACCAGATGGCGAAGATTCGCTACAGGTCAGGAGGCGATTACACCGTCCCGCTGGTTCTGCGCACTCCAGTCGGTGGCGGCATAAAGGGTGGCCTCTACCACTCGCAGAGCGGCGAAGCCTACTTCGCACATACGGCAGGCCTTACAGTTGTAAGCCCGTCAAATCCATATGATGCAAAGGGGCTCCTCATATCAGCGATAGAATCTCCAGATCCGGTCATATTCCTGGAGCCAAAGAGGCTTTACAGGGCGCAGAAGGTTGAGGTTCCGGACGAGAAATACACCATCCCGCTCAGGAAGGCAAACGTCCTGAAGCAGGGAAATGACGTTACAATAGTGACCTACGGTTCGATGGTTCCGACCGTCATGTCCGTTGCGTCCAAGTCAAAGTACGATGTTGAGGTCATAGATCTGCGCACTATAGCGCCGATGGACAGGGATACGATCATATCTTCCGTCAAGAAGACGGGCAGAGTGGTCATAGTCCACGAGGCTCCAAGGACGCTGGGGGTTGGCGCAGAGATATCCGCAATGATATCGGAGCGCGCAATAGAGTACCTTTACGCTCCGATCGTCAGGGTAACTGGCCCGGACACGCCATTCCCCTACAGGCTCGAGGAGTACTATCTGCCCAATGAAGGGAGGATAAATGCAGCTCTAGATAGGGTTATGTCATTCAGGTGATCGTATGTACGAATTCAAACTGCCAGACATAGGTGAGGGGGTAACAGAGGGCGAGATAGTCAGATGGGATGTCAAGGAAGGCGACATGGTGGAGAAGGATCAGGACCTTGTTGAGGTTATGACGGACAAGGTCACAGTGAAGATACCGTCGCCCGTCAGGGGAAAGATAGTGAAGATACTCTACAGGGAGGGCCAGGTTGTCCCTGTGGGTTCTACCCTCCTGCAGATCGATACCGGTGAAGAGGCTCCGGTACAGCAGCCTGCCGGCCGTGCCGAAAGCACGGTTCAGGTTGCAGAGGTCAAGCAGGTGCCCCTGCCGGAGGTATCCGGGCATGTGCTTGCAAGCCCTGCAGTTAGGAGAATAGCGAGGGAGAACGGAATAGACCTCTCGAAGGTGGGAGGCACCGGAGAGGGTGGGCGCGTGACGCTTGACGATCTGGAGAGGTACATGAAGTCGCCTGCACCATCGCCAGCCCCATCCGCTGGAAAAGCGGAGGCCGTGCACACGGCGCCGCAGATCCCGGCCCAGAAGCCTGCACCTGGGAGAGAAGAGATCCTGGAGATGCATGGCCTGAGGCGGATAATATTCGACAAGATGACGAAGGCAAAGCAGATCATGCCCCATTTCACGGTGATGGAGGAAGTCGACGTCACATCCATGGTTTCGATTCTGGATTCCGCGAAGGCCAGGAACAGGAAGGTCACCGTCACGGGCTTTCTGGCAAGGATCGTGCCATCTATCCTGAAGCAGTATCCATACCTCAACGCAATTTACGATGAAACGCGCAGAGTTTACATACTGAAGAAATACTACAACATAGGCATAGCGGTTGACACGCCGGACGGCCTGAACGTCTTCGTCATAAAGGATGCTGATAGAAAGAGCATGGTGGAGATATCTGCAGAGATATCGGACAAGGCAAGCAGGGCACGCGAGAACAAGCTGCAGCTGGATGAAGTCCAGGATTCAACGTTCACCATAACCAACGTTGGCACAATAGGGGGCATAATGTCCACGCCAATAATCAACTATCCTGAGGTCGCAATACTGGGTGTGCACCGGATCCTGGAAAGAGAGGGGCGGAAATACATGTACCTATCGCTGTCCTGTGACCACAGGCTCATAGACGGAGCGGTTGCAACCAGGTTCATCGTGGATCTGAAAAAGGTTATTGAGGATCCGAACGCTATAATCTACGAGATCTGATATGTACGATGCAATAATAATAGGTTCCGGCCCGGGAGGCTATGCAGCGGCCATACGCCTGGGCCAGAGGCAGAAGAAGGTCGCTCTCATCGAAAAGGACAAGATTGGCGGTGAATGCCTTAACTACGGCTGCATACCATCAAAAGCACTGATAGAACTCGCAAACTCGATAAACTACCTCAGGGAGATGCCAGGCGTATCCCTGAACTATTCCATAGACATGAAGAAATGGCAGGAATGGAAGTGGTCCATGATCAACAGGCTGACCGGCGGCGTGGAAACGCTCTGCAAGGGTTATGGCGTCGACGTCATAAGGGGCGAAGCTTACATCGTTGACGCAACCCATGTTAAAATAGGGGAGAAGGTGATCGAGGGAAAGAACCTGGTCATAGCCACCGGTTCCAAGCCGGTCAGGATAAAGGGCATCGACGATGTGATGTACAACAGGGAAGTGCTCGATCTCGATCACATACCGGAGTCAACGGCCATAATAGGCGGCGGCTACATAGGGGTTGAGATTGGGACGGCGCTTGCGAAGCTCGGATCCAAGGTGACAATAATTGAGATGATGCCCAGCATACTTCCCGGCACGGATCAGGAGCTTGTAAGGCATGTTGAGAGGAGGCTGTCCCAGCTCGGCGTCCGAGTTATGACCGGCAAGAAGGTTCTGAACACGCAGCACGGCGATAAGATAAGGGTGAACATGGAGGGCGGAGAGTACGTAGAGGCCGAGAAGGTCCTCATGACCGTTGGAAGGGTACCCAATACGGAGGGATTCGGCCTCGAGAACTTGAAGCTGGAGATGGACGGGCGCTTCATAAAGACGGACGCGCACAAGCGCACAAGCGTGCCGAACGTTTACGCCATAGGCGACGTGTCCGGGCAGCCCATGCTTGCGCACAAGGCATATTACGACGCGGATATTGCTGCGGACAACATATGCGGCATGGACAGCGTAGTAGAATACAGGGCCATGCCATACGTCATATACTCTGATCCTGAGATAGCGTACACCGGATCGAAGTCAGCGAAGTCAACCAGATTTCCGGTTGCAGCAAACGGGAGATCGCTTACCATGAACGAGAGCATCGGAACATTCAATATATACTACGATGAGAAGGGCATCGTAACAGGTGCCGGCCTTGCCGCACCTCACGCAAGCGAGCTGATAAGCGAACTGTCCCTTGCGGTTGAATCCGGGCTGATGGCAATGGACATAGGGCTGACCATACACCCGCATCCGACCGTCAGCGAGGGCGTCAAGGAGACTGCAGAAGAAGCCTACGGAAAGCCCCTGCACTTCAAAATTTGAACCATCTCATTTTATTCCATTTTTAAAAAATCTGAGAAGATCATAACTTTCATTTCCTGAATAATACATCATTTTACTGAAAAGTCTGGATTATGAGACGCGGTGTATGCTCCATATCTTCTCTGGTATGTTCAGCCTCTTGTTGGAAAGCAATGCGTGCATGAATAGTATCGATGAGAGCCTGTTGGCATATATCAGAACGTTCTTGTTGATCTCCGTGAGTTTAGACGCCGCAACTATCCTCCTCTCAAGCCTCCTCGAAACAGCACGTGCCATGTGGAGCGAGGCGGATTCTATCGAACCGCCAGGCACAACGAAAAGCTCTATCTTTCCGATCTCTGCCTTCATCTCCTTCACGCGGGCTTCGAGATAGTCTATCATCTCCCTCGTTACTGTCCTACCCTTTCCGCCGGTTGATACATCCTCACCCAAAACGAAGAGATCGTTCTGTATCCTGAAAAGATCGTTCCTGATATCGTCCCATCTGCTCAGCACCAGTGCGTATCCTATGAATGAGTTGAGTTCATCGATTGTGCCCTGGACCTCAACAACTGGAGAGTCCTTGCCTACCCTGGCCCTGTTTGCAAGGTCCGTTTCGCCCTGATCGCCCCTCCTTGTGAACATCTCTATACCATCTCACTAAACTTGGCTTCACATTATTGCAGCCATCTTAAAAACATGATCAGAAACGCCAGATAAAAAGATCTTGATCGGATGTAACGCATCTTTTTCATTTTCCATCGGGTAGCATCACAAAAAGCTTTATCCAACTCAGGCATTTTTTTACGTGGCCAGGCCAAACCAGATAATGGAATCCAGATGGCTAGTCCTGATTCAGGGCATCATAACGATACTCCTCGGTCTGTCTCTGATATCCTCAACGCATGTCGTCGTGATACACGTGATTGGATTGGCCGTTGGGGTATCGATCAAGGCGATGGCATTCATCGCCGTATTTGACGGCTTCGTCCTCTCAATTTTCGGCTTTCTGATGAAGGAGAAGACCAAGACCGCCTGGTGGATCATGGTTTCAGGCTCCTTCATCACGGTGCTGATACTGGCCTTTGGAGCTGGAAGGCACTACCATATCACCATACTTGGCATGGCCTTCTCATTTTTCGTTATATTCATGCTCATTAGGCGGCGCAGGGAATACGTATATCCGGCCCGCATACTTGGCAGGCCTGAGGTGGCCATTGCACTGGTCACAATAGCGTTTACCATACTGTACGGCATAGGGGGATCGCTGCTGTTCGGAGATCAGTTCAGGCCGCCAATAACTGACCTGGGCAACGCCTTCTATTACACGGGCGAAGTAATAACGACGCTTGGCTTCGGCGATATACTGCCGGTGACCATGGATGCGAAGATATTCACCATATCGCTTGCCTTCCTTGGAGTGGCAATATTTTTTAGCTCGATCACCGCTCTCATACTGCCTTCGGTTGAACGCCGTCTTGGAGGCTTGGTGAACAGGATGGAGAAAAGGGAGCTGAAAACGCTTAAAGATTACGTTCTGGTATGTGGATTTTCAAATCTGCTGCAGGAGTACCTGTCGAAGATGAAGGCAACAGGAACGGTTGTTGTGGTGATAGAACGTGACGAGGCAAAGGCTAGGTCTCTGAGGGATGAGGGATACATAGTCTTCGACCACAACGCTGACGATATCGATCTCCTGTCATCATTCGATTTTTCGTCGGCCAGGGAGATAATAATAGGTTCGGATGACGATGCGTATAACCTCATAATAGCCGCAGCCATGAAGAGCGTAATATCAGACGAAAACAGGCAGAAGGTAAGGGTACTTGTCGTGGACCCAAAGGATATGGTGAAGTTCAGGATAATGGGCTTCAGCCTGATCAACGTTTCATCCGTGCTCTCGGACAGCCTGTATGCAGGAAGAAACGCACCCGGCTGACGATCGCTTCACAATCATCGCATCGTCTGCGCGAAATATTTTATCCAGTTTATCCATAATGCTGGGATAGTATAAGATGATCAGGATAGGCGACGGAAGGAAGAGCGACTCATGGGCGGAGATCAACGTGGTCGTTGATATATTCAGATCCACTACCACGATTCCGATGATACTTTTTCGGGGTGCGAAATACATACTGCCTTTCCGCGATGTCAGGAAGGCAATTGAGTTCAAGAGAAGGAATCCGGGCACGATTCTCGTGGGGGAAAAGTATGGGATAAAACCGCCTTACTTTGATTATGATAATTCCCCTGCGGAAATCGCGGAGGCCGATCTTTCCGGAAAAGTTGTTGCATTCACCTCGACCAACGGTACCTACGTTCTTTCGCGTATACGGAGCGGCAGGATAATATTCTCATCGTACGTGAACCTCAGCGCGACCGTAGCGATGATCAGGTCGCAGAGGGACGTCCTGATACTTCCTTCAAACAGGCCAATAGGAAAGGCCCCCGAGGACATACTCTTCGCCAACCTGCTCAAGCTGATGGCAGAGGGCCATGAAGTTGATGTCAGCGAATATACAAGGAAGACTGAGGAGATAAACAGGAACATAATAGCAGGCGTGGGCGAAAGGGATCTGGAATTCTGCCTCAGGGTTGACCACACAAATATCGTACCGGAGTACATCGATGGCAGAATAGTGCAGAGCCCTGATTCTGTGGCACTTACCGATGCCTGATTTTCATATCTCTGCAAAATCCCCGTCTGCAAGGGCAGTTCCGCGTTCTTCGGCCAGCATAGAGATTATGGCCTGTGCCCATTTCAGCTTCCTCGCCTTTATGGCAGGATTTCCAGGCTTCGATCTGTTTACGTGATGGAAATCGAATGAAACCAGAACAATTTTTTCGAAGCCCATCCTGCTTGCTATGTATGCCGATCTGTCTCCATCGGTGAAGCCGAAGAAGTTTGCAACATTCCTGTACGGAATGCCCTGGGTGGTTCCGATCATATCATCTCTTATCCTGTGTCCGTTTCCTATGATCCTGTGGATGTTGTCTCCATGCGCGTGTATTATGATCGAAGTGCCCTTGGATGCACAGCTGAATATCGTATCGACATCCCCGTCCAGATCCGTCACTATCATGTCCGGGCATCCGCGGACTGCAAAATAGGCCGATATTGCTGAATCCGCTACAATGGTGTATCCACTGGAAATGCTCTGTATCGCCTCATCTATGTTCGGACCATTTCCGATAACGTATGCCGTGCTCCCCTTCCTGTCGGGAAGTTCCGGCTTTCCGACGAGGTTCGAAAGTATGATGGATGAAAGAAGATCCGCTGAAGGATCAAAGGAGAAGTCGTCGGCGATGGACCTGTATATGGCCAGCCATCTGGGAAGATCCATCAGGTGCCCTCTCTTAGTATCTCCGGATTCTCATTGAAGTACCTGTGCACCATGGAGGATACGATGGCTATTATCAGGCCCAGGATCAGGAAGAATATGCTTATGAGCCCGGACTTGAGCGTTATGAAGCCCAGAATATACCTTATGTAGTTGAACATGCCGTAGACTACAAATGCTATCGAAAGCGAGAATATCAGGCCATACCATATCTTGAGTATGCCGGCCTTTCTTCCCACGGCTAGTTCGGCGACCCTGCCAACCTCCGTGGTGAATATGGATCCATAGACCCACCAGGTGAACAGCGAGAGGAATACCAGGAACGCATCGAGGCCGTTCTTTGACGTGTGCACGGCTATCGTATAACTTGAGGCAATTCCCACGAGCACAAGCAGGCCCGCGATGACGTATGTGAAGAACAGTATCCTGGTATCCTGTGCGTATTCGTGTACTTCGCGTATCAGCCTGGCCATGAGGTTGAAGAGATCGAAGCCCCTCTCAAGCAGATACGCGCCAAGAACCAGAGTAACGAACGTTATGGCTCCGACCGTAGGATCGATAATCCTTACGCCGGTAACGTATGCAGAGTAAAGGATGAATATCAGCGAGACAAGCCCGTAGGTCAGGAAGACCAGTCCCAGAGGTATGAGTATCTTGCTGAGGATCTTCTTGTCCTTCAGCGCACGCACTATATAGTAGTACAGGCTCTCTATGTTCTCGTTGTGCCTCACTATTATGTGCTTCACGTACCTTATCTTTATGTACGAGAGGATAACAGGGACTATGTAATCGTCTTCAGCGCCATCCGAAACGAGGATCGCGTCGGTGTAAAGTCCTGATCCGACAACGTCGGCTATCTGCTTTGACAGGATCTCGTCGGATTTCTCTCCCACATCATTATCGCCGGTGAGCAGGGCTATTTCAACGTCCTCGCCCTTTTTTCTCAGATCCTCATAAACCTTCAGAGCACCGAAAAGCGCGTTAGAATCAGAGTCCTCAGGATCAACACTTATCAGCCTGACGGCGGCATTATAGCACTCTGTGTATCCCACGACAGGCCCTTTAACACCAGCCTTGTCGCCGAAATCGTTGTCTCTATCCACGTTTATGATGAGGGTTGTCATACGAGGCCCCAGCGCATGATTTTATTAACAGAAACACTTATTTAAGCATATTTGTGGCTTATAAAACGTATAAAAAACATACACAAAAAATTGATTTAAAATGATGAAGAAGCGTTATTTTACCACGAAGTATCCTGCGCTCTTCTGTCTTGCGACCCTCTTGACATAGCCCTTCTTCTGGAGCTCCTGGAGTGCCGCGTTGACGATGGACTTTCCAAGCGCTGCCGCCTTCATAATATCGTCAGCGGTCTTGAGCTTCTCCTCAGAGGTCGCACCGAGCTTCTTCATAGCATCGTAAATTTTCTTTGCGTTATCAGTTAGATCGTCAGGCATAATACCACTTGTTCGATATATCATATTAATATATATATCTATCATTTTTAAAAGATTAACACCGATGATTGACTCACTCTGCTATGACCGCTGCATATACGAGAGAGATGCTGATTCAGCGTATGATCGTGCACGGTGCAAATGCCAGAATCCGCATTGGATGATTCGGATCGCATTGCTTTCAATAAGCGCAAGTATATTCCAATTGCGTGAAGCACGATAATCATTTCCGAATGCATAACAGTCACCACAAGGTTCATGCTGGCATATCCTGGCGGGATGATGAACGTGCAGCGAAACTACGCACATGTTCCTGCCATGGTATAAATTTAAATATAGTGTAGATTAAGGTTCATGTCATTTTCGAACGAGGACAGAGACGTCTTCATAATCAAGACCGATCGCATGATCGATCGCGGTGCACTTATGTCAAGGTACAGCAGGGCATCGGATCCGGACATAAGATCGGTCTTTCACAGGGAATTCGAGGGAAACCAGAAGAGGTCTGAGGACTTTTACAGGAGGATCTTTCTGGAGTATGGCGATGAATCAATAGCTGAACTCGTAACTGCACAGGTTGGGATACAGAACGTTTCCAACGTCATATCAAAGGTAATTGAGGAGATACGCATAGGTCTCTCGTACCTGGAAAAATCAACAAGGTACGTAGCCTACGACAGGAAAGTGGACGGCCATTATCTGTTCATGCAGGCAGAAAAAATAGGGCTGTCTGGAGAGGCTGCCAGGGAATACACCGATCTCTGCAACAGGCTCTTCGATCTGTATTCATCGACCCTTCCAAGGATAGAGGAGGAGATTTCCAGACAGTGGCCGATCGAATCCTTTGATTTCAACATCGATGGAAATCCGAGAAACTACAAGGAACTGGACGAAAACGGCAGAAAGCTGGCCCAGAAATCTTACAGATCTTCGGTTAGGTCGAGGGCGCTTGATGACGCCAGGTTCATACTCCCTGCATCAACGCTGACAAACATGGGGGTAAGCGGAAACGGCAGGTCGTTCATACACCTCATACAGAAGCTCATGGAATACGGTGTTCCGGAATCTGAAAGGCTGGCGCATGATCTGTATGAAGAGCTGAAAGGTGAATTTCCGCAGATAATAGATGATGCATTATCCCAGCATGGCCAGGACATCATCAACTATAAGAGAAGTTTGGCGAGCCTTTTTCCATACACCGACGGGGGCAGATTCGAGAAGGTCAGGCTGATAAAGTACAGCAACGAAAGGGAGGAGATGCAGAAGGTCCTGGCATTATTGATGTATCCATTCGCAGAGGATGCATCCGGAATAATATCCAGGATCAAGGCGATGGAACTCTCCGAGGCATCCGCCATTCTGGAAAGGATCAGGGATCTGAGGAAGAACAGGAGGATGAAGGTAGGAAGGCCATTCGAGGCTGTCAACTACGTCTTCGAAGTCACCACAAACTACGGTGCTTTCCGTGATCTGCAGAGGCACAGATTCCTGAGCATAGTCAGAAAGCCGCTTACGGTAAGCTACGGCTTCGATGTCCCGCCGATAATAGCAAAGATGCCGGATCTCTCTGAGGAGTATGCGGAGGCCATGAAGGATGCAGAGAGAGTCTACCGCATCATCAAGGAACGGTACGGTGCATGGATCGCGCAGTATGCGGTGCCATTTGCATACAGATACCCTGTGGTTTTCACCACGAACCTTGCCGAGGCAACGTATTTCATCGAACTCAGAAGCACGCCGCAGGCCCATTTTGATCTCAGGGACATAGCGATCAGGATGTACAACGAGATCAAGTCCGTACATCCATCGCTTGCTGGCATCATAAAATTCGTGGATACTGGTGATTACCCGCTTGGCAGGCTTTCCGCTGAGGTACGCAAGAATGTTAAGGCCGGCGGAATTTAATCTTATCATATAATTATTTTGTAGCTCAATAAACATAAAAGGCACAGATGCATGCATCGGAATTCGCCCCTGTAAAATGTTTATATCTATCCATAATATGGTGGTGACGCTGGCAAATGCCCTTCCTTGTGAGTCGGGGTAGCCTAGCCCGGTAAGGCGGTAGACTCGAGATCTACTGCTCTCGTAGCTCGGGAGTTCAAATCTCCCCCCCGACGCTTGCGTGAGATTCAGGAAACTTTTTTATTCATATTCTGATAAGTAAACTAATGAAGGTGACGATATCCCATATAAAGGCAGACATAGGCAGTTTGCCGGGCCACTCCATAGTGGACGAAAAGGTAATGGCGAGGATACAGGAGTATATAGAGGATCACGGAAAGAACCTCATATCAGATTTCAGGATGGCTCATGTGGGCGATGATGCCCAGATAACCATGGTCCATACCAAGGGAATAGATAGTTCTGAAATCCATGAACTCGCGTGGAACGCGTTCAAGGCCGGTACTGAAGTTGCGAAGAAGCTCGGATTATACGGAGCTGGGCAGGACCTCCTGAAGGATTCATTTTCAGGAAACCTTAAGGGAATGGGGCCGGGCGTTGCGGAGATGGAGATAAATGAGAGGCCGTCAGAGCCATTCATAGTATACATGATGGATAAGACAGAACCCGGAGCGTTTAACCTCCCCATCTACAAGATGTTTGCCGATCCGTTCAACACCCCGGGCCTGGTTATAGATGAGGCCATGCACAGCGGGTTCCGCTTCGAGGTCTGGGACGTCATAGAACACAAGGCCATCTTCCTTGATGCTCCTGAATACCTCTACGATCTTCTGGCCCTCATAGGATCGAAGGAGCGGTACGTGATAAAGCGCGTATACACAAAGAAGGAGAACAAGAAGCTTCCTGAGGAGAACGTTGCGGTCATCTCCACGGACAAGCTGTCGCTTATAGCTGGAAAATACGTTGGCAAGGATGATCCGGCAGCGGTGGTAAGGATACAGTCCGGTCTTCCGGCCGCTGGAGAATCGCTTGAGGCCTTTGCTTTCCCGTATCTAGTCAGCGGCTGGATGAGGGGATCGTTCAATGGCCCGCTGATGCCCGTAGGCATGAAGGATGCCAAGATGACGAGGTTTGACGGGCCACCCAGGGTGGTCGCCCTCGGTTACGTTCTGAAGTCAGGCAAGCTTGAGGGGCCTGTTGACATGTTCGATGATCCGGCCTTCGACTACGCCAGGCGCGTTGCAGGGGAGATGACGGATCACCTCAGGAGGATGGGCCCATTCGAGCCCCACAGGCTTCCGGACCAGGAGATGGAGTACACTACGCTCCCCGTGGTCATGGAGAAGCTCAAGGACAGGTTTGTTGACATAGAGAAGGAAACGCTGGCCAAATAATCGTATTATTTTCTTCATTTTCCTTGGTTTTCAAGATTTTTTCAGCCAGATTCTTATTAACATAATTATTTTAGATTTCCCTAGAAAATTGGAGTTCCGCTTCGAAAGTTATATATACTGATTTGCTATTCTTTACTTTGCACATAACAGGTATGGATGCCAACCTACCTACGAAAGAGATGAATTACGCCTGTGCGCGTTTATGTGTCTCTTCTTCCAGGGTTGGTAAATATGGAGTAGTGAGTCAGTAATGCTCACTTCTGACAGGTAGATGCCAGCCGCTAATTCCAATTGAGTGTTTTAACTCCGGTCGATCCTGCCGGCGGTCACTGCTATCAGGTTCCGACTAAGCCATGCAAGTCATGGGGCCGTAAGGCACCGGCGAACAGCTCAGTAACACGTGGATAATTTACCCTCAGGCGGGGCATAACCTCGGGAAACTGAGGCTAATTCCCCATAGTCATTACAAACTGGAATGGTTGTAATGATGAAAGCTTCTGCACCTGAGGATAAGTCTGCGGCCTATCAGGTAGTAGGTGGTGTAAAGGACCACCTAGCCTAAGACGGGTACGGGCCCTGAAAGGGGGAGCCCGGAGATGGACTCTGAGACAACAGTCCAGGCCCTACGGGGCGCAGCAGGCGCGAAAACTGTGCAATGCGCGAAAGCGCGACACGGGGAGCCTGAGTGCCTTGACTTTTTGTCAAGGCTTTTCTGATGCCTAAAAAGCATCAGGAATAAGGGCTGGGCAAGACGGGTGCCAGCCGCCGCGGTAACACCCGCAGCTCGAGTGGTGATCACTTTTATTGAGTCTAAAGCGTTCGTAACCGGTCTTATAAATCTTCAGATAAATTCTTCCGCTTAACGGAAGAACTTCTGAAGAGACTGTAAGACTTGGGACCGGGTGAGGTTGAATGTACTTTCAGGGTAGGGGTAAAATCCTGTAATCCTGAAAGGACGACCGGTGGCGAAAGCGTTCAACTAGAACGGATCCGACGGTGAGGGACGAAGGCTAGGGGAGCAAACCGGATTAGATACCCGGGTAGTCCTAGCTGTAAACGCTGCCCACTTGGTGTTGCTTCTCCGTTGAGGGGGGGCAGTGCCGTAGCGAAGGTGTTAAGTGGGTCACTTGGGGAGTACGGCCGCAAGGCTGAAACTTAAAGGAATTGGCGGGGGAGCACCGCAACGGGAGGAGCGTGCGGTTTAATTGGATTCAACGCCGGAAAACTCACCGGGAGCGACCTTCGGATGAGGGTCAACCTGACGAATTTACCCGATAGAAGGAGAGGTGGTGCATGGCCGTCGTCAGCTCGTACCGTAGGGCGTTCACTTAAGTGTGATAACGAGCAAGACCCCCATCTCTAATTGCCAGACTGTCTTTGCGGGCAGAGGCACTTTAGAGGGACCGCCAGCGCTAAGCTGGAGGAAGGAGGGGTCGACGGCAGGTCAGTACGCCCCGAATCTCCCGGGCTACACGCGCGCTACAAAGGACGGGACAATGAGTTGCAACCTCGAAAGGGGAAGCTAACCTCGAAACCCGTTCGTAGTCAGGACTGAGGGCTGTAACTCGCCCTCACGAATGTGGATTCCGTAGTAATCGTAGGTCAACAGCCTACGGTGAATATGCCCCTGCTCCTTGCACACACCGCCCGTCAAACCATCCGAGCTGGTGTTGGATGAGGGTCCGTCCTCTGGATGGATTCGAATCTGATGTCAGTGAGGAGGGTTAAGTCGTAACAAGGTATCCGTAGGGGAACCTGCGGATGGATCACCTCCAAGTTAGAACACTGGCTGGCATCTGCCCAGACCATACCTTTAAATTTCCTTTTTTTATAATGTTTTGTTTCGGTGATTTGGTGTCAATTGAAGATAAGGCTGAGGAAATTCAGCAGAATCTGGAGAGAAGGTTTTCCAGCATTGGGAAGGGGAAGTATGCGAGAATCCTCCGCATGGCGAGAAAGCCGACGAGGGATGAATACATAAAGGTGCTGGTAATAACCGCAGTTGGTCTTCTCATCATAGGTGGCCGTTGGTTTCATAATATACCTGCTTATGGATGTTTATTTCAAGATACCTTAAGGTGGAATCCATGGAAAACAGCAAGGAATATGAATGGATATCGTCTGACGTTCCAGACCGCATAGAGGTCGGTGCTGGCGAAACGATCAACCTGCGATTCAGCATAAAGAACATTCAGAATGTGAAGAGGAAGTTCAGGGTCAGCATAGGTTACAGCGTCGAGGAGAACGACAGCACTGTGGACTGGAAGGCCGTGCTGAACATCAGCAAGAAGAACGAGGTCTCGCTCCTGGGACAGGGCAGTCTGGAGGACGATATCGATATAGATCCGCTCAAGTCAAAGAATATCGATATGGCCATAAATGCGCCAAAGGGTGCGTATCCAAACGATAAAATGACACTGAATTTTTCAATAGAATCCGAGGACGGCGTGCACAGGTTCACAAAGTCCGTCACGATCGTACTGAAGCCCGTTATCGTTGCACTCAAGACGACCGTTGGATCAGAGGTTCAGGTCGCGATAGACCTCAACAACAGGGCAGAGAAGGACAGGGAGGATCGATCAGGAGACGGAAAGAAGCTTCCAAGCGAGGTTTATGCCATAATGGCTCCGTACGAAATAAAGGGCTACATATTCGTGGAGACCATGCATCCCGACAGGATATCGTACCTTGCCAGGGATATAAGGGGATACAAGGGCATGGTGTCTGGCAAGATAGATCTGGAGGAGATTGCGCATTATCTCACGCCAAAGCCAGCCGTATCCGGCCTGGAGCTGGGTTCGCTGGTGGAGCTCGTTGAGGGGCCGTTCAAGGGGGAGAAGGCCAAGATAATATCGATAGATTCCGTGAAGGAGGAAGTTACCGTGCAGCTTGTCGAGAGCATGGTACCAATACCTGTCACGGTGAAGGCCGAATCCATAAGGCAGCTAAAATGAAATGAAGATCAAGAGCCTGTCAAAGGATGAACAGTCGAGGATAAAGAAGCGCTTCCAGGAACTCTTCGATCATCTGGATCGTCTGGTCCCGGATCTGCTGGATTCCTCATTTTTATGCCCGATCGAATCCTACAGGAAGAAACTCATGAAGATGTCCGAAAAAGGGGATTTTTCCTATTCCGGATCGGACAGTTTTCTTTCAGCAATCTCTGAAACATATTCTGCGATGCAATCGGACATACCGCTCATGGGGGTCCTGAAGACACCTTACGGGAGCTTGAGCTACGTGAAGCGCGGAAACACAGACGATCGTGTGATAGCGGGGGTGCAGAACTGGGATAACGATACCTGGCGAATGCTTGCCTTCTACAACCTGGTCATGTCCAGGAACATACGCATTTTCTCCTCAGCAAATTATTACCTGGCCTCATGCAAGAATACCCCGCCGCCTGTGGAGTTCGTGGAGGATGTGCTGAATGAGGAAGGCATAAGGTTCGAGGCACAGGGCCGGATCATCAATATAGGGAAGCAGGACCCATCATTCTCAATAACGATCATGTCCTCTGTGGTTCTGAACGTGTTTTCGGATTCGAGATACCGTACAGGTTTCTCTCTCCTCCGCCACATGCTCCTTAAGGATACGGAGGCAGATATAGCGGTCGATTCCGGCATGCTTCCATGCGCCGGCCCGGACGATCCCGATCTGAAGAGAAGGTACCTTGCCGGCGAGATCGATGACAGGCACATGGTTGACATGATCGCAGCTGGAAGGAGATCCAGGATAGTGAAATCCGGCAGATACGCCATCGGCTATTCATGCTACGATGGCATGGAATCCTTCCTCTCTGCGATAGATGGATCGGAAGAATACGCTGAATTCCTTAAAAAATATCAGTACGGTATATACCTGGAAACACCGTCTCTGGCAAAGCTCATGGAGATAGTCTGGCCATCTCTCGGGCAGGAGATATCGGAGGCAAGGATAGGGAGGTATGCGAAGTCCTTTTCCGAAATGCTATCCGCCAGGTCGCAGCTGGAAGGCGACAGAGGCGTGGGTTTCGAGGCATGGTCGGAGGATTCCCAGTTCCTGGTCGATCTGATAAGGACATACCGTGCCAGCGGCGTCCAGGCCGCCGTCATGATCATGAGGGACAGGGCAAAGAACCACATACAGAGAGCGATGCTCTATGCCTTCACCATGTGTGTTGGGGGAACCTCCGTCGGATACATATTCGATGAGGATGACAGGAAACTGGGTGCGGAGATAGCGGGCTACGTGAGATCACTGGCCATGTCGGAGAATCTGGAGGAAAACCTTGCAAGAATAAGGGCGTATGTACCATGACATCAAAGCATTTCATATCTAAGAAGGAAGCAAAAAGAATATGGGAGGCAATGGCCCGGTACGGCATAGACATAACGGGCGAAAGCCTTGAGGTGGCAGCGCAGAAATCAGCATCGGCGTACTACATCGGAGGAAAACCGATGGTTTTCCAGGCAGGAGACCTGATACCGAGCGTTTACCTTCTCAACTATCGGAACCCGTCCAGGAACATAGTGACGGTGGACGAGGGCGCGGAGCCGCATATACTAAACGGCAGCGACCTATTTGCCCCCGGCATAGTCTCAATGGACGACAGCATCCGGAAAGGCGACATGATCTTTGTGAAGAGTTCAAAGGGCTACTTCATTGCGGTTGGCATGGCGGAGATGGATGCGGGCGAGGTCATGGCCACAAAGAGGGGAAAGGCCGCACGCATCATCCATTTCCCAGGCGACGAACTGATCAGGGCCTTCCCGTAGTTCAGATGTACTTCAGCCACTCCATTATGGGATCGTCGTCGGTAAGATCGTTGTAGGTTGTGCCGAAGCTGCTTATGGTCTCGAAACGGTAGAAATAGACGATGCCATTTTCCACCTTTCCGTACATTATGTGCTCCACTGGGAGGTTGTCAGGCAGGTGGGGTATGGCCTCCGGAAAGTTTGGAGAAAAGTGCACCTCGATACTGTCGCCCTTGACAACCAGGGAATAGGACCCATTGGCCTGAACATAGGCTTTCAGGCGCTTGAAATCGATATTCGGCTTCATCATGCATCAATTTATTCTTGATATTTAAGCGCATGTGGTCATCTGCGCGGAAAAATATACTTGATCCTTTTGCCATATATCGGGCTGATCGTGGATTGCGGATCAATATTCTATCGTGACGTCCATGGAAACGCTGTTATTCATGTCGGCTGAGTTTATCAAGAGCACAGCGTATTCACCGGAAGATATTGATCCTTTGTACACAATCGCATCTGTGGACAGTGTGTTTCCAGGCGTGAATGTTATCCATGCCTTGATGATGGAATGATCCTGCGATACGATAACAGTGCTTCCGCTGCTCAGATTTCCCTCAAGCTGGCGCACGAACTGATCCGCATATTTCTGCGAGATCACCACCAGCTGAAAGGCCGATGTCGCCCTTATGCTTGATACGCCTTTAACATTGAAGCTGGCAAAATACCCGGTGACGTTGAAGTCCTTTTCCATGATCTCATCTGGGGCAAATTCATACGTCCCTACAAGCCTCAGAGTGGATTCCTGCGATCTGTAAATTGCGTAGAGGATGCCACCTGCGATCAATACGATCACAACCGCAACGGCAAGATATTTGAAAGGCCTGGCCATCTTTGCCATCGCAACCCTGTATTTGTTACGCATGTTCGCTATAAAGCCATTTCCATTGTCGGATATTGCGATGAGGTCTACGTTCAGATATATTTTTAAAGGACAGCGCATGTCTCAATCATGCTGAACAGGATCTACGTGATCCCGCACGGTGACGAGATACTCGACAGGGAAACGCGTGAGGACCAGGCCATGTATGATGCGATAAAGAGGTACACATCGGGTGATGATTCGGACACCTTCGTGGTCATCAGCCCGCACGGCATAGTGCTTGACAGCTATATAGCGGTCACATACTCAAAGATCATAACGGGCTATTACAGGACAAAGAAGCATGTGATCAGAAAGAGATACGAGAATGCCGTTGACCTCGTCGACATGCTGGCGTCGCATGAAACGGTGCAGAGGCTTCGCTGCATAACCCTGTCCGGAAACTATCCATGCTTCCTGGACTTCGGGTCCCTGATACCGCTGGCCTTCTTCAGGCCGAAGCGCATCGTTGCCATGGGCGAGCCCAGACTTCTGTCGAAGGAGAGGATCGAATCCTTTTCGGATCATCTGGTTTCGGTGTGTGAAAATTATACGGGTAGGATCAGCCTGATAATAAGCGCGGATCAGGCCCACACCCACAGCCCGGACGGGCCATACGGCTATTCCGACATGTCATCGTACTATGACGAAACCGTGGTAAAGAGCATAGATTCCGGTGACTTTTCTGCTCTGTACAGGATGCAGCAGGCGGTCATAGACGAGGCAAAGCCGGACAGCTACCAGAACATGATAATGCTCAAGCGAATACTTGAACGCACAGGGCGCAGGATGAAGGTACGCTACTATTATGTGGCGAAATACTTCGGTATGGCCTTTGCATCCGAATCCGAAAATGAAAAATGATGTGTTTTATGAGATCCTCTTCTTCAGATCCTCTATGGCCGAAACGTCCTGAGGATCGACGTTCCTGATCCTTGCAAGGTGGTACGTAACGTAATCCCCAAAGTGGATCAGGTAGAATATGCGCGCGATCAGGGACGACCCTCTGGCCTCTATCTTCTTGAAGGATGTGCCGGTGATCTTCTGCGTCACCTCGATCCTCTTCCTTATCCTCTCGTCCGTGGAATCAAAGGCCATGAAGTAGAATTCATCCTTCCTGTATGTGTCCCTCAGGGGCATCGTATCGTTGTGGTTGAGCTCTGAGAAGTAGTTTGAATAAGCGAGGATCTTGGCGTTCTCGTTGAACTGGGTCTTCCACCTGTATGCAACGGATCTGTATGGGGTCGATCCATATATCACTGGTATCCTGCGGCCGGCGTATATCTCCGTGGCAATATTCTCCTGTACCGTGTTGTTCTTATCAAGATCCGAAAGCAGGCCAGCGGCTTCTTCAATATCCTCATGCTTCGGCCGTATGAACGTGTTTATGATGGGCATTGTGAGATAGCCAACTGCCGATCTGGGCTGCAGCCCGCCAGGTATCTTTATGGTGTCTACACCCATCTCCGAAAGGCGGCCGCCGGATGTTATGGCATGCACCTTTGCACCCTTCTTGATTGCCTCCTCCGCCGCGCTTAGGGTTTCCTCGGTGTTTCCCGAGTAGCTCACCGCTATGAATTCAGTATTCCCGTCGACGAATTCAGGTATGTGGTAATCGTCGCACACGAACACTGGCTTTGCGGAATACATCTCAGAGAATATCCTTCCCGCGATGCCAGAACCGCCCATGCCGGCTATGACGATGTTGCTGAACGTTCCAGTCCTGAAGGATCCATCGAACCTGACCTGATCCTTCAGCGTCTTCAGCTCTTCTGAAAACTCCATGCAGTGGGATCGAAGCATCAATATTATAAATTACGATCGGCGCCCGTCCTGATCGGCGATCTCGGAACCGCCGGGCGGCAGCAACTTCTCTATCTCCTCCCTGTCCGATCCGATGATATCTGCGATGCGCTTTGCCAGATTACTGCGCTTCCTGTCTCCTGGAACTATCCTGACGCATTTTTCGCTGTCTGCAAAGGCAGAAGACGGGCCGATCATGGGTATCTGCAGGCCCTCAATATCCTTCATGCCTATGCAGAGCTCCAGCTTGAGATCCGTTATGTAGTTCCTCTTTCCCCTTATTATCCAGGATCCGGTAGCGACGTATTCTCCCGATTCAGGCGTCTTGCTGACCTGGCTGGGATAGACCCAGTAGGCCGTTCCGGAAGCTATGCCTGCTGGCCAGGCCCTGGAAAAGGATACCGCAAACGAAGCGGCCTCCCTGAGTGTGGCCTCACCGGGTGGCTGTTTTCCTGATGATTTTATTATGGTGCTCGGCGCCCCGTACATGTCGGCGTGCACGTATATATCCCCCTCCTGCAGGTGCTTCTTGACGATCTTCTCATTGGACTTCGCATCCCTGCCTGCGATGACAAGATAGCCTTCGCTTGATATGAACCAGTGGTACGTCTCGAACCAGAACACCTTCCTGCGTTTCTTCTTCTCTGCCTTCTGCATCTCGGTCAGGCGCTGCTTTTCCGCCTCCTCTATGGCCTTCATGGCGCCCTCGATCTTCCTTCTGTAATCCTTAGCCTGTGAAAAGTAACGGTTGGCGTTCTCGCCAGCGGAGACCGTGTAATCTATCTCAACAGGCTTTCCATCCATGTCCACGGTTATAACCTTCCTTGCCCGGTCTATGTTTCCGGCATAGTTTCCGGACCTTGCGGATCTGATGGCGCCATCGATCTCCTGGAGCCTTTCCATTATCGCCCTCCCGATCTCCTGCTTCTCGTTCGCTATTTTCTCAAATTCCTCTATGCTCTTCTTCTGGGAATTTATCCTCCTTGTTATGGGATCTTCGAATTCCGCCTCATCCTTGGAAAGCGTGAGCACGAACAGAAGCCCCTCGTTAAGATCATCGAATATTCTGTCCGGATCACCGAAGTGCTTCATCTCGCATGGAGACACTAGACCCTGGCTCTTGTAGTAATAGGATCTGTTTGCAAGGGATTCCTTCAAAAGCTCATCCAGCATGGATCTTATATCGGCGGATCTGCCGGCTGCATCCCTGGCAGGGGTTTCCTTGTCTATGCCTGCCCTGTAGAGTATCTCCTCGGCAAGCTCACCCCCAAGGTTAAGCCTCGTTGCAAGCGTCTGCACTATATTGGCGGAGCTGCCTGAGATTATTTTTGACATATCCTCGGGGCTGGCCGAAGAGGGATCGAATGATGACGGAGGCTGATACGTGCCACCAACTTCCAGATCCCTGTTCTTCCACTTCCTTGGCCTGAGCACGAATGTTATCCTATCGCCGTCCGTTGCTATGAGGTTTCCCTCCCTGAACAGCTCAAGTATCAGCTTCTGGCCGGTGTGGAAGGTGAATTCCACAACACGGTCAAAGTTTATCTGCCTTATGCCAACGATCCTGCGGTCAGATATTGTTTTGCGCAGGACCATGGCGGTCTGGGTGGCCGTTTCAGGCGTCTCGACCGTCTTGAAGAATATGCCGTGCTTCAGGGATATCAGGACGTCCATGCGCTTTATATCTGATCGGTATATCTGTACCATGAAATCGTCAGGCCCGACCTGATACACCTTCTTCACAAAGGAACCTACGAACCTATCGCGGTATATGTTCACGAATGCGTAAAAGTCGATCGAGCTCTCCTTGTCCTTCATTTGGATGGCAATGCTCTAAGCGTATTTAACGTTGAGAGATCAGCTTACGATGCCATCATTTTCGCAGGGAGAAGATGGCAGATCTGCAATTTTAAAAGATCCCATGGAGGATCAGTCCTTCCGCATGGCGGTTATGAAATGCCTTGTGAGTGATCTGTGCTGGTACACAGGCACATCATGGACGATGTTGAAAAATGGCCTGGCAAGTTCTGCAAGATCCGGATCAGAGACGACGAATGAGGCGTAGCCGTGCGGCTTGAGCATCTCATGGAATTTCCTGAAAGACCTTTCGTAGAGCACTTCCAGATCCTCGCTGGCATATGAGTTCCTGCCGTATGGCATGTCCGTTGCTATTCCGTCGACATCCCTTACGGGCAGATCCGATACATCCATGTTGTATATATGAAAATCTTCCACATGGAAGTGCTTCAGGTTAGTCCTTGCACCTGCGGCCATGCTCAGGGCCACATCATTGCCTATGACCCTGATGCCCATCAGCGCGGCCTCTATGAGTATGCCCCCAGTTCCGCAGAACGGATCGATCAGGAGCTGGTTTTCCCTTACATGCGCGGTATTAACCAGAAACCTTGCATACTTGGGATCCATTGAGACCGGGGAGAAGAATGGCCTTCTGGGGGCCTTTCTCTCGATGAACTGCTTCTTATCCCTCTCGTATACCACCTTCGTCACATAGAAGATGCCATGGTGGACGACGCGCACAACGTAATCCGGATCCCTGAACGATACCCTTCCCCTTGCCTTCAGCATGTCGCCGATGGCTGCCTCGCTCATCGGCTTATCACCATCTATGTCCCTGTACCTTATGTAGAACTTTCCAGCAGGAAGGCCTTCCTGGAACGCCGAAAGATCCTCCGCTTCGCCAACTATCAAACCGACATAATTGACAAAAGCGCATCTCCGAAGAGGATCCCAGGAGCCGGATATTATTGCTGTCTTTTCGTCCAGGTGTTCGATGAGGAATGTTCCGTAGGTCTCCTGGATAGATGCGATCTCCACAAGCCTGGCTTCATCCCTCTCCAGGCTGAATTCCACAAGATACCTGATCATTCTACAGCTTTTATCATGTGGTCGCTTTCGTACCTCTGGAACTCCTTCTGGAACTGCGTCCCGAGGTCTTCGTACAGTTTCGAGAGCTTTCTGACCGCCCTCTTTATGGCGGATTGGGGCTTTCCGGATTTAACCCTGACATAGATCTGCGGGTTGTCGATGACAGGGTGCTTGATGTAATACCTGGCCTCATCGACCTGATCGTCCTTGAGTATCTCCTCAACAAGCGTCCTGAGCAGTGTATTATCGTAATTTATCATCTCAACCGTTATTGAATTCTTCTCCTTTGAAATGACACGTAGCGAGCTTTCCGCTGTCCTCTCCCTCTGCATATCGGTATATTTTTAATACCTATTTATAGGTTGACACCCAGGCGATCCATTGATCCTGAAAAGATACTTACGCAGAGCGTTAGCCGTGTTGCGTTTACTGCAACGCCAGATTCGTTAAGGATTCTTTGTGCTGGTTATGTTAACGAAATCGGTACACGATAATGCATCATAATGACATTTCAATTTGAAAATCATTCAATTTTAGACGCATAATTAATTTCCGTTATCGTTATAAATTATTGACAAAGTTTTATTAATCTTCCAATAATTACGTTACGATACGTATGTCAAAGACCATGTCGATTGTTCTGGCCTCCGGAACAATAGATAAGATAGCCGCTGCTGGCGTCATAACATCCGGTGCTGTTGCGAACGGCGTTGACGTCAACATCTTCGTTACGTTCTGGGCGCTCATGAAGTTCAGGAAGCATGACGATACGGTCAACAAGCTGAGCTACGATGGATCGGAGATAAGCAGCTTCGTCATGAAGAAGATGGCTGAGAAGCACATACAGAGCGGCATAGAGATGATCAGGAACGCAAAGGAGGTTGGCAACGTTCATGTGTACGGCTGTGCGCTCATGGCAGACGTCATGGACATAAAGAAGGATGACCTAGATCCCATCATCGAGGACATCATCGGCGTCGGCGAGTTCGTCTCCATGACGGAGGAATCGTACACAACCATATTCATATGAGGTGATGCTATGGATGTGAAACCGGATCGTGTGATAGATGCAAGGGGCAGCTACTGCCCGGGACCGCTTATGGAGCTCATAAAGGCGTACAAGCAGGCAAAAGTCGGAGAGGTAATATCCGTGTACTCCACGGATGCAGGAACAAAGAAGGACGCGCCTGCATGGATACAGAAGTCAGGACAGGAGCTCGTGGGCGTGTTCGACAGGAACGGATACTACGAGATAGTGATGAAGAAGGTGAAGTGATATGGTTACCAGAGTCCTTATCGTCGGTGACGGGGATGCCGGAACTATAATGGCAAACAAGCTCAGGTTCCACACGGACAGGCGCGATGTGGACATAACCGTTGTTGGTAACTCCAAGGATCATTACTTCAAGCCGGACGGAGTTCACATATCCTTCAACATGGTGGATTACAAGAAGAGCGTGAAGCCAACAGAATTTCTCTTCAACTACGGTGTAAATTATATCAGGGATACCGTTTCAAGGATAGACGTTGCGGATCACAGCGTTCAGACCACAGGCGGCAGGAACCTGGACTACGATTACCTTATAATAGCAACTGGCGACAGGTTCACGCCTGAGGATGTACCCGGATACGCTGAAAGCGCGAAGCACTTCTACGATCTGCCGCATGCCCTGGAACTGCAGAAGGAGATCAAAGGCTTCAAGGGCGGCAAGGTCGTCATAGGGCAGGCAAGCATACCGATAATGTGCCCTCCGGCACCGTATGAGTTCACATTCCTGCTTGAGGAGTACCTCAACTTCCACGGCCTAAAGGACAAGACGGAGATACACTATATCTATCCGCTCAACCGCGTCTTCACCATACCGAACGTCGCTGACTTTGTCGCCAAGAGGATGGAGGAGCGCGGCATAATAACGCACACGCTCTTCAACGTTGAGTCCATCGATCCGAAGAACAAGAAGATACAGTCTCTGGAAGGAGAGAGCATAAACTACGATCTTCTCGTGCTGATACCTCCGCACAGGGGCCAGAAGGTGATCACGGATTCCGGCCTGGCAGACGAGAGCGGCTACATAGACGTGGACAAGTACAAGCTGAACTATAAGGACTACGACAACGTCTTCGCGATAGGCGACGCCACGAATCTGCCAGTGTCAAAGGCTGGTGCAACGGCCCACTTCGAGGCTCTTTACCTGTCCAACAGGATCGCTGCAGAAACCTCAGGAAATGTTTACAACGAGCTTTACGAGGGCGACGTTGCATGCACAACGGTCACGGGATATGAGAAGGGGCTCACCCTGTACTTCAACTACAATAAGCCGCCAAGGGCAAACTATGACAGCAAGCTTGACTACTTCCTGAAGTGGCAGTCTGGTGACACGTTCTTCAGCAGCATGCTGAGGGGAGTAGCGTGAGGTGATGGACATGGTGGAGAAGCAAGAAGAGGTTCAGGGAAATATGCAGCCAGCAGAGGATCAGGACGACATAGAGGCGCTCCTGAACAAGATAGTGGAGAACAAAGACACGATAGTGGCATTCATGGACCTCCTTTCCAAGATGAAGGAGGCAGGGATCATCGACGTCTTTATGGGCATAGCCAAGGACTACGCTCCTACCGATATCGAGTTCCTTGCAAAGTTCTTCACGGAGAAGGAGCTGACCGAGGCGCTGCTGAAGGTCGGAAACAGCATGATGGGCCTTCTTTACGGCCTCGGTGAGGAGAGGACGTCCGATCTGGTGAAGGCCATATCCTTCAACCTGCCTGGAGTGACGGAGGAGTTCGTCAACGGTGTAAAGAACCCGCAGCCACTGTCCGCGCTTAAACTGATGGCACTGCTGAAGGATCCTGACGTTTCGGCCTTCATAACCGGGCTGATAAATGCCCTGAAGGTCGTGGTGTCTTCAGTTAAAAAAGTACAATAATCTTTTTATTTTGTAAATTATAAACTAACTATCTATTTCCATAATAGAAATATTATGGCCCTATTGAAATAAGATATCAAGTGCACAGCTAATGCTATGTATCAACAATCTTTTATACCGAGTTTTTTTAGCCTGATGATGAAAGTATCTTTTCACTATGTTCCAGGTGAGGGTTTCGATTCCGATGATGGAAAAGACAAGGTAAGGATATACTTTTCACAGGACAGGAAAGATGAGCGCCATGCTCCTACGGAATTGCTCCTGCTTGCTATTGGATCCTGCACTAGCGATGATGTCCTATCCATACTGAAGAAGATGCGCCAGGAGTTCACATCGTACAGGTGCGAGATATCCGGCGAGAAACGCGATGAACATCCCAGAATACTCAAATACGCCCATATAAAGTACATATTCGAGGGAAATGTGGATGCGGATAAGGCCAGGAAGGCCATACACCTCTCACTGAAGAAGTACTGCTCTGTTTCGATAACAGTTGAAAGGGGCGGCGTCCCTGTCCTCTACAGCCTTGAGATAAATGGAAAGACCGTAGACGATTCCGTGGACGTGGAGGAGATAAAGCTGGAAGAGGAAGCATGATAGAAGCCGAACGTGTATCCATAGACCGGAAGACGTTCAGGATCAACGGCCTTTCGTTTTCCATAGTCGAGAATGCGGTCAATGGAATAGGCGGTCTTAACGGATCAGGAAAAACCACGATACTGAAGGCCATGTACGGATTCCTGAAGCCATCTGAAGGTGCGATATACATCGATGGCAAGGATGTATCGACCATGAGCCCTAAGCAGATTGCAGCGCTGGTATCGGTTGTCCACCAGGAACAGCCAGTGCCGATGAACTTCACCGTTCGTGACATCGTTTCTCTATCCGGCTACAGCAGGCGTTCCCCCGGCCCGAGCGTGGATGAGTGCCTGGAGGTCTGCGGGATCGCCCACCTCTCGCAGCGCGAGTTCTCAACGCTCAGTGGCGGAGAAAAGCGCATCGTGATGTTTGCCGCGGCCATGTACCAGAACACGAAATACATCCTCCTGGATGAGCCAATGACATTCCTGGACATAGATAAGGCGGTCAAGGTCATGTCCATAATAAGGAGGTTCAGGGAGGAGGGAAAGACGATAGTCATAGTGTCGCACGACATAAACTTCCTGTACAACGAGTGCGACAACGTGATACTGATGCGTTCTGGAGAAATACTTTACCAGGGAGACCCTAAGAAGATAATCAACGAAAGCACGCTCTACGATGTTTTCAGCGTGAAATTTGGAAGGTACGAATCGGCTGAGGGTGTCCGGTTCTATCCATCTGCGTGACCCGCCGATCCATCAAGCTTTTCCGAAGTCCTCAGCCTTTCAATGACTGCCCTGAGATCCTCCGGGGTATTTATGTTTGCCACCGAACCGTTGAGATCAATGTCCTGATATGATCCGGACTGGGCATTGAATATGGATATGCCGGTGTACTGCCCGGCATCCGTGAACGATACAACATTGGCTTCAGCAAGCATTCCCCTGCGGACAGCGTCGAGAAACGCGCTACAGTTAAAAATGAATATATCGCCGGGTATGACGAGGATAGGAAATTTTCCAATGGAATGCATGGCGTGGTTCAGATCCTCTATGTAGCCGCCCCTGCGCTTGGCAAGGACCTTCACGTTCACGGATCTCAATTTTCCCTGCAGCCTCTCCATGGAGGGATCTATGAGGGCATATATGTCGGAACAGATGCCGTTCATGCATCTAATCGTGCGATCCACGAGGGCTTCTCCGTGAACCTCGATCAGGGCCTTTTCCGGGCGGTTCATCCTGGACCCAAGGCCGCCGGCCATGATCAGGCAGATCAACTTTCCCCTGCGTTCATATCGTACTTCTTGATATACTCTTCGAATATCTGGTCCGGGGAAGCTATCCTGTCCTCGAACCTGGTCACCGGCCTCTCGTTGTACCAGTTCACGAATTCCTCCAGGCTGTTGAATGTCCACCTGTACCTGTCGTAGTTCTGCCACAGCTTGGAAAGGGATAGGTGTACCTTGGAGCTCCCCTTGTCCGTTATCACCTCGGATATCCCCTTCTTCCTAGCTATGTATCCAAGGTTCGACGAGTTGTATATGAGGCTTAGAACACCGCTTCTTATCATCAGCCTCTTTATCTTTCCGGTGACGTTCAGGCCCTACAGAACTCCAGAAACAACATCGCTTGTTATCTTCACCGATTCTGCGTAAGACAGTATCTTCTTTGTGGTCATGTCAACGCAGAATATGGCATACTGGTCGTTGAAGTTCTTCTGGTGGTAGTCAAGCAGCACTGTGGAAAGCGGAGGCTCGGCCTTCTTCCCGTTGACTATCAGTGCGTTGTCCTTGATCTGGACCATCCTCTTCATCTTCATGTAGTTGTATATCTTGTAGTACGACACGTTCAGGCCCTTGCTCCTGAGAAGGTAGTATATCGTTCTCGAACCTATCCTGTACCTGTCCCAGAGATCGTCTATGAACTTCTTTTCCTCATCGGTCAGTTCCGAATCCTTCGCGCTCTCTGGCATCTCGCTTTCGTGCAGGATCTGCTGTATCCTCCTTGGCGTCACGTTGAACATCCTTGCGAGTTCCGTGACCTTGTATCCCTTTTTCACGCTATCTATTATGAACTTCCTATCCTCGGTGTTTAACATGTAGGTCAAATTTACAACCATGGTTGGGATAAGGCACTTTTTTGCAGAAGCCTATGTAGGATACACGTCATTTTCCTGTGCATGGCCATGCGCAATTTCGCAATTCAATCGTGGATCATTAAATACCTATCCACTAACATACATATGTACACAGTGAAGCAGATGCCCATACTTAAATCATTGAAGAAGCTAAGGAAAATATTCCAGACTGACGATTCGAAGTCAGAATCGGGTATAGGCGTACTGATTGTCTTTATCGCGATGATCTTAGTTGCTGCTGTTGCCGCATCCGTGCTCATACACACGGCAGGGATACTGCAGCAAAAGGCATCTAGCACCGGAACAACCACCATACAACAGGTAGCCTCGGGCGTGGTCATAACCCAGATACTGGGCTATGACTATGCCAATCCGCCTGAGGCCGGTGGTATTTCCTATCTTGCAATATTCGTAACCATAAACTCAGGAGGGTCTTCGGTTGATCTTTCGAACACGACAATAACGCTGTCAGTAGGCGGAACCACTGCTGTCCTCGTTTACAATACGAGCATATTCTACGATATAGCAGGTACAGGATCTGCTAACATATTCTCCGCACCAGTGTGGTCGGAACTCTCTGCCTCCCACAAGAATCCAACGAACTTCGGCATACTTGTTGAAGCGGATCCATCGCACTCCATGACAAACCTGTATCCAGTGCTTGAAACGGGAGACGTTGCTGCACTCATAGTGAACGTGACGAACACATTCGGCACCAACATAACGCAAGGTTCAGCAGTCAGCGGACAGATAACGCCGGAGGTTGGATCTCCAGCGTTAATAGATTTCAATGCGCCGACGGCTTTCTCAACGAAGTCCATTGAGATAACCTGAAGGCCTATTGCTGGCTGAGACAAATAAAGTGTACGCCAGATGGTTAGTGCACTTTATATCCAGAATATTTTAAGAAGGGAGAAGGATTAGTCAACTGTAATGGACGATCGGATCTATCCTGCGAAGTATTCGAATACAGTAATAATTCCATTATCCACCATATCGTTCATTCTAAATGCTATGGTTCGATTTTCAGTACCTGTCCTGTTACCATTTATAATAAGCTCCATGAAGGTCGATCTATTTCAAGGATCGCTCCTGATAACGGCGTATTGGATCGGATACACCGTTTTTCAGATTCCTGGAGGGGTACTTTCTGATATTTTCGGAACAGCGGTTGTAAACAAGATCTCATTTGCCATTCTCACAATACTATTTTCGCTTCTGTATTTTTTGATCGATATATACATGGCGGTATTTCTCATACAGCTTGCCTTGGGATCGGTCTCTGCTTTAATATATGTCTCTGACGCTTCTCTTGTTCAGAAATGGAGTAGCAGATCCAAAAGATCTACTGCACTGGGCATATATCAATCTGGATTTTTCATAGGAGCATCGATTGGAGAGTATTTCATTATCTCATCATATGGGATTTCTAAATTCATGCCGTTTCTGGTGGTGATCCCTATGCTTGCGATCACCGCCATTTTAAATATAATATTTATTAGCGACCCAAAATCAACAGGAAAAAGAATTGGAATTTCCAGAAAAATACTGTTTCCTGCTATTTTGCGATTTTCAGCAGGATTTGCCTATATCGGCTTCCTTGCTATGTTCTCTTCAATACTGGTTTATGACTTCAAAGTTCCAGAGAATCAAATATTCTTCTATTCTTGGATACCCGCTTTCCTTGGAATAGTGTCATCGCCTCTGGGCGGTGCTGCTTCAGCAAGAATAAGAAATGGCAGGTTACTTCTTGCGGCCCTTCCCGTATTGGCCATAGCTATTTTTATGCTGGCGATTCTGTACGTGAACTTCAGGATAGCCATTTTTCTATCTGCAATGCTTGGTCTCCTATATGGGTTCTATGCTGGTCCGTCCATGTCCATGGCATCTGATGTCTCATCAAGTGACGCTAGCCTGTCTTCTTCCAGTTCAATACTGAACCTCAGTTCTCAGAGCGGCGGGATGATATCGCCGGCAATAATGGGATATTCGTATTCGGTTTATGGATCATTCGCTATAGGTATGGTTGCCGTCTCTGTAATTTCTATGGCTTTAGTGCTGACATCTGTCTTCTATCTCGCTAAATATGGAATCACCTGAATGCGATTCTAATATATGATATTAAAATGGTATTAATTTATTATAAAAATTATTATAATTCCAAGAAAAATTTATATATATAATACTTCATATACATATATGGCTGAAACTAAACAGCTATCTGATGAAGATCAGGTAAAAGACATAATAGCCAGAGCCAACAGGATACCTGTGTGGTCCCTTCCGACGGCCTTTCTTGCCATAATAGGCATAGGCTATTTCTTCACATTCTACGATATATCTGATATTGGACTTGCAATGCCCGCCATAGCCAAGCAGTTTGATATAGGTACGTCATTAAGTCTTTTCATAGCCTTATCCGTTGGCCTCATTGGCTATGGGATTGGATCATACATAATAGGATCATTGGCAGATATTTATGGTCGATACAGATCGATGATCCTTACGATGGGGCTAACTGCGCTTGGCTCTTTTGGGGACGCCATATCTGTGAACGTTCCAGAACTCACCATATTCAGGTTTATAACTGGTCTAGGTCTAGGGGCAGATCTTAATCTCGTTTCAAGTTATGTGAGCGAGTTCGCTCCACCTTCCATAAGAGGGAA
Source organism: Thermoplasma acidophilum DSM 1728 (assembly GCF_000195915.1). Classification (GTDB taxonomy): domain Archaea; phylum Thermoplasmatota; class Thermoplasmata; order Thermoplasmatales; family Thermoplasmataceae; genus Thermoplasma; species Thermoplasma acidophilum. The sequence continues at coordinate 1,457,420 of NC_002578.1, read as the reverse complement.
GATCACAGTCTATACGTTCTTGATAGGTATCTTGGGTCAAGCGATAACTCCTTTTGTTGGCCTATCACTGGTGCCGGTATATTACAATGGCTGGCGCTATCTGTTCGGTATCGGGGCCGTCATAGCCTTCATTGCCCTGATATTGAGGTTTGAATTGCCGGAATCGCCAAGGTGGCTGGCAGCAAAGGCCCATAATCTGGAAAAGGCCAGGAAAGTACTGGAAATGATGGAAGCTACAGCCGTCAAGAAGATAGGAAAGCTGCCAGACCCGAAACCAGAAGAGGTGGTTTTAGAGGAGCCAAAGTTTCCAACTCTCTATCTTTTCAGGAGACCTTATTCGACAAGGCTTGGGTTGCTTGTAGTGATGTGGTTCTTCTGGTATATTGGAAATTATGCTTTCCTTGGGGATTCGGCGGCCATTCTTGCTTCAGCAGGCTTTTCCATCTCTTCGTCAATACTATATCTGGCTGTGGGTGCAATTGGATATCCAGTGGGTGCAGCCATAATGGTTGTTTCTGCTGACAGATTCGAACGTAAGTACGTCATATTTGCAGATACGGTTGTATGGTTTATCGGCCTCATGCTTTTCTCTGCTAAGATAAGTGCATTCATCTTTGCTGGATCTTTCCTCGCTTCTATGGCACTGGGCATGTACCTCCAGGTTGCATACACTTACACGGCTGAAAATTATCCAACAAGGGCAAGATCCTCCGGTTTTGCATTGACAGATGGCATTGGACATGTGGGTGGTGCGTTCGGGGCACTGTTACTGCCGGTTCTTGTTGCTTCTTACTCCTTCGCTTTCGGTTTCAGGTTCATTGCTATCACAGGGCTTATCGCCGGCATACTGGCTATGTTAGGGCCAAAGACATCCAACAGGACACTGGAAGCTATTTCGGCCTAAATTCATTCTAATATCTTTTTTTTGATCGTATGCCTCAAATTTTCTCTGTAATATGCCATATGAGATTCTGTATCATTGAAATGCTGTTTAGTTTCAAGAGGAAAGTTTGATAACAAAACTATTTATAATATTCAGCAATTCCTAATTTATAATGACTATTGATTACTCAAGGAAGTATTTTGTATTATCGATAACCACGCTGGGTTCGCTGATGGCCGCCATAGACTCCACCATAGTGTTTCTTGCGCTGCCGGCTATGGGCCACTATTTCTCATCCTCGGTATCCTATCTCACATGGATCGTCGTTGCGTACATAATATCGGCCACGATATTCATGATACCGAGCGCTGACATAATGCGCAAGATAGGGAAGAAGCAACTTTACCTGATAGGCTTTGTTATATTTGCGCTGTCATCGCTAGTCATAGCGTTATCAAGCAATGTCATCATGGCCATCATCTTCAGGTTCATAGAGGGCATAGGGGCTGGATTCCTGAGCGCGGTTGGCATACCAATACTTCTTGACGCCTTTCCGCCGCAGGAAAGGGGAAGGGCAGTGGGCATAAACTCAATATCATGGGCAATAGGGACTCTGGTTGGCCCAGTTCTTGGCGGATACCTCGTACTCTATGACTGGAGGTACGTATTCCTGATAAACGTGCCAATAGGAATAATCGCAGCAATACTTGGCCTGGCAAGGATACCGCATTATCCCAAGGAGAATGCGCAGAAGTACGACCCCATTCCGCTCATAGGGCTGATAGCTTTTCTGCTGCCGCTAACCGTGGGCATATCTTTCATAAACGTGTACTTCCTCGTGGCCTCTGCCATCATATTCCCATTCTTCATTATGGCGCAGAGAAGAAACCCCATAATTCCGTCCGTTCTCCTGAAAAACAGGAACTACGTAAGGGTCTCGATATCATCGACTCTTCAGGCACTTTCATTCTTTGGTGTTCTCTATGCACTGAGCCTTTATCTGCAGATATCCAGGGGCATGTCATCGCTTTCAGCTTCGCTCTACCTCTTCACATACCCGCTGGCATCTATGATAGCCAACCCAGTAAGCGGATTTCTCTTCGACAGGACCGGCAAAGGAGCACACCTCCTCGTCATCGGCCTGGTCATGCAGGCATTTGGCATATTCATGGTCGCATACACGATGACCCTTATACCCATTTACCTCTTCATAGCCGGTTTCGGAGGTTCGCTGTTCTGGGCTCCATCAACAACAATGGTGGTGGATGCTGCAGGCCCGAAATTCAGGGGAATAGCTAACAGTTCGCTCTTCACGCTCAGGAACATGTCGTTGATACTCGGCATCTCCGTCTTTCCAATATTTGTTTCTGCATTTTCGCATGTGAAATCCTCATCGATCATCATAACCGCGTTCGGAGCTAACCTTTCTGCGAGCACATCATACTATCTCATAACGGTGTCTTTGCTTTCCGTGCTTGCCATAATACCAATAGTTGGTTTTCTGCGTTCGAAGCGAGAATCAATAGAATCCAAAGCGGAGATCCCCGGATAAGATCCAGCATTCTTATGGGATAAAAATAAAATATATTTCAGCGTAGCAAAAAAGTTTTAAATCATTGTTTCATGGTTTCATGATGACAGATATCAAGAAGAGTATTGTTGTTCTTGTAACGTTGATCTTTATTACAACGCTGTTTTTTGCGGTCTCAGCAGCGCCAGTACATGCCACAACGCCCGCGGTGCAGGCATCATCATATGTTAATGCCACGCAGCAATCGCAGATGTACAGTTCCGTCATGCAGAAATTGGAATCGCGCGGCATAAGCCCAAAGTATGCGTATCTGCCTGACTTCAATGCGCAGAGGATCGTGCATAAAGGCAATACAGTGTCACCAACATACGCCACAACGCCCGCTCCCATGGGCATAGGCGACATAGGCCTGAAGTACTTAAACGGACAGACATTACCATACGAGATAAACTTCACAAGCACAGAAGCGAGCGTAACAATTGACAATCTCAGCGACTTCTATCTGCTCAATGATGGGCCCCATTCCGTAACTATACAGCTGAACTCTGTGCTAACCAACGTATCCATACTCGGTAACTCATCTTACTCGTTCTGGACCCAGAATGTTGTATTCTATTCAGCAAGGACGCATCAGATCACCTTCATAGACAACGTATGGAACTTCTCAAGCCCGGCCTTCAACATGACGACGAATGCGCTTCATGGAAATGGTATACTGGTACCATATGTATTCTATTACGATATCGGGCCGACGTTCAACGTTACCTATCCGTTCACCGTGGATCTATATCTGAATTCAACGGTCATAAACGGAAATTCAGCAGTATACTTCAATTACAGCGTTTTCACTTCTGGAAAGGTGTATTCCGGTAGTTATGATACCGTGATATTCAACTCCACAGGGCATCCAGGATACAGGGCCCCCCAGCCAGAATACCAGATAGATGGTTACGGATACGATGCCACGGGTTATCTGATTAACGATGCAGAGGTGATGATAGGCGGCCCTGGTGGTGGCAGCACAACTTCTATTTACAGTATCAATGCCACTATGCATCTGTACTATCTCAATTCGACAACAGGTACGTATCAGACTGTGCCATCTGCCTTCGACATAGCTGCGGATACAGGCGAGACCAGTGAAGGCGTCGCCGTATCATGGTCTCATGGACCGGACGGATACTACGCAAAGCTAACTGCAGGGCCTTCCTTCATATATGGAATGTGGAACATGAGCTCTGTGAATAACATGGAACACTTCTCCGGAAGCATAAGCCCAAGCAATGCCTTCATCTTCGCATCTCCAGACGAGATGAATCTCTCCACTGCAGCCTGGGTACCAACATCGGCGTCTGGCCATTTCAGCTTCACCCTGCCGGAAGGTACGTATGCATATGAGGCGCTGATGAGTTACTATGCGCCAGCATCTGGATATCTCGGATCCGATACAGTGATAAGCCTGCTTAAGGATCCGACCATGGGCATCTACACACCACTCTTCGCCTTTAACAATCAGCAGCTTGCCAATATATCCGTATCTGGAACTGGATCCTCTGCGAACCCGTATGTAGTTGAGAACCAGCAGTACATGCCTATAAATCCGCTCTTCGATGAATTCAATGATTTCGTATTCCCCGTATTCCCCGGCGTCATGATAGCCAACACCAACGCATCGGTAAACCTGATCTCAATGCCTTCATTTTATATGCAGTATGCAGGCTACCAGGTTCAGATCCTGAAGAATCTCAAACTTCCAACATACAACTACCTGCCATTTGAATTCTACAACACGTCAAATCTCTCGCTGTGGAAAGATCAGTTCATATCGGGCTGGTTTGCATATTTCCTGAGCGGATTTCCGGATGCAAACGTAATCATGTGGAACTCCACCCATGATCTGATAGGATCGAACACATTCTACTCTATGGATTCCTCGCTTCTGGTCTTCGGCGGATCGAACAACGTGGTATGGGGCAACTACTTCCTACAAAGCCCGATAACGAAGACGAAGGAGTTCGAGTACATCAACACCAATGGTGCACCATTCGGCGTATCTATGTACAGCAGTGGAAACCTGGTGTACAACAACGAGTTCAAGGTCTATATAACTGCGTACAGCCCGGATTATAGCATATACACAGGATTACCTGCATTGTACATCGACGAATGGAATATAAGCCTGCAGCCGGCTTTTATAGCGCACAGCTTTAACGGCTTCACGCTCTCTGGAAGCATAATAGGGACATTCTATCAGGGAGGAAACTACTGGTGGAACTTCAATGGCACGATACCTTACAACGATAACGGCCTGATCTATTACGGTGGAGACTATGTACCCCTGGTTCATGGATTCCCGTTCTATCTCTTCAGAGAATATATGTTCTTCTGAAGCTTTAAAAAATTTTATAACTTTTGATTTTATATTATTTTACTGAATTTTAATTCTGCCATTTGCTGGATACTGATACGATCACGTTCGTGAATTGTATGCATGAATATATATGTGAAATGGATAGCTACCCGAAGATGAACACGGAGATCATAAACTTTGAAAGCGATGCACTGAGGGACAACTATTTAGGGGACGAGTTTCGAAGGCAGATACTTGTATACACACCGGACAGTATGACGGATTCCTATCCGCTGATGATAGAACTTGCCGGAACCAATTGGAAGCCGAGACTGCACAACAAATTTGCCAATATAGTTGAAAAGCTGTTCTCCCAAGGTCTCAAAGCTGTAATAGCGAATCCGAACTTTTCGACAAAATATAACATTAATCAGTACATAAATTCACCCGCCGTAGGCAACTACGAGGATTTCATAATAACTGAGATTGTACCGTACCTCAGAGAAAGGTACAGGACAGGAAAGACAGCATTATTTGGCAAGTCATCAGGTGGTTTCGGATCCTATACCCTCGCTGTCAGGCATCCCGAAGTTATAAACGGTTTTGCCGACCATTTTGGTGATAGCTGCTTCTTTTACCTGTACGCAGATGATTTCGCGTACACATACAATATGCTGCAGAAATACAAGAAAAGCGAACTTATAGAACATCTGCTGTCGAAGAGGCCTACAGATGAGGAAATGAGAGCGCTCAATGTCTTCGGAAGCTCTGCATTCTATTCCCCAGACCTGAACGATCCAAGCGGTTTTGATCTTCCCTTCGATGAGAATACCGGTGAAATAAAGGAAAATGTGTGGTCAAGATGGAAACAGCTTGATCCCGTTAAAAATGTAAAGCAGAATCTTGATGCTCTGAAAAAATTGGATGCCGTGTATTTGGATGTAGGAGATTCCGATGAATACAGACTATACATAGGATCCAGATCTCTTCATAATAAGCTCCTGGAAGGTGGAATAGAGCATCATTACGAGGAGTTCCATGGTGGGCATTTCGGCAATTCTGAACGTTATCTCGTTTCCCTGCCCTATCTCTATGATGCGTTGAGAGTGAAGGAATAGAATCATGATTGATAAAATATCGGAAAGGACCCCCAAAGGCTTCGGTTCAATTCTTATGCTAATAGCTGGATGCATCGTCCTTGGATCAAGCTTTTGGAAGGTTTATTTAATCGTAGGACAGTCAAAAAGATTTATAGATGAATACTATTAAGGTTTAGAAGGGCCGGTAGATCAGAGGTAGATCGCTTCCTTGGCATGGAAGAGGCCAGGGGTTCAAATCCCCTCCGGTCCATTATGGATTAAGCATTCGCGTTACTCTCGATCTTTAGGTATTTCTAAGATCTTATCTTTGGGCGTCAGGTTTGCATGCTTTGCAAGGTACTGGATCTTCCTCATTGTTTATTTTACCATAGATCTGGCCATCTTGCCGTGGAACCAATCTTCGAAGGCATATGAATCGATCGCCAGTGCACAACACTAGTATAATTGCAATTTTCATCTTTGTATACTTCGATAATGCGATCAGTATTTAGGGCGAACCTGCTGCAGGATTATTTATAATTCATTGTCTCACCCTCATCACCAGAATAACGGCTAGATTTCCTTGCATGGGGAGCACTTTGTCCTTATCAAAACAATTCTATCCTCCTCCAGATATAAATGCTCCTCGAGTATGTCAAAAAGGCGCCGGTATGGACCAACTATTTTTTTAGAGAATCGAATTCTTGGCGTGTTCCTTCCTTGATAATCAGCATGTCATTGAAAACGAAAAAGCTAATTCCATAACCCCAGTTTTCATGGAAGTGCCTTCGTTCGAGTCCTTTGCAATGGTTATCATGTTTCTAGGAACGTAGATTCTAATTTCATCGAACTCTCAATCGAAATAAAATTTTATAGTATGTATTATATTAATTACTTTATATTAGTGTAAAACATCAATCAATATAAATGTATTTATTTTACATTAATGTAAAACGAAAGTACCATAGAATTAAAATGCTTAAATTCTTTATATTCTACATAAATGGATACTCAAGATCCATTAAGTCAGAAATATGCAATTTCAATGCTATTTTTTCTGCTAGATAGAGGTAATGTTAAACAGTTTGAGCTATTGAAAATCATATCTAGCAATATGACTATCGAAAAGCTCAGTAAAATTCTGGAAGAAGCCGGCTTAATCAATATAAAAAGAGAATTTACCGGACGCAAATCTTACTCTTTTTCATTAACACCTAAAGGTCGCCTCGTCGCAGAACAACTAAAGAAAGCTGAGGAAATTGCACAAAAGCCTTCAGCTGAGATTGAAGAATCGGTAGAGAAGATAGAACTATTACTGGCCAACGAGGAAGCAGAAAGAATCAGGGAGTGGTCATTCCTTCTCCATATAAACATCATGGATGATCATATCACCGAAGAGATTTCAGGAAAATCGCCTAGGTTTTTCAACATTTACATCAAGAGGAACGGAAATGGCGAATTTCTTCTCTGGTGTGAGCAGGACAATTCCTATGACTGCTGGCACGTCAAAGCGGCGTGGACGTATCCGGAGGTCCAGAAGATGATGATGCATTATAAAGGGAAGGTTAAAATATGTCATATTTGCGGATATGAAAATGCAGAGGAAGGAAAATTCTGCACGAATTGTGGGACAAAATTAGAATGAAGAGGCAAATATGAAAGCTAATGCTATTGCATCAGACATAAAAATATCCAAAAGAGATCTTGAAGTTGCTGCTTTAGCTGTAATAGGAACAGTAGCCTATATACATTATCTGTGGTCATTCGTACTGAAAATCACATCACCAATTCTGATTGCCAGAGGTATATTTGAAACCACATACTCTGTATTAAGTATAGGTCTTGCGAAATACGTTAGGATCTACTACCCTCTTGGTATAGCTTCATCCTTCACAGGAGCTGCACTAACTGTTATCAAATTACATCTCTATGAGTCTGAGATATTTTCTATTATAAACATAGTTTTCGATATTTTTTCTGTGCCTGTTTGCGCTTTTTTATTCATAAAAAATATGGAGGTGATAAATTGGCATTGAGATGTGGAATTCTTATGCAATTGAAAAAAATAAAAATGCGTAAGCGAGAATGGTATAGACGCGCACTTTGCGATATAATAAGGCGATGTAAAATGGAGAAAAAAGAGATAGAGTTTGAGCTTAAGAGGGAAACGAAGAATACAAACAGATTTCAGGAGAATAATACTGGCTCGACTGTAATAGATACCCTATATGCTCAGAAATCTGTATTGAGATCTAAGGAGTCAAAGAAACTGAGGGTGAGGGTCGAATGGGAATAAAATTTAGGCCTGAAGAAAAGAGCGAAAGCTACGTCGGTTTTTCAAAGGCTTCGGATAAACTTCCCCTTTCTTATTTGAGGTGCGATCAGAATGTATGAGAGAACAAAGAGCTATAGTAGCATTACGGAATTTATCAAATCAAAGATGCCTGGAGGATCTTATGGATGCGTCAAGATGGCTGAGGATACCTTAAACCGTACTGGCCATATACCCACCGTCACCAATATTGCAAGAGGTGCAGGATACTGTGCTTATTATGCGAGGCTATCTGAGGCAATAGGCATAAGGAGATTTTTCGATTATTCTATTGACCACTATAGCGGAAAGGGAAAAACAATCCATAAAATTCTTGGGCTTTCGGCTTTAAAGTTATTGCCTGGATCTCCTAATGAAGAAACGATCCGAAATACGGTGAAAGAAGTAGTGAGCGAAAATCAAGAACTCTTCGAAAATGACAAAAGCTTTAAAGAAAGTAGAGAGGGCGTACAGGATCTTGCAGTCTTTCTGCTGAATAGCCTTATATCTAATCTTGACAGAATATGCAGACTTCTTGGTGTTGATAAGGAAGAAATTTACCCAATTGTAGAGCAGCAGCTTATAGATTATGACCTCCATATGCGTGGAATACCCGATCTAATACTTGAGTCTATGGAAAAGAAGAAAGCAATTGTCGTCGAGTGGAAAACATATGGACAGAATGAAATGAAATACGAAGAGGCCCAGGCCATAGCCTACTCATTATTAGAGGCTTCAAGATTGGGATTAAATGATCGTAAGGCAGCAGTCTTAGGTGATAGGATATCTCGTAATATCGATGTTATACCAGTTGTCATTAAAGCCAATATCAAGGCATCATTAGGACCGCATCCGTTCTTGGCAGATGATTTCTCAGAAGAATCTTATAGGGATTTCTCTTATCTCGTTGACGATGTCATCTTAGAAGCGGAGCATCTCACCTTATTGGTTTCCGATACAAGAAGTTTTGGTGGTGGTAACAATAAACTCTGCTATACCGATATGAGCTGGGGAGGAAAGCATTACAAAGTGAATATGTTAAGGTTGACGCCCGACCAGCTATTCAAAGGAAGCCCATCTAAACAGGAAAAATGGCCTTGCAGAACAAAGAATGGCAACTCATTCTGCAATCTCATGGAACCATGTAAGTTTTACTTTGGGAGACCCCTGTATGAACAGGATGATGTAGAACGTGATATGTGGCTATTGCGATTTAAGGTCTTCGAGAACAAAGAAAGGTCACTCTCCGTATACAGAGCAATATATGACATATTCAAATTGTACAGAAATTCCTCTTATGAGGAGGATGCGATGACCCATTTTCGTAAAGGTAGAGGGTTCTTGTACTCCCCAGGAGATTTCCCGACGAAAATAAACGACGCCCCGCTGATACAGATCAAGAATTACGAGAAGTCAAGAGTAGAATTACTGGATAAATTAGAAATTCCAGATTCTCGTAGCCTACAACTTAGAGGAATCAGAAAGCTAAGGAATTTTGAAAAGGACAACAAAATAAGCTTCGTAGTGCCATCTGGTAGGACGGTTCTTTTGACTATTATGGACTCATGGAATCCACTCCTCTCCATATCCATGTTCGGCATAATTTTTGAGGTTGATTCCTCAGAGGACCAGATAGAGTATGATATCCGCATTCCTTCCACGATACTCGATTTCCAAATGATAATATTCATGTCGTATCTCAATGTCAAGAAACCAACTAATATCCTCATGTTCGAGGTTGGAGTCGATCTGACTCAAATGGAGCTCAATAGTATTAACGAACTGCAAAGAACTTTGAAGAAAAGGGAAAACGAAGGTGAACTGAAATTGAATAAAGACGAATTGGAAAAGGAAAGCAAAACGGAAGAACAATTGATAGAATCAGAAGGAAAGGAGATTGAGAAAGAAGGGATAGAGTATGCAGAGTCTGAAGGCCTTTTGGAGACCCTAGCAAGTTTGGTCAAAAGGAGTGCGAAGAAAGATGAAGGTAAACCTATCTGATGAGATAAAGAAAATAGAAAACCAGCCATTATCCGGCAAAAATAACATTGAACTCGATTCCTGGAAAAAGGCTATTAATGTCATTTCAAAGAATATGGATAATGGAAGAATTGGGATTGTGCAGGGACCACCAGGGACAGGTAAAACCACGATATATGCAAATGCATTTTCCAGATACTTTGATAAACTAGGTGACGGGAATATAATAGTATATATCGCACCAACGAACGAGTTAGTCTACGACATGTTCAAAAAGGTAGGTTCTGAATACGCCAAAAGAGGGGCAATAGACAGAATATCTCACGAGGTAAGGGTATATGGTTCGATATTCGATCAGGACCCAAGTATTAGATCTATAAGGGAACCGCCTAGTATGGAGACAAAAATTGTCTTGATGACCAACTATCAAAGATTATACCCAGGCAACAACAGGTTCAACTACAATGTAATGATAGACGAAGCAAGTAAGTCTCCATTACATACTGCATTTATCGGATTGGCTAACCAACTAGCTAAGGATGAACTGGATGGGTCCATAAGCATAGTCGGAGACCCAATGCAGGCTATCAGTCTTGGACCATACCAAGGGAGCGCCAGAAGAATGCTGATAATGAGTTACCTACTTGCACCGATGTTGAACCATTCAAGCAGAGATTTAAATGATAGAGAATTGTTAGCAGAGGCTAAGAGATCAGCTATAAGAGGTAGCTCTTTTGAATTTCTGGAAGTTACTCTGAGAATGCCATCCCCATCGGAAGAGGCAATAAGTAAGGGCTTTTATGATAATGACCTTAGAGCGTATAGGTCAGCTAGCCAGATACTACATAGCAACTATGAGGCTAACAAGTTAAGAGAATTAGCTACAGAGAAAGAACAAATGAGAAAAATCACAGAAAAAGTAGAAGAGTTAATTTCGACCGGGAGATGCATCCTCTATGAAAGAGTGAATGAGAAAAAGAGCTATGATTCAAATTATTATAGAAAATATGGCCTTACGTATGATCCAACAAGGGCAGAATTAGGCATAGAAACGGCGATTGCACTAGCTGCAGGTACGGGTAAGCATACGACTGTGATAACTACCTATGTTGATCAGCAGATCCAAATGGATCTCCTTATGAGACGGAAGTATGGATATATTTTGGAAAAATATGGCATTCGGGATCAAATATCGTTCTCAACAACACAGTCATTTCTGGGTGCAGAAGACGATAACATTGTAGCAGTGCTCGGAAAAGAATATTCCATATCTACTTACACTCAGAATTACTCCACATCAACATACAATGAGGGTGATCCATCCACCATTTATTTCAATGAGCCGGAAGTGCTAAATGTACAGTTATCAAGACACAAAATGTTGTTGGCCATCATCGGAAATCTTTCCATTCTTGCGTCTCAGGCCGCAAAGCAAGACCAATCTATGGGTTTATCAAGGTTTTCACCATTGCGCATCACTGCCGATCATTTGCTACAACAGTCGGGGTTTGAGAAACAAGGAAGCAGATATCTCCCCAAGCGTTCATCGGGTGACGCTGTGTTCATGGTCTTCGACGATAATTGAGATGTTATGGGGTTAAAATAGGAGTTATAGATGAATGGAAAAGACTTAGTTGAGCTGATCAAGGTCCCCTTTTTTGATTATTTTTATTCTCACGTCCTTCGCATTTCTGAGGAATATGGTCCTAAGATACTGAACGTTTCCTATAGATATTTTATGGTGTTGATACCAGGGGACGAAAAATTTGGTATTCTGAAGATGGCCTCGAATGATAAATACACAAGAATTATGGAACAGACCAGCATAGATCATCCATTATTCATGACCACTTTACACGAACGTGGATATCAGCGATATATAAGTGGAGGTGACCCAGAGAATATAGATCTTCCCAAGACTTACCTAGACGAATATAAGTTCCTCAGGAATATTTGGCTTTCTCTTTATAGACCTACATTTGAGCTTGCGGTTGGAAACAGAATAAGGTTTAACTTAAAAGCGTCTGAAATGAATATACCTATCTCATCGTCAAGAACGGCAACTGAACGATATAATATAAGCATGAATCTAATTCCTGTTATGATCAAGCCTAAGGCTTTGAATAATTATATATCGTTTTACCCAAGGAATTACGGAAAGTCACCACCAAAATTCTATTCGGTAAACTGCAGCACCTTCAGGCTGACCTCAAATGAAGAGTTGCAGGAAATACCAATAACGATCGCTTTTAATGAGAAGGATTTCTCTAATTATATGGGTAGACTGGATCAGGAATTTTACTTTTTTAAGCTGGCATCAGTATCTAGTAGAACCTTTGGTGACTTAATCGAGCCAGATTATAACATAGTATTGGAGGTATTACCTATTAACCCGTATTTGCTCAGCATCCACTATAGCACCATGTCAAAAAAGGAAAACCCGTTTTTAATAGATAGATTACTAAGAAGATCCATAGAACTGAAATTATTAGAGGTAATCGGAGAAGACACTGACTATTGGTCCAACAAGACTATAGAATCATATGGCATGGCCAGTATCGAGTCACTTGATTTTGGTATACATGTGAGATTCGTAAAATTCAAGGTTTTCTCCAAATTAATCTCCCTTTACATCAATGGCGAAAATAAGTCTTTCGTCGAGAGTTTTCTTAAATCCCAAGATAAAATCAGGTTTTTGAATCTACTATATGAAGCTATGAAAAATAAATCGCTATTTCTTCCCACGGGGGAACTTATACCTACATCAATAAAAACGATGATAAATGATCTTATGAGAGAAGATCCTCTATCCGATTCAACAGCGTGATCAGAGGATTCTCAAGCTTGGTATCTAGCAGAATGTATGCTTTATCGTTGGCGCAGTTCCGTTTGACGTCTATCAGAGCACGCAAAGCCAATTCCTTGTATTTTTGAATGTTTCTGATCTTATCAATTGGAATATATCTGAACCTTGGTATATTAGGATCGTATTTCTTTATCAATGCTGTAGCTTCCTTTGGATCCAAATTGAATAAAATATCTCTAATAGACTTCCCCTCCAGCAAATTAATATCTAACCCATAGAGCTTTACGTTGGACAAGTCCTCTGCTAGGGCTATTGACTTCAGCATAAGCGCTCTACCAGCAGCATTCAGAGGCCCAAGCTTGCTGTAACCTGTATTCTTCTTGATTCTTAGATAGGGCAAGTCGGAGAATTTTCTATACAATATCCTTACCGCCTCAAAGTATTCTAGGCCTCCACCAAGAGATTGAAGCCCCCACTGTACACTTGCAAGGGTGCAATGCCAGCATCCATACCTAACCTTTGGATTTGGATAAAGCATAAAAATCGGCGAAATGTTGATACCACCCGTATTACGATATAGCGTCAGAAAAGACCATACATCCCCATCTGTCCAGTCCCGCATCGGCGCCACCTTATTACCTTTGCCTTCAGTAGAGTAATAGTATGCCATGCAACCCCCAGGGCTAGCGCTGCAAGAATTACCATATTTTTTCCTCATTAGAATTCTGCGTTCAGAAGATTCTGCTTCTCTGAGGCCTGTGAACATTGTTTCCTCTATCGAATCTAAATTTGCGGGCTTTTCCTTTAATAAATGTACGCACCACCTGAAATTGAACGAAGGAGCAGGGTATCCTCTTATTAACATCCTCCAATAAAATGTATCGATTACTTTTGGTGTTCTTATATCTATATTTATCTTGACCCTCCCTTCGGTAATATCCTCTATCTCGGTCTTGTAAGAAGTCATAAAATTCCTTGCCCAGTTTTCCATAGGATCGATTTCACTTGAAGTATCATTATGTAACAGCGTGATGGTACATTCGATGTCATGTCTGATCTTTAGCCATTCATAGAACAAAATGGCCAAGGTAGTAGAATCTTTTCCGCCAGAAAAAGCAAAAGTTACTTTTTCCCCATTTCTAATGGTCTTATTGAACAGATCGAAAACCATGTCCACCTTCTCATTTTGGAGAGAGAGATAAGGCAATTGGAAATTTTCAGCCATTGCTTAGATATTTAGACCGTTTATATAATAATTTTTTAAGCTAAATAGGAATTGAATCAGAATTGCTTTATTATAGCTAAGGCTTCAAAAAATAATCGAAGATGAAAGAAGACCGGTAATTTTGTATAGTAGAATCATGCATAGATCATGATAAGATGTCTTACATTTCGCTAGTAGTCAGACAAACATCGAACATTATCAACAGAATTAAAGTACTGAAATATGCCCTCAAAACATATCCCATTGATAATCGAAATCATAGATAATATTATTCAGCTTGATGATAAGGAGGGAAGGTATATAGATCGCCAGATACTTAAAATTCTGATCTTGCTGCAGATATTTGATGTATCTTACAGATCTTCGATTATATTCCACTTCAAACATAGGAATATCTTGCCCTGATAGGCAGGTATTGCAATATACAAGGAGATCCAAAAAGGAAATAGCATACTCATTTCTGATGGGATTTAAGAAATATTTTATACAATATTCTGAAATGCTAAGATATAATAAAGACTTATCAATGACAATAATATGAATGAGTTTAAAATTTTGAGTATAATCCCAATTAGTGCAGGCATACCCTTAACTGAAACCGAGCCAAAACAGAAATGGTTGGAAGAATGGAGTAAACAATTATTCGTGAAAGTATCTATTGATAGCGAATATGGTTGGGGAGAAGTACTACCAGCGGCATTTAACTCTCCTGCTCTTTATGCAGATATAGTAAAGCGATTGGAACCTTCCTTGAATGGGATGGAAATTTCAGAACCAGGCATAATATGGGAAAAACTTAGAAAATTAACCTTTTCTGGGGGTTATGGTCCTGTGATTGGAGCGATATCTGGTGTTGATATTGCGTTATGGGATTTAAAGGCAAAATTATCGAAGCTTTATTTGGGCGATATATTTGGAAAAAATGAACAAAAAATAGCCAGATATGCTTCTCTTTCTAGATATGCGAATTATGAAGCAGTAATTAGAGCCTCCAAGAATATCGTTGAATCTGGATTTAAGGCAATAAAGTTGCATCAGACAAAAGACGATACTCTCGAAAGCGTTAAAAGATTCAGAGAAGAGATCGGTTATGGAGTAGATCTGATGGTGGATCTGAACTGCGCCATGAACATTGACGAGGCGATCAAATTCGCAAACTCTGTTCAGAGGTATGAATTGAAATGGGTCGAAGAACCAATCTGGCCGCCTGATGATTTGGCTTCATTAAAGAAGATAAATGACATAGTTCCAGTAGCTGCTGGAGAAAACTTCTTCGATTTTTTTAAATTTGAAGATGCGGTTCATCTGGAGGCTCTAACCTATTATCAGCCCGACGTCACCAAAGTTGGAGGTTTAACCCCTACCCTTAAAATATTGGATCTTCTGAAGAAAAATCATGAGCAGGTTGCATTTCATAACAGACCGCACAATGGCTGGATAGGTATCTTCGCGAGCATAGCTGCAGCCAGAATGAATGGCGTTGATGCCCTTATTGAAACACCTCCAAATGGCGTACCATCGCAATATTTTAGGTATAACGCCATGATCACTAGTGAAGTGATCGCTCCAAACGGTGTTGGTCTTAGCATTGAGCCGATAGAGCCACTTCCACAGCCAAAAGATGAGAAAATTTTAATTTTTCATGACTAGTAATATAGTTTAGGTATTATATATTTTTTTGTATATTCCCAAACATCTGTTTCGTGATTAAACATAAGGGATCTTGCCTTATCTGCATCTTTATTTTTTATTGCTTCAAATATTCCGAAGTGCTCTTTGTATTCATCCTCTCTCCTTTCAATGCTTGTAAAGAGCGTAACTCTGACAATCCTTAATTTTAATCTCATTGAGTTCACGCAGGATTCGATATACTTGTTTCCTGAGGCCTTCGCAATGAGGGAATGGAATTTTCCATTGAGGTTTGCGAGTTCAATTGGATCGGTCTCCCCATTGACGTCCTTAAGTTTTGTTATTATATTTTCCATCTGTTTTAATTCCTGCCTTTGCATTCTTTGAGCTGCGAGGAATGCCGCTATGGATTCTAATTCCCTTCTAGCTTCGAATATCTGATCGATCTCCTCAGGTTCTATAAACGATACAAAGTAAGACTTTCCATTTTTTTTAACCACTTCTTCATTTTCTAGGGATATGATGGCCTCCCTTATCGGAGTTTTGCTGACGTTGAAGACGTCTTTTATCTTATTTTCATCTATAATCTGCCCCATCCTTAACCTGCCTGAGACTATTTCATCAATGATATAACTATAAATTTTTTTTGATAATATAACATTTTCTTGCATTATAAAAGGATATGTATTTAAAAAATATAAGTTTAACTAAACGGATCAGGCCGATATGTAAAGCTTCGTAAGAGCAAATTCATAGTGCTTCAGCACTTCATTTGAAGTCAGCTTTCCAGATGCGGTCTCCAGAAGGAGGTTATACAGCTTGTCTCCAGCATCTTTGAGTGTATATTCGAACTTCAACAGACCAGAAAGGTCAAGATCTATATGCTCGGCCATGTTTTTTGCAGTCTTCGGGTTCGCCGTAGTCTTTATCACAGGTAAGATGTGGTTTCCAACGATGTTGCCTTGGCCGGTTGTGAACAGGTGAACAACTGCACCTGCCGCTGCAAAAAGCGTAACGGCTTCAGCGGCCGCAGAGGATGTATTCATAAAGTTCAATCCTTTACTTTTTGGCTCTTCGGCGTAATCTAATACACCCGTTATCTTCTTGGTCCCAGCTTTTTGTATGTTTCCTAGAGCTTTCTCCTCTATTGTACTCAATCCTCCTTTTATGTTTCCTTCGGTAGGCTGTGATCCGAGAAGATCTACACCCTGCGATTTTATGACGTCCTGATAATCATTGAATATCTTCATGAATTTATCCTTTAGTTCGTTGTTCGCCATCTTCTCTGCGATGTACTTCTCTGCGCCGGTTAACTCACTTGTCTCTCCAAAAATCACTGTTGCACCTTCGTCAACTAGCCTGTCGAATACAACGCCTACAGTTGGATTGCTAGCGAGTCCAGAAGTGGTGTCGGATTCACCGCATTTTGTACTAACTATTAGATTCGAAACATCGAATTCCTTCCTTGTCTTTGTGGACGATTCTTGGGCCATTTCCTTGGCGAGCCTTGATGCTTTCTCTATCGCCTTTAGATCGCCGCTACCCTCTATACTAACAGTTTCAACATGCTTCCCAGTTTGCGAGATCTGGTCAGCGATTCTGTTAGTCCAGTTGTCCTCTATGCCTACGACTATTGCAGACGCTACATTTGGATTCCTGCCATACCCTGCCAGGGTTCTGAACGTCAGATCAAGATCTGCACCAAACTGAAGTCTGCCATAGGGATGAAGTATTGCCCTTGTACCGAATATGTTGTTCTCAACCGCAGCGGCCACCGTGTTTGAGAGATCGTCAACTGGAATAATCAATACATGATTTCTTGTCCCTATCCTGCCATTCTCCCTTTCATAACCCATAAACGTGCTGCTCATTATTACCACCTCAACGATTTTATATTGTGTATATGCACATGTTCTCCCCTTTTGATATCCTTTGTGGCTGCGCCAATCACTTCTCCGTATTCAATGACGTTTTCGCCTTTCTTGATATCCTTTAGGGATATTTTATGGCCTAGAGGTATAACCTCTGCCGTAGTTATTTTAGTTTTTTCATTGTTATCCAAAAATGCCACTTGTATCTCTTCTCCTTCCTTTAGATCATCAGTTGCAACGGCAACTGAGTCATTTTTAGCATGCGCTAAGGCCTTTACTTCCATAAGCATGCTATTAGATTGACATATTTAAGCATTTCTAATAAAGAATTTTATTAAAAATGACTATAACGAAATATGTACAAACAATATACACAAAATAAAATAGGCGTCAAAATGATGAAACTTTATAATTTAAAAAAGACATGATGGGTTAATACTACTTTATTCCTATAAAGCTACATATTATGCTAAGCTCAATTCATTAAAATTAATAATTGTATATAATTTCTGTATCAATGATAGATCTTCAAAGCTTCACTTACTTTATTTTTTATTTCATGATCCTGCTAAAATGCTGATATAAGATATTATAATATATGTTAGTTTTCATTATAAAATGTAAACAGTAATTATTAATAAAATCTCTTAAGCGTCAAATATTTATATTGGTAATCCATGATATCCTCAATGACTGAATCATGGGAGGAATTAAAAGAAAGAGCTTATGGCCCAATGGACAAACAAAAATCAAAATGGTTCAACTATAAAATGCTATTATTGACTGGAGGTGGCATATTCGTTGATGGATACAATATAGTCATCATATCCTTCGGTTTAGCAGGAATAGAAACACTGTTCGGTCTACAACACAATGCTTTTTTAGTTGGGCTCATAGGAATATCGGTGATTATAGGGAATTTAGTAGGAGCCTTGCTTTCAGGTTATTTTGTCGACAAGGTCGGAAGGCGAACGATATTTATAATTGATCTTATATTATTTGTATTTTTTGCAATAATATCCGGGCTAGTGACAAATGCATACGAACTCGTAGTAGCGCGCCTCTTGGTAGGTTTAGGAATAGGATTAGATTATCCAATAGCCACTTCATATCTCAGTGAATATACCCCAATTAATCCAAGGGGAAAATTCTTGGTCATGAATATAACATTCTTCAATATTGCAGGAGTTGTTGCAGCTATAGTTGGATACTCACTCTTGCCATTGGGTGCAACGATTGCCTGGAGATATATGTTAATGTCTGCTGCAGTTCCAGCCGCCATTACAATAGCTGGAAGAATACGAACTCCAGAATCTCCAAGATGGTTACTTGAGCATGGAAGGAAAAAAGAAGCTATACAGGCCATTGAAAGAGTAACAGAGAGCACCTTGCCAGATGATACCCAAAAATTCATAATGGATTCCAACGTAAAACCACCGGTATCAGGCTATTATAAAGAGCTTCTTACGAAATATACTAAAAGTGCAATTTTCATAGGTCTTTTCTATTTCTTCTTCGCAATTGCATTTGTAAACGCCTCTTTGTATGGGCCTTCAATCCTTGCATCCTTTGGAGAAGCTGGTCTTATCGGTTCTTCATTATATTGGTTGCTTTTCGTCGTAGGAGACATCATCTGTATACTAGTAATCGATTCATTTGGTCGAAGAAATTCTACGCTAACAGGCTGGGCTGGTATGCTGATAACTATGATAATCTTAGCCTTCGCTCCATCAAATCTAAAATTACTTTCTCTTGGTGCATTTATACTATTTGCAATGTTCCAGGGTATAGGGCCTGGTAGTCTTCATATGGTATATTCTCCAGAGCTCTTTCCAACCAGAATCAGAGCCACTGCGGAGGGATGGAAACAAGGTATAGGTAGATTAGGTGGAGTGCTTACAGGTCTGTTCTTCCCAAGTCTGGTGATAGGAGATAAGCTGTTAATATTAATTCTAACCTCTATAGCTGGACTTGTATTATCAATACTGATGGCTCCAGAAACTAAGAGAAAAGGGCTGGAAGAGATTTCAGAAAAAGACATAAACCTTCAGATATAATTTAATATAATTTTTGAGAATTGCTATTCGACGCGTAGTTTTCCATTTTTTATTTACGCTTAAGAAGACCTACTCGGGACATGTCCGTGATAGCGTCCTGGCATTTATATAATTCCATTAGGGATCGGAGAGACCATTGCTAGTTCAATTCCCTGCAGATAGCTTATTTTCATTACGCTTTTCTCAGATGATAGTGAAAGTATGTTTTGATCCTTCTCCTGATCTCCCTGTTCATTCGTTCGATCAGATTTGTGAAATGTATCAGTCTTCTGATCACTTCTGGATGCTCGTAGTATTTCAAAAACTATCGTGAGGACAAGGTTTCCAAGACCTACCTACAGTATCGTAAACATCGCGAAAGATAGATCATATCGACCGCCACCCCTTCATAGCATGCATAGAGGGAATATGGATCCAAATCTATAACTAGGATCCTATAATTAAATGATCAGGATATTATTAATAGAAATGCTATATTATTCCAGATATCCTCCTTTAGACCTCCTGAAGCTTTTGAAAGGCTCGAGGAAAATGGAGGAGATGAGGTAATGCTGTTCTGCGGCCTTCAAACCCTCAATCATTCACCATCTAAGATATATATAAGCTCACTCTTCACCTATTCATGGAAGCCCATGCATGAGGCCATAGAATTCTATCACAGGCAGTTTCCAGGCGTGCCTATATATGTGGGCGGCATATACGCCAGCCTGATGCCGGAACACATAAGGGCGTCCTTCCCGTTCGTAAAGATGCATGTGGGCTTTTACCCAGAGGCAGAGAACCTGATCTCCGCCTACCACCTCCTGCAGCAGGTGGAAAAGTGGAGATCATGGGACAGGTCCATAGTGTTCACTTCACGCGGGTGCATAAGGAAGTGCCCATTCTGCGTTGTCCCGAAGGTGGAGGGTGGAATGAGGGACCAGAAGCCGTCAATAATCGACCTCATGCACCCATCGCACAGGAAGGTTACGATATGGGACAACAACTTCCTCGCATCGCCCTACGCCAAGTCCATGCTCAGGGAGCTCATTGACCATGGCATAGAAGCGGACTTCAACCAGGGTCTTGATGCTAGGCTTATCGATGAGGAAACCGCAGGGCTCCTGGCCGATGTAAAATCGAAGAGCATACACATGGCCTACGACTGGCCATGGGAGGGGCCATACGTGAAGAAGGCCATCGACCTTCTAGGCGAAGCAGGCTACAGGAAGAAGGATCTGATATTCTACATGCTTTACAACTTCTGGGACGAGATCCATAAGAAGGGGGATACGCCGGAGGATTTCCTTTTGAGGCTAAAGAACCTGATGAGATGGGGCGCGTCCGCCTATCCCATGAGGTTCATACCGCTCGATGCGCTCACCAGGACAGGTTACGTATCGCCACTGTGGACGCCGGAAAAGCTGGAGATGATAGCGGATGTCAGGAGAGTCCTCGGCTTTGCGGGGACGTGGGTGCCGTACAGGGCACTGGCTGACAAGTTCATCTACTACCCGCAGATCGCGCATTTACCTCGATATATTTTAAAGAGTTCATTCCTCAGCTCTGCCTGGTATGGCCTGCCATCAGCGGTAGATATTGAATGGACTGGTCCATTAACCTCAGAAGGATATCGGATGTCCAAGGGGGCGAATTCCTCTATTTGTCCGGATATCGTTGAGCCCTCGATGCTATCAATGTATTTCGTAGTCTCGAACGGAGAAATGCCACAATCCAATAACGAGGGTGGGTTGGCAAAGAAAACTGGATCCCGGAGTACAAAGCATGTTATCTTGCCATCATTCCTGTCCGAGGCCTCCCATCCGTCTTTCTTCAGCAGGCTTAAGAGTGTCTCCAGATCCGGAGCACCGTTTCCCTGGCCGAACATAGCCCAGGCCTCAGCTGGAGTCAGCCTCTCCAATCTAACGTAGTTGCCGTATCCCTCGATCCTCTGCTTCTCAGTTTTGAAAAAGAAAGGCATACCTTCATAAGGGTAATCAAGTATGGTTGTCCTTGTGCTCCAAAAATTTATGTTTCTAATTTTAGAATCTTTTAGGGACTTGATCCAGCCTAAGTCGGTATGACACAATATGCCGTATTTCTTCTTAGAATCGGAAGTATCTGGAGGCGTTTCGCCCCTATATCTTATACATGCCCTGGAACTGCAATATGCCCCATATGCCGTGCTTATGCGGATCGTATTCCTCGACCACTCCTTTGGCCGTCCTATAGAGGAAATCATACTTCTCCCTCGCTGAACTCACTTCCTTTTGATTTTCCGGATAGTCCACCCTAGATGGTAAGTTGACACTAGCAGAATTGATTTGATCTTGTATAGAATCATGGTTCTGATCCGACCACTTGCTTAGTACGTAATTGATTATAGCCGAATTGCTGCAGGGGCATTTTATAAAGCGAACTGCTTCCTTTATCATATCGTAGAGTGTTGGCATATCAGTATTAAGTCACAGGGGCTATTATTTTTTGGCATAATGCCCAAGTGTTAACATAAAGTATAGCCAAGCATAGCTTGAAAAACGCGATAAGCTGGACTGGAGCACTTTCAAAATAGGTTCGAAAGCGAGGGATAATGCGCGGCAGGCCATAACTCTCTATAAACAACATCCTGCTGACTTCCTAAAAACGTGCAGTAATGCATTATCAAATGAAGATTTTTAATATCATTGTTGATCTATTCTCATGGTTAAATACCTTACAATGGAAGATGAAAGAAGACTGCTGTTATCGTATTTTTATGTATTCTCTAATCCGCATTATGGCGGGGATCCATTCCTGTTACACGAGTGTCAAAGGTTAGGTTCACAATACTGCAAAAGATTTAACGATAGAGGGATGGATAGCGAGTACAATGAACTGAACAACGACACACTCATCTCAGAGATTATAAGTAGAGTTGATGAAGATACCTTTCTCTCCTATTTTAATTCTCATAAGGAAAATATTAAGTGCCATCGTGATTTCTTCGGCAGGTATTATACGCTACTTTGCAAGGAAAAGGTGCTAGAGAACTCCTCAGTTTGGTATAAAAAGCGGGAGGAAATAGAAAATATCCTATCCAAGTATCCAGGAGATGCAATCAAAGTACTCTCTGCGATCTATTATGTCAGCGTGGAAAAGGGCACAAGATTTAAAAATTATTATATGGTAAAGACAGAGGCAGAGAGTTTAGGTTTTTCAGGCAAGAACTGGTTCAAAATACTTTCGGAGCTGCAGTTGGCAGGAATAATACCATCATATGACTATAAAGACCTTGAGATACACGAAGAGATCGCCCCATTGATAGGAGAAATACTTAATCGTTGAGCTGGAGGATTGATCATCAGAAGCACGCCAATTATTTATGCAATGGCTATCCCGATCATCTCTAAGGAAAAGTTTCAGGCATATTTAAGGCGTATCCATGTAGGGCGTTTCTTGTAATCGAAGTCAAGATACCCCAAGCAAAAATTGATTTAATTTTTGACTAGATGTTTATAAACGCAGTCAAGAGATTCTAAATATGGCCTCATGTACTTCTCGTACCACTCCTCGATGGTAGGCTCTGACTTTGGATCGCCGTGGGCGTAAGGGTTCAACTCTCTATAAATTTTATAATTCAAAAGATCTCCAAAAAACTCCTTCTTTCTTGAATCGAATACTTTCATTACGCAATTGTTAATTTCATTAAATGCATCCGTATCCAGGTGCCATTTCAGGTATTTGAGCATACTATCTTTGTTAAACCTAACATGAATGCTCCATATCGCGGCTAGGTTTTTACCGCAATAATCGCAGAGTGGGAGGTCGCTTTCATTGTTTTTATCTGCGCCTAAATCCCATTCGAAAGTTAATTTCCTCAAATCGTTCTTAATTTCTTCCGTCATTTCACCGCTGATTTGTAATAAACTCTTCAGATCTTCTATTAATTCGCCTTCACACTTCTCACAAGCCTTATACGTGTATTGTTCGTCACTAATTAGCGACCTGAAGAAGTTTTCTGGCTTGGTAATCTCTATACCTAGTTCTTTAAAAGTATTTCCATGCTTTTTCAATATTTCTAAGGATATGTCAGTTATCGCTTTTCGCATGATGTTTCCGAAAGCGTTTTGCTCTTTTGGTTCAATTTCTTCTTGATTTATGTCAAATACATCGAAAAATCTCTGAAGACACAGATTAGTTGCTTCATTGATTTTGTTTTTCAGCATGAACCCATTTTCTTCTTCCCCGACACCAATTTTACTTATTATCACATCGTCCAAACTTATTTCCTTTAATAGGTGATAGTAAGGTGAGTCCAATTGCCCAAGGGGGTTAAAGTCTTCGATCGAAGACGGCTTCCAGATTACGGATGAAAACAAAGATGTGATAAAAATATCGATACTGGATCTGATAGCAGCCAAGGACTCCCCTATATACCCTTCCCCTGCAAGTTTTATGGCTGTGGCGGAATATCCCAGGATGTCCGCAGAAAAAGACAGAAATGGATCATATTTTGTTAGGAGTATTTCGTTCTTCTCAACGCCACTACGAAGAGCTATATAACTTTCCATCGTTGAATACAAATCTTTTATGGCATTTTCTATTCCTAATTCATTTGGGAACGGAATTCCAAAGATTTGATAAAAACTATCTATGTTTCCGCCTCTGTCCATCCATAAGAGCAGGTTGTTTATTGCCTTGTCAACCATTTGCTTGCAGACTCCTCTATATGTTATATATTTTGGTTATTTATAGTAATCTTAATTAAACTGCTTTCTAATAAGTCCCTCGCAAAGGAAAGCTCCTATTATTATCAATTAAAATTCTAAGGCTTTTCTTGTGACCTGATAGTGATTCCATTTCCCTTTTCTATCCTGACAAAAATAAAACTTTCCATGATTATCGTGTTCGAAATCATTCTGAAAATAAACCACAAAATCGTAACCAATCCATTGATGGTCTTCAAGTCTTTAGTATTCCATAATCAAAATAAATTTAGAAATTTCTCTAACCTAGAAAATTTGCCAGGAAACGCATCCAGTATCGACTTGTATAAGGATTTCTCATCCTTAAAACTGTAAAGAGATTCATGGATTCTTTCAAATTTCTCATCTTTCCTGTATTCCAATGGAATCTTTATTCGAAGGTCTGCCCAATTATCGGTGGTAAATTCCCTGCCGTTGAAGTCGGTATATTTCGTGAATTCTTCATATAGCTTGATAAATGGTATTTCAACAAACCTTGGTGCAGGTAAAGCAATGCAGTATATGAGCGAAGTTTCTATGCCTGTATTGGTTAAGGTTAATAATCTGTTAAGCTGTGATCTTTCGAACTCTATCCTATAATCAACCTTAGGGCCATATTGACTCTTAACCTCGCTGACTATTAGCCTATGATCTTCAATTCTAAGAAGCTCCAAAATATTAGAAGATATGAGATCTGAGACGGCCAATAGTATAATTTTTTTATTGAATAGCTTTTTATTATCCTTGAAAGAAAAGTTTCTCCTAATGAGTTCTGCATAAGTTTGATTATAATACCCATTATTGCCCTTTAGAACCAATCTTACTCTTTCGCTTAATTCCCCTGTATTTATTTCTAGAATATTAATGAGGAACTTCAATTGGTTCAGGTCCTCATCATTCAAATCAAGGCCCCATTCAAATGCATAACTGTGTGCATGATACATAGTGAAAATCCCCTTCGTTGTCAAATGCCTTCCAATTAAATTTTCCATATAGAAGCCAAAGGGCTGCCTGAATTTTTGTTTAAGAGTCCTATCCATAACTTATATCTCAATGAGTTATGGTACAAATATTATCGGATCATCATTTTTGAATGATCGAAAAGAATAGTAGATTCCTGTATTCTCTGAAGCAAAACCTCTAAACCGCTCAATTTTTACCGTAGCGTCCCAGATTTTATGTATGCTCAAGGATACTCCCTCTGGAACATGTCCGTGATAGTGTCCTGGCATTTATAGAATCCCTTTATGGATCGGAGAGACCATTTTTCGTTTAATACGCTATACTGAGGTATATTATCTTCATGGCGCTCTCTTCTGAATGAAGTGAATCGATTATCTCTATCCTTCTACGTATCTCCTTGTTCATCCTCTCGATTATGTTCGTTGAATGTATTACACAAAATTCAGGACACTATCAAATATTAAGATTTTTCAACACACCATAAACCTTTTATTAGCCATGTTCATGAATATGTGGGTAAGATATTGCGTACCCTAACACTTGCAGTTGCGGTTGTGGTAGCACTCGTGATTTTGGGGTTCGGTCTTGCTCAGCAGGGCTTTCAGCGTTCGGGAACCCTGAATAACTTTTCCGGGGAGGCACTTCTAGGCAGCCATTCAATGCCATATTCCAGCAAGTCGAGGTTGCTGAACCTCTCCTCCGATGCGCTGAGTGAGAGTGATCCATCGGGATACCCGATATACAACTCATCCACCGTTCTGGCCTCACTGCCGCCCGTTATACCGAACACGCAGCCAGTAGTGGTTAGGCTTGTGCATGACTTCGTGGTGTACAGGAACAACACCTCTGTGCCTACGAGCAGGGCAGCAATCTCTGGCTCTTTCATTGCTCCGCAGAGCCCAACGGGATGGGCCCTCATACTCCTCAAATTCAATGGCAGCGCCTCAGGCATCGTGTACGACTCTGGGTATTCGTTCAACGTGGACAACAACACGCTCCTCTGGGGTACATCACCTGAATATGGCAACTGGACTGTTTACAAGAACCTGACACTGTACGAGGCCCTCTTCACCGGCAAGGTATACTGGCAGTGGAACTCTCCAGGCACGATAGTGCAGGGGCGCTTCGAGAGCAACATAACCCTTTACTTCTACCCTGCGGACGCACAGTTCCCGGCACCCAAGGAACCGAACCTGATCATACCGATCCTGCCGAGCATGTCGTCGTTCGATTACCACCTAACGCCGTCTAAGCCATACGTCACCTCTGAGGTGAAAGTGCCGAAAGATGTGTACAGGGCAGAGATACAGATATGGCTCTACGGCTTTTCCTCCCAGGAGTTCTGGTACGCCAACGAGCCTTCCTTCAACATGCTCTTCGTGAACGTCTCCAGCAGGGCCGTGGCGTCTGTGCTGCCATTCCCATACATCAACACGGGCGGCATCGACCTCTTTGCCTGGAGGCCGGTGACTGGTGCCTTCACACTCCATGACAGGTTCTACTTCGAGGATGTTACTGGAGACCTAGGGTTCATAGAAGGAACGCATGAGTGGAACTTCAGCATGCCAGATCTCGCTTACCCGTACTTTGTGGTGACAGCCTCGCTGCTCCTGTACACCAGCCCGAATGCGTCTCCCGCGACGCCCGGCCCCTATCACTTCAGCATGTCTCCTGTGAGGACGGTGCAGGTGGGGATTCCAGGCGTTTCGCAGCAGGCTTACTTCAACCAGTCGATGGACTACTCGTACAGTTCTACATCCGTTTTCCGCATGGACGGCAGGCTGACCATTGCAACTGACATCGCGTCGGGGTCGTTCATGAACAACCAGAGCCTGACGCCCATATGGGAGAACCTCACGCAGAGCGAGAGGATGCAGTTCGTCAATATTGTATGGTTTGGACACTACAGCAGCATCTCGTTCGTGCAGTATAACTTCCCGCTTAGGATGGACACGCTGTTCGAGATACAGATCACCAAGACTACCAACGGTGGATATCCGATGTACGGGTTCGCGACGTTTGGCCTTACGGATCTGCTGCAATCATGGCAGCAGGTCAGCCTTTCGAACCATATGATCACAACCATAGAGAACACAGTGACTAGTAACGATTCCTTCGTCACCTCGCAGCTTGAACTTATAAGCCCAACTGGAGGCCTCCTTGGTGCGGTATCGCACGCCTCCGGGTTCACATCCAAGGATCTAAGGGTTTCTGTGAGGTCAGTTTCGTCAGGTATAGTGCACGGCTACGAGCATAAGATAGTGGCTGGTAGCAGTGACCTATACGGCCCGGACTACATACAGCCGATCCTATATGAGAGGCTCATAATTGTGCTAAATGATTACATTATATCACAACACTAATTAATCCTCGCCCGTCGCAGATGGCACAGATGTCGCAAATAGTCAAAAATATTTTTATTGTGATATATTTATTAAAATTTTTTATAAACTGACCAGATGTTAGGATTTTTTCAACACACGACAAAAATGTTATTTTTTACTTTCAGGTTGTTTCTTTCAGAAGGATTATTTGGTATGAAGGATCTCCTAAACTGCATCGTGCGTCTTTTTTAGATATTTCATTTCGTAAAAATAGTCAGCGAAGTGCATGGAATTGCTTATGATATTATTCTGATCGCATCATTTCATCAGACCAGCGGAGATTTCGTTGATCGGCCACCTTGCGTTGTTCATCACGCGGTCGATATTTTCCTTGTCAAGGTCCTTGCCTTCGGCCTTTGCCTGGTCAAGCCATCCCTTGATGTACGCCGCGGAATCCTCACGGAAGTCGAATCCGAAGTGCGCCCGGACAAGGTAAGTCGAAAGCTCCGCTTCAGCCTCGGCAATGCTTCTCGTAATGTCCTTCCTGTACAGGTGTTCGAGCCTCGCATGCGACATCTCATGGATCAGCGTGTGCAGGGCGTTTATGTCTTCACCGGGCACCTTCATGACCACGATCCTCTGGCCCTCTCCGGAATGCGCTGTGTACCCCCTTGCATCCCTTACCGGCGATTCGACGACTTCGTAATGCTCCTTTGCTATTCCTTTAAGAACGCTGTACAGCGATGATGCCCTGATTTCCTCCTCAACGGGCATCTCCTTCCCTGGAATCGGCATGGTCTGCGAGATGTCGTAAACCTTGCCCGTGCCGAATACATGCGTTACACCTCCGCCTGAAAGATTGAACTTCTCCCTGACGAGTTCTTCGATTGCCTCATCGCTCAGGCCTTCCTTCCTCTTCTCCTCGATGAACTCCTTGACACGGCCCGGTGAGGCCTTGCTTGAAATGCCTATTGGTTTACGGGTCTTGCGATTTCGTAATCACCATAATGAACGTTATTTCACATCATTTTTATAGAATATACAATTCATTAATCATGCGCCCGGTAATAATCGAAAGTGAAGACGTCAAGATTGGCCTGATAGTGAAAGAGGATCTTCAGCGTCTGTACGAGATATTCAACAATCCAAAGGGTGCCAGGTTCATCCGAGATCCAACCCAGATATTTTTCCCTGAGGATCTTGATGAATTCTATGACAGTTTACGTAAAAACAAGGAAAAAACTAGGATCTATGCCATTCTGTACGGGAAAGCCGCGGATTTCATTGGCACAATCGGCCTCTACGACATCGACACGAAAAACAGCTATGCCTACATTGCGTTTGGCATAGACCAGAAATATTGGGGCAGAGGCATTACAACAAAGGCGGTATCGCTAATGATGAAATACGCTTTCGACACCATGCACCTGCGCAAGCTGATCAGCAGCGTATTTGAACCAAACGTGGCGTCCAGGAAAGTTCTAGAGAAAAACGGTTTCGAAGAGGTAGGCCGTTACCGAAGGCAGGGCTACGTTCCTGGCTACGGCTTTGCAGACGAAGTCCTTTTCGAGAGGTTCAACGAGAAGATAATATACATTTGATCAGAAGAGCGTTCGGTTTATCCTTGCATTTTCCTTTACATAATCTTCGTCTTCGCTGTTGCATTCCACGCCGTATTCCTCGCAGATCCTCCGTATCCTTGGCCCGATCGCATCCATGTCAGGCGCGGCCGGCCTTATGCCCCCTTCTATCATGAGGCTGGCGGATTTCGGATAAAACGAATAAGCGTCGAATATCACACGTGATCCAGTGTCAGATGCAATCCTGACCACGCCCTCGATGTCCGCATCCGAATCGTTGAAGCCCTTTATTATCGGCCCGAAAAAAATCCACGTACGTATGCCGGCAGCTGACAGCGCGGACAGAGCTCTGTGCCTTGCCTCAGGACTCGGGCTCTGCGTTTCAATGGCCCTGGCCTTGTCCGGCGATGCTGTGGTTATGGTCATGCCGACGTCAACCATCGGCCTGTACTTCGATATCAGATCCAGATCCCTTGCTACCAGCGGCGATTTTGTCTGGATCGATACACGGAACCCCTCTCTGAGCAGTATCTCGATCGATCGCCGGGTGATCCTGTATCTGAATTCTACGGGCTGATATGGATCCGTAATGGTGGATATCCCTACTATGCCCCTTCGCCTGTGCGGAATTTCGCGCTTCAGAACTTCTATAATGTTCTTTTTCACCATGACAGTGGACCCCCAATCCTGTGTTGCTCTGGCATCCTTGGTCATATCCATTGCATAGCAGTAAAGGCATCTGTGCATGCAACCCAGATACGGGTTCAGGCTGTAATCCAGCTCTTTCAGGCCTGAATTCTGCAGCGCCGTCTTCACTTCTATTTCGATCACATTCATAGGCTGAAGAACCTCTCGAGATTGTTGTACTTCAGCGTCTTGTACACGTAAGAATTAGATTTCCATTTTTCCGGCGGTACTCTCATCCATTCAGATACGTAGTTCATGGCTTCATCGATGGTATCGAACACCTCCGGCTTCTGTGCGAATAGCCTCCGCATATTCTCCCTGACGAACCATACTCCGACAGGAATGTTGAAGCCCGGGTATATCTCCCTCCAGGTTATCGCACCACCGCTTCTGCCCAGCTTCTTGAAAGCCTCGCCCACTGCCACCCTGCTGGAATAGTAGCATCCACCGATATCAGGATAAGTTTTCCTGCCGTTGTAGCCCTCGTAATCAATCTCCACCTCCGCCTGGTTTCCCCACATGTTCCATGTGCTGCCCGGGAACCAGGACTCTCCCCATTCATAGATCCAGTTCGATGGCGTCAGTATGGCCATGAAGTAGTTTCCGTTCACCCTCATCCTGTACGCTAGGAATTTATCTATTGTGGGCCTCTGCTTAGCTTCCTCTATGAGATCGTCGGATATCATGCTGTCCACTGCGGTTATCGACCACCTTGTTGGCACGATCTTCCTGTTCTTTCCTTCGCCCATGATGCCAACACTGAGTGATTGCGATATTCGTTCGATGTCTATGCCGTTTTCATACAGTTTCATCACAGCATCCTTTGCCTTCATGTCCGTATCGTAGTAGACCTTCTCTATGTGCTGTTCAGTTCCTGACGGGTCCAGGCTGAAGGTCTTCATGGGTGATGCAGGGCCCATTGGCGTCACATGATCGTCAATCTCGATCTTCGAGGTGTCTATGGGCCTCTCAAGCAGTATGTCCACATCAACGGAACCCTTTGAGAGTGATATCTCCTGTATCCTCTGGAGCAGCGCATCTGGATCGACCGCTGCATCCACGGCAAACTCCCTGGATCCCCTTAGCATGGACAGCCTGGCTGATATGAACTCTTCCAGCGGCATGTCCAGCCATGATGCGCTGACTGAGAGATTGCTGGTATCGCCCCTGATCGGCGGTGCAGATGGATATACGGAGACCTTTGGGTAGCCATAGCGGCCCACAAAAACCGAAGGTGGCGATGATCCATCGATCTCCTTTATGTTACTCCTGCCGCTGATCTTCGATCTCGTTATCATCTCTATCTCTATGGGGCAGTATGAGAGTCCGCACAGCCTCTTTGCCCCCCTGCACCTCATGCAGAGCGAAGCGGGTATGCTCATCTTTGCCTTAACAGGCATATGGTTAATCAATGCCAGGGGATATTTAAGGTTAAAGATTCTCCTGCAATATATATAATACATATGGATATCGATCTGATATATAATATATAGAAAAATATGATATATCCAGAGATCATTGTAAGCTGATGACAGAAAACAACGGAGGTCTGGACGCTATAAATGAGGCTATCAACACGTCTCATGGTAGTTTCCATCTGAAGACCGTTCTTATATCCGGATTGGGCTTCTTTACGGATGCCTACGATCTATTCATAATCGGTGTGGTCGTTTCTCTGCTTTCGCTGGCAGGCTGGACGACCGTGGACACTTTCTACAAGGGTCTCATAAGCTCAACTGCGCTAATATCTGCAGTCATAGGAGCCATAATCTTCGGCAGGCTCCTCGATTACCTGGGCAGGAAGAGAGTCTACGGGCTTGAGCTGGCGATCCTTATAGTCGGTGCCTTGGGCAGCGCTTTCCTGACGCCTTACAACAACGTTATAGCCTTAATAGCGTGGAGGTTCATCCTGGGTATAGGTATCGGCGGCGATTACGCCACTAGCTCAACCATAATAGCAGAGTATTCGAATACCAAGAGCAGGGGCAAGCTCATAGGCAGTGTATTCTCAATGCAGAGCTTTGGACTGGTTGCAGGCCCATTGGTAGCGCTTGCGTTCATGCTTCACGGTATTCCGCCGGCAATAACCTGGAAGGCCCTGCTGGCCATAGGGGCCATACCGGCAGCAATCGTGATATACTTCAGGCTGAAGATGCCCGAGCCGCCTAGATACACGGCAGCAGCAAAGGGAGACGTACACAAGGCTGCAAAGGATCTCAAGGAGTACACCGGAATACATGTTGAAGTATCATCCAAGGATAAATACGTTGTGAAGGCCAAATGGACCGCACTTTTCAAGGACAGGACTTTTCTCCTTACGCTGATCGGTACCATGGGTGCCTGGTTCATGATGGACTGGGCGCTGTACGGCAACTCGATAATGTCATCGACGATACTTTCCGCACTTGTACCATCCACGATTAAAGGCCTTCCAGCTCTGATAAGATCCACAGAATACACCCTGTTGATATTTGCTGGTGCAGCATTCCCTGGCTACTGGATAGCAACTTCAGTGCTGGATAAGATAGGCAGGAAGACCATACAGCTCATTGGATTCGCAGTTATGGCACTTTCGTATGCACTAATTGCGATAGGCTACCACTCGATAATAGGCAACATAAGCATGTTCCTGGCGCTGTACGGGCTCAGCTATTTCTTCATAGAGTTCGGGCCAAACGTCACCACGTTCGTGTATCCGCCCGAGGTGTTTCCGGTCACAACAAGGGGGCTTGGAACAGGTATGTCGGCGGCAGGAGGCAAGATAGGCGCATTCATCGGTACCTTTGCCGATGCGATAATACTCGGCACAGATGCGTCTGCGCATCTACCATTCCTGTTCTCGCTCCTCGCCGTATTCGCAGTTATAGGTTTCGCACTGACGCTGGTATTGCTTCCTGAGACAAAGGGAAGGAATCTTGAGGACACGTCAGGTGAGAAGAGGTATACGGTAAAGGCCTGAAAATACGAATTAAATTTTATATTATATACTCTTATAATATTTATTTCAATTATGTTATGATTCTACTGCCATCTCAGAATGTACCTCGCTTGTTCTGTTTTTAAGCGAATAAACTAGCGCCGATACAGAGAATATTGCGAATGCGAGCGATCCGACTATGACTGGAAGGCTTATGGACATGAACGTGCTGTAGAATATGAAGCCAAGAACAGCTACCGATACCACAGACAGGATCATGCTTCCATAGAATGATCTGTGAAGATGCATATCCGATGCTGGAAGGGAAATATTTATGAGTGCGTGGACAAGCAGAACGCCGAGTGTAGCTGCGGTTGCAGTCATTATGAATGCTCCAAACCCTCCTAGCACAGCAGCTGATACGATGGCTATGATAGCAGATCCGGCTGATACGAATGCGGCTGAAATATGGGGCGTCTTTCTCCTGCTAACGCCGCTGAAACTCTCATTAATTATGCCATCCCTTGCCATTGCCATCATGACCCTGGAGGTGCTGTTTGTCACCACCACTGTCCCTGTAAGCAGGCTGTTGATGAATAGGGCGGTTATCAGTATCGCGGCCCCGGTGCCCAGATAGTTTCTTATCATGGTTATGCCAGGTGCAAGGTTATTTGGGTTTGCATAGCTCGCCATGTTAGCAGGGCCCCATGCAACAGTGAAGTAGTAGGATGCAAAGACAAAAAAAGCGCCTAGCACGACGACCGTGAAGAGAACAGATCTTGATATGGTCTTTTCCGCATCCATAGACTCCTCGCCAAGTGGGGTTGAAGCACCGAATCCGGAGAATGCGGTGTACATTAGAAGAACTCCTATTCCGACGCCGGAAAAGCCACCATAGGCGAATTTCGGCGTGAAGACAGAGATCGTGTTTATGGAGGGCTTCATCACAAGTATGATGACGCCCATGCCGGCTACGATTGCCATCTCCGCTATCGCCATGTACATGGTGTACCTTGTCGATTCACGCACGCCGCTGTATGATATTAGGAAGCCAGCGGCCAAAACAGCAACTATCAGCAGATACATAAGGTATCCCGGTATGGCTATTCCGAAGACTGCACCGAGAACTGCCGGCACGAAGACACCGACGCTAAGCGATATGAATGCTAGGGCCATTATCTGGTAGAATATGTACAGGAAACCGGTGAACCTTGCTGGACGGTTACCTAACCCGTCCCTCACGTAGTAATAATAGCCGCCTGCACCAGCTATCCTCGTTGAGAGTCTGCTGATTATGAAGGCATTCAGGAAGACCACGAGAAAGGCGATGAATGCTGCAAGTGGGAGGGAACCAAGGGCGTAGGCCGCCGCGCCAGTGAGTGTAGCAACTGCAGCACCGGCTGGGGCAGATCCAGCAACCCCCTGAAACATGTTCTCTTTGAATCCTATGGCATTTCTTTTAAGGGATGAATATCTATGATTGTTCACAAAATTTGTGATATATACTTATTATATAAACATTTATGTAAAAAAGATGACAATTAAGATAAAAACATCTATGTCTGTTATAATGCGAAGGGTCTTGACGCGTATAAAATCACATCTGGGTAGAACCTCAGTCCGTCTTATCAAATCTTTCGATATGTCTTTATGCTATTCTATGGATATTCAGCGTGTTGCACCGATCTGAAGAAACATTCCTTGCAATATCAATAACTGTGTTCAGAAGGCATTGAAAACATAAAAAGCGCCGACAGTTTTTTATTATTTTTTATCATCTTTTTCCATGCATAGATATACGTTTATGCTGACCATAAGCAAGGCGATAAGATCGTTCATATTCGCCGCAATGGCCATAATAGTTCCATATTATCTCTCATCGCTTGGCCTGAACGCCGTGGAAACATCTCTTGTGATCTTCGTAAGCCTGGTGTCCGGGGCCGTCTTCATACTACTATACCCCTACGTCAGGATGAAGCTGAAAGCAAAGATGATCCTACTGTCCGCCCTGATGGCCCTGGCTTTCGTGATACTCATAATTACACATAGCGTTTACGTTTTCGTGGCTGCAATATTCATAGGCGGAATATCGCTGACTGGCCGGGATTTCTCAGCGTACCAGCCGGTCGAGCAGTACGCCATAAGCAGGTATGAGCAGGAACAGAAGGCAAAGAATTCCGCTTTTTCCATCTACAATTTCGGATCGTATGGGAGCGCGGCTGTGGCATCTCTCTTCCTGTTCCTTTATGTGCATTACGTGTTCACCTACATCTTCATCGTTCTGCTCGTGTTATCGCTGCTTCAGCTTGCGATGTACCTTGCAATATCATTTCCGGAGTACAACAGGCCGTCTGCAGCGAACAGGATTCCTCAGGATGTTCGCAGGCATGTATCGACGCTCTCCGCGCTCTTCGCAGTTGACGCGTTCGGTGGAGGCTTCGTCACCACATCAATGCTCACGTTGTGGTTCAAGGTCGTTTATCACATATCGCTTGGATACGCAGGTTTCATTTTCATTATTGTAAATATCGTGACTGCGATATCGATACTCATATCTTCTCACATCTCCGGCAAAATAGGCCTCATACGAACGATGGTCTATACGCACGTGATAAGCAACGTATCCCTGATACTCATGCCGGTGATACCGAACCTGATAGCCAGCCAGGTGTTTCTGTATCTGCGGCAGACAACCAGCCAGATGGACGTTCCTGCAAGGGACAGCTTCACGAACACGATCATACCTCCGGACTACAGGGTAAACAGCAACTCGGTATTCACAACTGTACGCACGATCGGCCAGGTTTCCGGGCCTGCTATTGGCGGTTTCCTGATAGATGCCATGCCTCCTTCGCTTCTGTATGTCGCGGGCGCGACAAAGATAATCTACGATATATCGCTTTATATCAAATACCACTGGTTCAGGGATTGAAATGATATTCATAGACACAGAGACAACCGGACTCGATCCAACGAAGTGCAGCGTGATCAGCGTGGGTGCGGTTGTTTATGAGGACCCGTCCTCTCGTTTTTACATGGAGGCAAGGCCGGATCCGGACGCAATGATAGATGATGGTGCTCTAGCGGTCAACGGTTTCACGAAAGAATATCTATCTTCCATAGCGAACGCAATGTACGATATGTTAACTACCTTCACTGAATGGTATGCATCAAATTCTTCAGATTATACAGTTGCAGGATACAATATAGATTTCGACATATCGTTTCTCAGCCAGGAGTGCCTGATGAATTCCGTCAGGATGATAAGGATAGACAGACGCATAGATCTGAAGAATCTGTTCGAAACGTCCGATCTTTATAAAGGCGGGAGGAAAAGGCTGGACGATCTGCTGATGGCTCTAGGCCTTGGCACAGAGAGAAAGCCGCACAATGCGCTTTATGGTGCGCTTGCGGAAGCAGAAGCATATGCCATGCTGGTAGAAAAGCGCAGAATACTGCCGCAGGATGATATCGA
This sequence comes from Thermoplasma acidophilum DSM 1728, assembly GCF_000195915.1. Lineage (GTDB taxonomy): Archaea > Thermoplasmatota > Thermoplasmata > Thermoplasmatales > Thermoplasmataceae > Thermoplasma > Thermoplasma acidophilum. The sequence goes on along the minus strand of NC_002578.1, from coordinate 1,421,049 downwards.
GAGGATATTCACAACGAACGATTGAATATGGGGCACGATTCTAGACGCGGCTGATCAGATGATCGAACTCATTCGCCGTCAGCGGATAGTGGAATTCTAAATCAGAACTGATAACATCCATAGCCTTTTGATGCATACGGACGGCCGTATCAGCCTGCCCCATCTGCCAGTGCACCTGCGCTGCAACGATCCATATGAGTGCCTGTATCCTGTCCTTTCTCGATCCGTACGCCGAGCGCCATGCATCTTCCAGAGCCTCATGCGCCTCCCAGAAGCGTTCACGTGATACTAGATACCTGGCGTTCCTGAATGCAGCATCAGGATCCGCATGAAAATCTTTCTTGCAGTCCTGGCAGAGTACGATGGCGTAACTGCAGTTTTCATTCAATATCTCGCTGATCTTCCGATCATCGATGAAAAATGATAGCTCAAGGGAATCCGAATGCCGCCTTATTATGGCGTTCTGGATGCCTGGCAGGTCGCCTCCATCGCAAAACAGGATGCATCTAACCTTCACTGATCAGGTATAGTCCGTCCAGATATTTAGCATGGCATCATATCGCATCATTTTTCGCAAAAATCCGTCTCAGATTTTAAATTTAAAGCAATTGGATCGAATAGTTTATCTTTTTACATGCTTTATACAATTATATCAATATTATGAGGTGATGGATATGAATTCGGATGACTTCTACATGAAATGGAACGGATGCCTCACAAGGACTTCATACGTTCCAAAGCTTGATGTGAATCTGATCAGGAGGATAAGGCTGGATAATGGCGATCTCATATACGCAAACATGAGCGAGATGGTGCAGATAGGTTCCACCGAAAATGGAAAACCGGTAGAGCGCACATTCATAAAGTTCAAGCTGAATGTCTGTGATGATGTTTACGATGTGGCCATGGTCGATGTGAAGCACATATCGGACGTCTACTGATCTTCCGGGAAATTCTAATGTGATCCGTAGGGACGGTTACATTTATTTTTAATTGAAGAATAGCAGGCCATGGCAGATCATATCCGGAACGTTCCAGGTGTGATGATCCCTTTCCTCCTCTCCGCGTTTTCGGTTTTCTCAATATCGATGATCGTACCGCAGATCTCAAGTCAGTTCCATGTATCGATATCGGCCGTGCTACTCGCTATACCAATAGATTTCATAGGTGGTGCCCTGGGTGGCATTGTGATGGGATACATAGCTGACAGGCATGGCAGAAAGGCGGTAATGATTGTTTCATCACTGCTATTCGGGATCTTCACGCTTCTGGCAGCCTTTTCAACTTCGCTGTATATGATATACGCCTGCTGGTTTCTCATAGGGTTCGGCGTTAATGCGCAGAACGGCATTTCATATCCCGTTCTTGTCGAGACCCTGAGGCGTTCGTCCGGAACGATCGGCGGTACGATGCAGAGCCTTTATTTCCTTGGCTTTATGCTCGATTCTGTTCTCTTCGTCTTTCTGCACTACTGGCGTACCTATCTGATAGCCGCAGGCCTGATATCTCTGCTGTTCGCCGTACCGGCATCATTGATATTGGAAGAAACTGGAAGCAGGCGCATGTCCGGAAGGGCGGAAAGAGATCCGAACTTCCTGCGGTACACTGTGGCGTTCTCGTTCATCGTAATAGGTGCGTTCATGTTCAGCGTTCCACTGATGGCAGACGTTCCAAGCGTGATATCGGCGCTTCGCATCAATCCGGTCTACGTTACTGTACTGTCGCTGGTCGGCTTTGCAGGCTTCGTTCTCGCTGGCTACCTCTCCGATAGATACAGGCGTGGATATGTTGCAATGGGCTTCACAGGTGCAGGTGTCATATTTGCCATCGTTCTCCTCTTGGAGGGCGAAAGCCATTATCTGATAGCTATCCTTGGCACAGTATACATATCATCCGGATTCTTCTCCTTCAGCGGCATCTGGGTAAGTGAGAATTATCCGCCAGGATCTAGGGCCCTCGCTACCAACATAGTCTTCTTCTCGGGAAGGATCGTGGGTGGATTTTCTCCGTTCATAGCGGCTTTGATAGATCCATCATCGCTGGTATACGGCATAGCGATCGTTTGCATCGTGGCAGGCCTCATGGCGTTCCTTGGATCCGCTTATGTTCAGGCTTCGAAATCACGCAAACCGGCATTATTGTGAATTTCAGATGAAGATCCTCTTGCCATAAAGAGATTTCACATATTCCGGTGCATTTTCTCCTGCTTCGCTTATTGTATGCTGTATGGGCAGCACTCCAGACCAGATATCATCAGTCGATGTATCGTGAGGCGGCCCGGTTCTTGCTTTCATCGAAAACGTTTCAGGCTTGACCGCAAAGACAAAGACACCATTCAGGTCCTCATAAGAAGGCTTTATGGAATTGTCCCGCCTGCCCTTCACCAATTTTTCGGTCAGCAACCGGAAAACCTCGATCTTCTTTTCAGTGTCATCGATCTCATATGGCCTGCCGAAGATGAGCGCGGAAACATAGTTTATCGAATTGTTTTTGATTTCTTTTGCAAGCACTATGCCATTTATCTCCAGGAGCGAGATCGCAATCAGTTGGCCGGTTTTCAGTATGCCGTATATCCTGCTCTTCATGGATCCATGAAGGTATATGGTTTTGCCTTCGCTGGCCAGCATCATGGGTATGGCATAAGGGATGCCCCCATCGATGAAGGAAACCGTGCATGTGAAATTTCGGTCTAGCATTGCCACAAGATCCTCATCGCTGTATGAGGCCCTTTCTGGATATCTGGTAACCTTATCTTTTATACACTCGACAGCCATAGATTATATACGTTCGTTTCTTAGATAAACTTCTGCGTATTATTTTATGACTTTTATTAATTATGCAGCATTATTGCCAATTGATTCTGCATGCTATGTCCTTGCAGGATCCCTCTGGCTGCAGCAGATGCTGCTATAATAATCATATCATCCAGGATAAGCGATCATCTTTATGTGGGAGAGAAATATGGCTGTAGACATTACGGCGTATACCCATGCCACTATAAGTATGACCCAGGCACCAATACCTATATAATATACAATGTTGGAAGCCGTTATGTATCCATATCTGCCTATGATCGATCTTAGATCGAGTGATGAGACGGAGAATATTGCCATGGGAAAAGTATATGCCCAGATACTTATGGTGGCCGGTTCCCTGAAAACACGCTTGAGGCTGATCATCATGGCTACCACAAAGTTCCAGAGCTCGAACGCCCAGAGCATGAATGAAACGGTTAGTGCATCTGCCATAGGTATCTGAAAAACAGATTTTGCAGTGGCGATTGCCAGGATGTTTATCACTATTATGCTGGAGACTCCTACGGGCAAAACAAGCATGGGGGAGGGGGCATTGGCCTTCTGGTCCCTGATATATGAAGCGAAAGTCATGATACCTATAAACAGGAAGAGAAATAACGCTATGCCTACGCCTATTACCGTAAGGAAAATTATTGAATTGAAGTACTGCGTGCGCATCAGCGATGATCCAAGAAGTACATTTGATGAAATCGCAACAGGAGGGATCAGCAGTCCATAAGAGATCTCATTCGTATGTACCGGTGATTTCGTGTATAGCTTGTAGCCTAAAAAGAAACTCAGAAACAATATGCTCGTAAAGTCAATGAAATAATTGACCAGGTAAAGATACTCATAGTGGACATTGAAACCATAGTATGCGATTATGGCTGCATTCATAACCGAAGCGGACAGCGGAATGACAGTTGTGAAGCTGATTCTGTTGAGGCTGTTCCAGTCTTCCTTTATCACATTTGGCATCAGGAAAGTGCGAGCTATCCATATGCCTAAAGTGGCCAGGAATAGGGCAACAGCGATGTAAAGGAAGACGATGCCAGCTTCTAATACAGCAGGAAAGCTGAACACAGAATGAACATGAAAGAAGGCAAGGGATATGGCCAGAGTGCCCAGGTCTATGGTGAACCACTCTGATCCAAAGAGGCCTAATCTGGTGTTCTGCGCCATTCATAAGCTATGCGTAGATGAAATATAATTTTTTTTTGATGGTTGGCAATATTTGTAAGAAACAATCATAAGATCATATTCTATAAGACCACTGATGGCAATGAAAATATTGATACCTGTTCTCGAGAAAAATGGTGAAACATCAAAGATCTCACCGCATTTTGGCCGCGCACCATACCTGGCTCTTGTTAGCGTCCTAGATCATAGAATAGTCAGCATAGACTTTATAGCGGGTGAAGGGCCGCATGCGGACGAAAGGAGCGAGGAGGAGAAAAAGGCGGCTTCATCGATACATCAGAAGGTCATTGATATGCATCCGGACGTTATCATAGCAAGTAGAATAGGACCACGGGCGTATAATGATTTCAGCAACGCAGGCATCAGGATTATGTCTGCCAGAGGCGAAACAATATCTCAATTGATATCTGAGCTTGATATCTAAGGTACTTCCATATTTTCGTTTTATTGACTATGTCAGAACACCTTTAGGAACTGATCCTGCTTGCTAATCTAGTAATCCCACGGACTTTTTGGGTATAGAATGATGATCCCCTTCTTGTGCGTTTATACTTCAGGTATTGATTCTCGAGGAACTCAATGAGGGATAATTGCCTGTGCTATAGAGATAAGGAAGTTGATGAGAATTCAAATGCCTATGAGATATGACGCATAACGATAATAATACTTCAAAGAAAGATAAAACCTTATCTTATCGATGCCTTTGTGGCATCTAACAGTCCCGCGATAAAAATTGATCCTTCGGCTAACAAAAAATTATTTTATAAAAACTGTACAGAAATTATGAGAAGATCAGTTCAGTTTTGAAACGAAATCCTGTACCTCTTTGTAATTCGGTTCCTTACCGGGGTCATCGCTTACCCATGCATACCTGACTATGCCGTCCTTGTCTATCACGAATACCGATCTCTTGGATGCAGTTAGCCCGGGGACATTCACGAAGTTTTCGTGGAGCACACCGTACTTCTTCGATATCTCCCTGTTAGAATCGCTAAGCAGATCAAAGGTCAAATTGTTCTTCTTTGCGAATTCTGCCAGTGAGAAGGGAGAATCCACGCTTATGCCGATGACCTTTGCGTTGACCTTGTTGAAGTTTGCCATTGAATCTCTGAACGTGCACATCTCCTTGGTGCAGACGCTTGTAATGCGCCGGGGAAGAAGGCAAGCACTACCTTCTGGCCCTTGAAATCGGAGAGCTTTCTCATTTTCAGATTTGTATCCGGAGCTTCGAAATCCGGAGCCTTATCACCTACTTTCACCGCCATGACATTACCTCTTTTTGCCCAAAAAGCTACAATGGGTTGGCACGGGCAATTTACGTTACGCAAGCATTTTCATCTTGCGTTCATAAATCGCCCGTGGATGCATAGAAATCAGTGCAGGTTAATTTAAACTTTTGTAGCTCCGCTCATTTTATTATTCTCACAGTTCTGTTCCTTTCCTTCCCCATGGATATTATGCCGATGGGCTTTCCAACCTGATCTTCAATGTACTTTATGTATTTCACCAGCTTTGATGGCAGCTGATCTATCGATATCTTCCTGCCGCTGATCGAATCTGAGATGGCACCCCATCCCTCGAACTCATCGTACACGGGTTCGATCTTCTTTATGGTATTCATGTCTCTGGGAACATAATCTATAGGCTTCCCATCTATGAGATACTGTCTGCAAACCTTAACCGTGTCAAGCATGCCCAATGTATCAACCTTTGTTATGGCTATCTCATCCACGTCATCTATGCGTACTGCGTATTTCAGCATGGGCAGATCGAGCCATCCGACCCTTCTCGGCCTACCAGTTGTCGTTCCGTATTCGCCACCGAGATCCCTGAGCTGCTTGGCGAGGTCGCCAGTTATTTCGGTGGGAAATGGCCCCTCCCCAACCTTAGATACGTACGCCTTTGCAACTCCTATTATCCTGTTGACCTTCCTGAGAGAGAAGCCGGTTCCTGTGTAAACTGAAGCGCTTATGGTGTTCGATGATGTGACGAAGGGATAGAACCCAAAATCTGGATCCAGGAACACGCCCTGAGCGCCTTCGAACAGTATTCTTTTTCCCTGGGAATAAAGCCTGTCTATCGCTACCTCCGTATAGTCAAGGTATCCAGTGAGCTTGATGCCAGCTTCGTATATCTCCTTGGCCATTTCCTCTCTCTTTGCCAGATTGGAAAATTCAGTGTTGGCTAACAGGTTGGAGTGCATCCTGTACATGGTTTCTATCTTCTCCTTGATCAGGTCAATATCGGAGATGTCGACCATCCTTATCCCAGTCCGTGCGTACTTATCTTCGTATGTGGGGCCAATGCCCTGTGCAGTGGTTCCTATCATCAGGCTCGATCTTATCTTCTCCTCTTCCACATCGATCTGCCTGTGCATCTTCGTTACAACATGGGCGTTTCTGCTGATTATAATTTTCAGTGCCGGATTGATCTTTCTCACTATCTCTATCTCAGGGATCAACGCAACCGGATCGATAACCATGCCGCTGCCGAGCACAACATATGATGTACGCAGGGATCCTGAAGGGAGAAGATGGAACTTGAACGTCCCTTCATCGGTCACCACGGTATGCCCAGCGTTTGTTCCACCGTTGAATCTAACAACAACATCGTAAGATCCGCTGAGATAATCGGTTATCTTGCCCTTTCCCTCATCACCAAACTGCAGACCCACAACAGCCGCAGTCTTATCGCCCTCTCCATTAGGTACAACCATAGAGACCTTTACACTATGATCTGGAGAGATAAAAGGTTTCTTTGCATGGCAGGATCGCGGTTCAGGGCAATCCATGACGAAGATCAAAAGGCGTCAGGAAAACGACAAAAAAATATAGGCTTTAACGCTTTAGATTGATCATGACAGAGGTACCAGAGGGTTTGAACTACACGAAGACGCACGAATGGTACAGAAAGGATGGAAACACAGCGACCATAGGAATAACTGATTATGCTCAGTCCCAGATGACGGATATAGTCTACGTCGATCTTCCAAAGGTTGGGGATAAGAAGAAGGCCGGAGACGTTCTTCTGACAATAGAATCCGTGAAATCAGCAGAGGATGTTTATTCCCCAATAACAGGAACGGTAACCGCCGTAAACGAAGAGGTCGCAAAGCATCCGGAATCAATAAACAAGGATCCTTACGGCAGCTGGCTGGTCAAGATGGCCATTGAGAGTGAGGGAGAACACCTGTCTGCATCGGAGTACAGGAAGTTAATACAATGAGTTCCGACCACAGGGATCAGTACTACTGGCGGGCAAAGCGAGATCAGTTCAGGAGCAGGGCCGCATACAAGCTTGAATTCCTGATAGAACGCTACGGTATCATCAAGGATGGACAGGCTGTGCTGGAGATCGGATCATCGCCTGGTGGCTGGACACAGGTGCTTGTCGATCATGGATGCCGTGTAGTTGCGGTGGACATACAGCCCATGGATGAGATACCCGGAGTGATCTTCCTGAAGCTGAACATCCTGAGGGAAGATGCAGCGGAAAGGATAAGGGAGGAAATGGCCAGATCGCTCGTACAGAGATTTGATGTCGTGCTTTCGGACGCCATGGCCAAGACCAGCGGTATAAGAAGCTCTGACCATGCCGCATCGGTGATGATAGGAAACGCAGTCATGAAGATAGCCATGGACACGCTGCGAAGAGGAGGCGTTGCGGTTGTTAAGCAGTTTCAGGGGGACATGACGGGAGATTTCATAAAGAACTGGGGGCATTACTTCAGGGATCACAGGATAACAAAACCGCCGGCATCAAGGAAGGAATCGAGTGAAGTATACATTATTTTTTATGGTTTTTCCGGCAAAGAAACGGACAATAGCGTACAAGGTTAAGGTCAGCGATTCATGCCGTCAGACAGAAATTTCTTCAGCTGATCGTAAAATTCGAATTCTGTTATTATGAAGACATTCTTCTCCTTCTCTGACGATAGGTATTCCCTGATCCTCTCTTCTATATATGAAAGCCGGTAATCTTCAACCCTCTTGAGCCCCTTCACCCTGTTCATCGTTTCCTCCCATCTCCTGACAAAATCCTCAGGGCTGGTATCCCCAAATTCCATCCTGGTGACCCGTCTCTTTCTGAGGGAGTTGCGGAGAAGATCGAACATCTTCACATTCTTGACGTAAAATTCTGAATATTCCTTTTCAGGTACGTCAAGTGGCCTTAATTCCTTGCCGTTTTCCTCGGCATATTTTACAGCCTCAATGTAGATTGGGGGCGGCGTCATGACCTCGCCGTAAACCGAGAGATGAAGGCCATAGGATATCTCGTAATCCGACATGGAAAGCTCAAATGGATCCTTTAGGAATGCGGACAGACCATCGATCTGTTCCTTGCTAAGAACTATGTATATTGCGCCAGGCCTCTCCTGGTAAAGAGCGCTCTTGAGATCATCACCATCCCTGACAAGGCCCTTTATTCCACCAAATAACGTTATATCATGCTCATTGTTGTTGAATCTGGCGATCATCTGGCCCTTTTCTCCAGCATCCTAAGAAGTTCATCCTTGCTGGTCATCTTCTCCAGGTCCACGATGTTGATCACCGGACATCCATTTATGTTCTCTCTGGTGGTAGAATGCTTGCTGATCAGGAAAGCATCATCCTCAAGAACACTGCTAATCTTCTTCATTATCTCTATCTTTGTTTTATCCGCCTCTTCTGACAGCAGGGAAGCTATCAGCGATACAACCTCCTCATCCCTTGCAAGAATGTCAAAGGGCATCCTGTACGCTGGCTTAGTATCCAGCCCGATCCTCTCTAGTATATCCAACAGCATCTGTATGTAAACGTCATCAACCCTCTCCTCTTCCTGGAAATTGTCTGGAATGATCTTGAACAGGTCCGTATGATCCACCAGATCGGATTTGATGATCTCCTGAAGCTTGAGGAAGACATCTATCGTTGCCGATGATCCATTTTCGTAGAGGGATACCGATCTCCTGGAAACACCGAGATAATGCGACAGGTATCCTATGGAGAGGCTCATCTTCATCCTCATCTCTCTGAGCGCTTCACCGTTTATCTTAACGTAGAACCCACCCGGCCCGGAATATATGTAAGGCTTTTCTCCGTTGATATAGTCCCTGAAGGTATCAAGTGAAGATATGGGAATTCCGTGCCTGTAATATATCACCCCATCCTCCAGAGGACCACCGCCAGCCTTCTCACCCACAATAGTGGCTGTCGATCTTAGGAATTTAGCAACTTTGGCCAGCTGGTATGCCGTTGTTGGCTTCAGCGTGTCTATGTTGTAAAGCACCTTTAGCACGTATCTCTCTATATTCCTCCTTGCTATTATGTCAAAGGATGCTGAGAACTGCCCACTTATGTCGGCTACCGCAAAGCCGTTATCCAGAAGCATCGATATGGTCTTGGAGATCAGCGCATCCTTTTTATCTTCCACAGTACTTATTATGATATTCTGTATTTAAGCATTTTCATGCATATACGGTTTGAGATTTAAATTTAGATTATTAAATAGATATGCATTCATTTTTCTTTGAGTGAGGCAAATGATGTGTTCTGTTTGATAATAATTTTAATATTCGATTTATTATGTTTACATATTAATTAGTATAATTTAAATACGCATTTGAAATATCTTATCTGGTAGATATGGTTAAAGACTATGTCGCTATGCTCAAAGAGGCAGGCTACAAGATAACGCCGCAGAGGCTGGCAGTTATTGAGTATCTGAAGAAAGGCCCGGGACACTTTACTGCTAACGATGTTTATAAGGAGATCAAGAAGACCATTCCAACGATCACCCTTGCCACGGTATACAATATATTAAAGGCTTTTGCAGATGTCAGGTGCATAAACTCCTTCGATGTGGATGGCACGACATGGTTCGAGAACGAGGTTGAGCTCCACGCTAACCTTATGTGCAAGGTGTGCGGAAACATAGTTGACGTTAAGATAGATAAGGGGAAGCTTCTTGATCTGCTCAGGGAAAACTCAGACGCTGACTTTGAAAACATAACACTGTTTGTGAGGGGCGTGTGCCCTGATTGCAAAGCGAAGGAAAAACAGGAAATGGCCAGCACAAGGCCAATTGTGCACTGATAAGTATTGAGTGTTAGCCGATTCTTTGATCGGCTTCATTAAATTTTTACGCTTTCGTTATCCATTCTTTTAAATTAAGAAGATATCGAATTTTTTCTGATATCTATTCCCATTCTATTGTGGCCGGGGGCTTGTTTGTTATATCGTATACCACTCTGTTTATATCGGGTATCTCATCAGTTATTGTGTTTGCTATGTCTTCAAGCAGATCCCATGAAGGTTTTGTGAAGGTGCCCGTCATAGCATCTATGCTGTCTATCATCCTTACGGCGACCGTATATCCATAAGCCCTGCGATCTCCGTGCACGCCCGTGGTCTTAACGGGAAGCAGAACAGCGAAGTACTGCCAGGGGCGCTCCTCAGGTTTTAATGCGCTTTCGATCTTATCCTCAACGATCCTGGTCGCTCTGCGCAGAAGATCAAGTTTTTCCGGTGTGATCTCGCCAACTATGCGAACCGCAAGCCCAGGGCCGGGAAATGGCTGCAGATCGGTTCTGAGTCCGAGTTCCCTTGACATTGCCCTTATTTCATCCTTATAGAAATCGCGCAACGGTTCAACAAGCTTAAGCTTCATCTCCTTTGGAAGCCCGCCAACGTTGTGGTGGCTCTTTATCGTATCCCTCTTTTGGCCACCGCTCTCTATCCAGTCCGGTGCGATCGTACCCTGAAGCAGGTACTCCGCGTGGAAATTCTCAGCCTCCTCATTGAGCACATCTATGAACATTTTCCCAATGATCTTGCGTTTTTCCTCAGGATCCGTTATGCCCTTTAGAGCTTCGAGGAAGCGTTTTGAAGCATCCACTATCCTATAATTCATCGCGTGTTCCTCGAAGAACTTCCTGACCCGGTCAACCTCCCCTATCCTTATGAGGCCGGTATCAACGAAAACACAGAGCAATCGATCGCCGAGGACCTGTGATGCGAGAACGGAGAGAAGTGAACTGTCCTGGCCACCTGATACTGCAATTATTGCACGCCCCTTGACCTTTTCAGAAATCTCATTCTTGATCTGATCGATGTAGGAAGAAGTGCTCATTGTGGCCGATTAAAAATGTAAATAAATATTTTGTTGGCCGATCTTCAGGTTTTCATTATGAAACCCAGGAAGACCAGCAAACCGATCACAACGCCTATTATTGCAGCTATGACATAGAATATTGTCCCGAGCGCAACATATGCAGCCCACTGACCCAGACCGAAGTGGAACATGTATTTCGGCCCGACTATGTCCATAACTGCTACCACCAGACCAATGATCAGAAGCGCGGCTCCGGCTATCCTGCTCTTTCCGCTTCCAAAGTACGCGGTAAGTATACCGAGCACTATCAGCGATAGAGCCAGAAGCGCCAGAATCACGAGCAAGAAGACTTCCCAGTTCCAAGGAGACCAAGGAATCACTATACCACCTCACAGCTTTATTCCTGTCAGCGTCTTTGTGTCAATAACCCCGTCTATTGTTCTGATCTTCTCTATGACCACCTCACCTATCTCGGTGAAATCCTTCATATCCAGCTTAACTATAATATCGTATTCCCCGAACAGCGGGTGGGCTTCGACCACACCGTTAATCTTGAGCACCTTGTTGTACACTTCATGTTCCTTTCCGGGAACGGTGCTAATAAGAACGAAGGCTATTGACAATTTTCACCACTAAACTGTAATACTGTAAAATGTTAATAAATTTTGTGTTTTTCTGCACCTGAACGCCGCTCAAATGACAGAATAATACATGGATGTTAAACACATAATGATATTAGCCTCCTATCAATAGGCGTTCGTGCTGATAACAGAGATATTCCACAGCATACAGGGCGAGGGCCCGTATGCGGGCCTGCCAATGCTGTTTGTCAGGACGAACGTATGCAACATACGATGTGAATGGTGCGATACTAAGTACTCATTCTACGGTGGAAAAGAGATCCCTCTTAGCGAGTTGCTGGGCATCGTTAAGGAAGCAAAGGAGGGTTGGGTATGCTTCACCGGAGGAGAACCGTTGGTGCAGAGAGATGCCCTGGCTTTCGTGAAATCCGTGGTTGACATGGGAAAGAATGTTCTCATAGAAACCAACGGCACAATAAGCATAAGGAATTTCGTATTCTCCGACAGGATATTCATCGACATGGATGTCAAACCGCCTTCAGCAAAGGTCACAAAGGGATTCCTCATGGACAACCTAAGATATCTCCGCAAGCAGGACTATCTCAAGATAGTGATAAAGGATGATACAGACCTGGATTTCGCCATAGACTTCGTTGATAGGTACGGTGAAGGCCTGAGCTTTGTTTTCCAGCCCGCATGGGGTTCCGATATCAGGCGTATAGCCGACCGCATAGTTGGAACAGGATACAATGTCCGCGTTCTGCCTCAAATACACAAGATCATATACGGCGATGTACCTGGCGTGTGAAATGGTATCTCATATCAGGAAATGGCGGTTTTTGCAAACAAATAAATCATCATAAACGCTTATTGGATCATGGATGAACTTCTATCTATGCTCAATTTTCTGGGCATGAAGGATCCGGAAGAACTCTTTTCAGATATACCGAAATCAGTCAGGAAAAAGAGTATAGGGATTGGTGGCGGCCTGGACGAGTACCGCGTCATAGATCGCGCGATGGAAATTGGCCGGAAGAATAAGACAGATATGATCAACTTCCTAGGTAACGGTATCTATGACAGAGTTATCCCGGAGGCTGTAAACTACATACTATCAAAGCCGGAGTTCCTTGATTCGTACACACCGTATCAGCCGGAGATATCTCAGGGCATGCTTCAGTCCATGTTCGAGTATCAGAGCCTGATCTCGGACCTCATGGGGATGGACGTCACAAACGCATCGATGTACGACGGTTACTCCGCACTTGGCGAGGCCGCCAGAATGGCTTACAGGATCAACGGCCACAGCAAGATACTGGTGCCAGAATCAAGCTATGACTCAAAGATATCTGTACTGAGGAACTACATCTGGGGTCTCAATATGAAGATCATGAAGTACAGGATAGGAGAGGACGGCATGATCGACCTTGACGATCTATCCTCGAAGATCGACAGCGATACATCCGCCATAGTGGTGGAAAATCCAAATGGATACGGCATTCTTGACAAAAACATCTTCGGAGTAAAGGATATAAAAAAGGATGCTGTTCTAATATCGTATGTTGATCCCATATCTCTGGGTGTAGTCAAGCCGCCCGGAGAATACGGATCCGACATAGCCGTTGCGGAGGGACAGCAGTTAGGCATACCTATGAATTTTGGTGGTCCGCTCCTTGGCCTGATGTCGTTCAAAATGGAACATATAAGGCGGTCGCCTGGCAGGATAATCGGTGAATCTATCGATTCCAACGGTAAAAGGGCATACGTCATGACGCTTCAGACCAGGGAACAGCACATTAGACGTGCCAAGGCTACAAGCAACATCTGTTCAAACCAGGCCCTGTTGACGCTTGCAGCATCGGCGTACCTCTCCATAATGGGTTCCACTGGCTTGAGAAAGGTTGCCCTCCTGACAATAAAGCATTCAAGGATGATAAAGGAGAAACTATCTTCGATCGGAGTAAAACCGTATTTCAGCACAGAATCATTCTCAGACGTTATGTTCAGGCTTGAGAGGGATGTTATGGAGGCCCTTGCCTCTAAGAATATACTGGGCGGTCTCAAGCTAAGGCAGCTTATTTCCGATACACCGATGAAGGATGCAACATTCTTTACCGTCACGGAGAAGACCGATGCAGCTGCAATTGAAAAACTCGCAGCTGCGCTGGAGGTGATCTGAATGGAGTTCAGGCAGGCGTACTATGATGAGCCTCTGATAAAGGACATAAAGTCAGACACGAGCTTCAAGTTATCTGAGGATGTTGATGAGAACCTGCTGCCGCAGGATATGAGAAGGACAGATCTGAAGCTGCCGCAGGTATCAGAGGTTGATGTGGTGAGACACTACACCAGGCTATCCCAGATGAATTACACCGTGGATGTTGGCATCTATCCGCTGGGATCGTGCACCATGAAGTACAACCCGAAGTATGCAGATAGGATAGCTTCCTTTGCGGAGTTTAGGAACATCCATCCGTTCCAACCAGAATCCACTGTTCAGGGGACTCTCCAGATAATGTATGAACTTCAGGAGTTTCTCAAGAAGATATCGGATATGGATGCGGTTACGCTCCAGCCAATGGCAGGTGCGGACGGCGAATTCACGGGCATACTCATAATAAAGAAGTACTTCGAGGATCTGCACGAAGATAGGACTGAGATAATCGTTCCTGACTCTGCCCATGGAACCAATCCTGCTTCTGCAACGATGGGTGGCTTCGACGTTGTGGAGATACCATCGAACAGCGAAGGCATGGTGGATCTCAATGCCCTGAAGGCAGCGATCTCCAAGAAAACAGCTGCGCTCATGATAACGAATCCGAACACGCTGGGCATATTTGAGCAGAACATAACGGAAATAGCCAAGATCTTGCATGATGCTGGGGCTCTTCTATACTACGATGGTGCAAACCTAAACGCCATTTTCGGCATAACATCTCCTGGCCTTATGGGTTTCGATATAGTACACTTCAACCTCCACAAGAGTTTTGCAACACCGCACGGAGGCGGCGGCCCGGGTGCAGGTCCGGTTGCCGTCAAATCGTTCCTTTCCGATTTTCTGCCAGTACCGGTCGTCGGTTACGACGGCAAGAGATACTTCCTAGACTACGGCAAGAAGAAGAGCATAGGCAGGGTATCATCATTCTACGGTTCTTTCTCCATTCTGTTAAGAGCCTGGTCATACGTCATCAGGAATGGAGACGATGGCCTGAAGAACGCAACCATAAGAGCTGTTCTCAATTCAAATTACCTGAAGAAGAAGGTGGAAGGGTATTACGAAGTACCATACTATCCGCTGAAAAAGCATGAGTTTGTGCTCTCAACTGAGAAAACCGGAAGGCGTGCACTGGATATTGGAAAATACCTGCTGGATTTCGGCATACACTCGCCGACCGTCTACTTCCCGCTCATAGTGAAGGAGGCCATGATGATAGAGCCAACCGAAACCGTGAGCAAGGATGATCTTGACAGGTATGCGGATGTACTCATATCGGCGCTGAAGGTTCCAGAGGATGATCTGAAATCCAGGCCCAGGAATACAGCCGTATCGAGAATCGATGAGGTCAAGGCCGCAAGGGATCTAAAGGTGAGGTGGTGAATTCACCACGAGGTTAAATTTTTATTCAGGTAAAAATAATAAATATTTTTCATACGCTTTTATGCGTATTTTTCGTTCATGAAATTTGTTTTTCTAACTATTAATTAAGTTTAAATATCTAATTTGATTGATAATATAATGGCCATACTCGAACCTGTCATAGGTAGAACAATAAAGAGAAAGATATCAACGATGTCCGGTAAGAAACTCCCTTTTATAGCCGGGCATAAGCTGCTGTACACCTGCAACCTAAGGTGCGATATGTGCCCTTTCTGGAGAAGGAAGGACGAAAAGCTTCTTTCTCTTGAAGAAGAGATAAAGATGATGGATTCGCTGGCTTCGGCCGGTGTCTCGTTTATGGGTTTCGAGGGAGGCGAGCCACTGCTCAGGAACGATCTGGAGGATATTCTCAAGGAATCTCACAAGCGTTTCCACACATCGCTGGTCACAAACGGCTGGCTTCTGAAGGGGCGTGCCTCATCCATATCAAGGTACCTGGATTACCTGTTCGTGTCAATAGACGGCCGTAAGGAGACGCACGATAAACAACGCGGTGTACCAAGTTCCTTCGATCATGCGATCGAAGGAATTAAGGAGGCCAAGAAGTATGTTCCTGTTGCGATGAGCACAACCATAACAACGAACAATATGGATGACATCAAATACGTTGTGAATCTGGCCGAAGAGCTTGGTATCGGTGTGAACATACAGGTATCTTACGATTACAGTACCGCAGACAAGTTATCGCCAGACAGGAAGAAGCTCTACGATCTGCTCCTGGATCTCAAAAAGATGAAGGAGGATGGTGCGCCCATAGTAAACTCAAAGGAATATTTCGATACACTAGTTAACTCCTGGTACTATGGTATACCGTGGGCATGCAAGCCATGGTCAACCGTGAACATAGACCCGCAGGGCAGGATAGTTATGCCATGCTACGTGTTAAACGAATATGCAGGGGAGAAAAAAGTGTGGGAAATCGACATAAAGGAATTATGGAATACCTATGACTGGAAGCCATACGAGTCCTGCAACAAGTGTTCGCTCTCATGCTATCTAGAGCCATCCATATTCTCATGGCGGAAGCCGTCAATGGTGAGTGAGAGAATATTCGGAAGCATAGCGGATTACATAGCATCCATATTCTGATTTTTAATTTAAAATGGATAAGGTTATGAGCGGGCGCAAGGGGATTTGGACCCCTGATCTACAGCTTAGGAGGCTGTTGCCCTATCCAGGCTAGGCCATGCGCCCACTGAATTGACCTAACGCTATTGAAACCGAATATTTAGAATTAACTTTATCGGATAAGTGCGATTACTGCATCATGAGACCAGCAATTTTGACATATAATATAGCACATTCAGAGTATTCGCCTTGTAGCGATTGCTGAAAATTTGCAACATTTTTATTGTATGGATCATAGATTTCCCTTGGGAGATTTTTTACTGAAGTACATACAGCAAAGCTTATTAACCATGAATTCATGATATTCGTTGTCATGACACATAAATACAAAACCATATCTGGAAATAGTTACGATGAGGTCATCCAGATACTGTTAAAGCGCATTGCGGAGCTTAAAAGCCAGAGGGAAAGATCGTACAGGAAGATCGCAAACTCAAATCTTCCTGATCACGTAAGGAGCATGCTGATCAGAGTCGCCGATCTGGAGATGCAGAGCAGGAAGAAGATAGAAGAAGCTCTGAAAATTGGCAATCTTGATGCGGTGAAACCCGAATCAAGGAGCTACCAGATGATAGAACACATAGTAAGAAATGCAGACGTGAGCGAGATATCCGACATAAAAAGCGCTCTTCTGAAGTCCATAAAGGAGGAGGACGACCTCCACAGGGCTCTGCAGATAATGAGCACGGAGTACAGCGGTACTGAGATCGAACATGTGCTTAAATCCATAATGAAGTACGAGGAGATGAATAAAAACGAACTGGCAGATCTGTACGAGGAATACGTGAACGAGGATTACTGGTGAGGATCAGCGTTTTTCCTTCAGTTTTGGGTATATTGATTCAGGTATCGTATTGAATATGTTATTGAGTATTTCAGATCCGTCATCGTATTCCTGAAGTATCATCTGTGCTCTCTTGGGAACGCTATCCGGAGGTAAAAATCTATTCGCATCAATCGGATCATTTATGAAATCCGTTTCAAGCATGAAGTTTCTGGATAAGAGGAGCGATTTCCTGACAGCGCTGCGACTCGCCGGTACCGATCTTGCTATCCCTGTATTGCAGGTCAGATCCGATGGCCTGGCATGATGCTTTACCACGGATACGGAGCCATTGACTTTGGCGATCTTCTCTATTTTTGCATAATCCTCGCATGAAAGATCGTAGGTATGCATTACGATCGGTGCATCGACGTCATGGGCAATTTTCATTGCGTAATCTAGCATTTCCCAGAATCTTTCCATGACGGATTCTGGCTGCGGCACATGTGGGAAGCCTATCTCACCGATCGCTTCTGCCTTCCCATCCTCAATGTATTTTGCAGCAAGATCTAAACCGTGCATCATCTCATTCACCGGATCAGATCCATATCTTTCAAAGAAGAAGTAGTCGAATGGATAGGGCCCTATCGTAATCAGCATTTCGAGGCCCAATTCATAATGAACCAGATCCCCAATCCTGATGGTATCATCGTAGAGCCTGCGGTAATACTCCGTGATCGCATCGTGCGAGGGTAGATTCGTCAGGTTCAGGGTGGTTCCGCCGGATCTCTTGAATATATTTGCTGCACCAAGGAAATTCGATTTAGGATTCAAATGAAAATGGTTATCGAATATTCTCCCACTGTATCTCTCCATAGATGATCCCTAACTCTGTAAAGATCTGTGAATGGCGGGCCCGCCGGGAATCGAACCCGGATTAGGGGCTCCGGAGGCCCCTGTGATATCCGTTTACACTACGGGCCCTACTCCTTATAGCCTATGCGCCTGAGGAACTGGCGCCTCTTTTCGATGTCTGCATCGGATTCAACGCCAACAGGCGAGTAGCCATCGATCACTCCAAGCACACCGTTACCGCGTTCACCCTTATATACTATGATCTGAAGCGGATTGGCTGTTGCAGCGAATATCGATCCGACCTCCTGGCACATCTTTACCGCATTCAATATGTTTATTGGATATGCATTTCTTATGAGTATTACAAACGTGTGCCCTGCAGAGATCCTTCTTATGTTTTCTATGCAGGCCTTTACAAGATCATCATCGTTTCCGTCATAACGGATAAGCCTGTCCCCGCTTGCTTCAGAGAAGCCTATTCCGTATTTAGATCCTGGCACGTGTGTCCTGATTATCTCGTTCAGATCCTCCACTGTCTTTATGAAGTGGGAGTAACCGACTATTATATTCGCTTCAGCTGGTATAACCATATCAACGGTTTCGATTGACACGATCTGTTAATGTTAGACATGATTTATTGCTTTCGAACTGCTCTTTTTGTCGCCAAAGCTTTTTAACGTGTGTGGTTTAAAGCACCCATGGTGAGCACTAGAACGGGGGTTAAGATACAGGCAGTCATATACAGGTGCAATGAAGGGCCGGAGTTTCTCATACTGCACAGAAATCCAGAGCATGGAGGTTTCTGGCAGAACATAACCGGCAACGTGGAGCCGGAAGAGGATCTGCATGAGGCACTTATGCGGGAGATTGGAGAGGAGATAGGAATAAAGCAAGAATGCATTGATCGCGTATCTGACGAGATCATGGCGTTCAGATTCTGGGCTCATGGAATGGATTTTATCGAACACGTGTACGCTGTGAAGATTGACGGATCTTGTTCCGTGGATATATCGAGAAATGTAGATCATGAACATGACGAGTACAGGTGGATGAACTTAGAGGAAGCATTAAGCATGGTCAGATGGTACACGAATGCAGATGCAATAAGGATAGCATTCTTACTGGCATCAACAGCATGCATGTCAGCGATCACACCTTCGGACAAAAAGAATTAAACGCAATCACATAATCACGATAGCATGGCCAACAAGTTCAAGGCCACCCTGGTCAGCTGGGCTGACATTGACAGGTGGTGTGGAAACATCAGCAGAAAGGTTCAGGCTTCATTCGATGTGGACACGATCATTGGAATTGCAAGGGGAGGGCTGGTTCCAGCCAGGATACTGTCCGATAGGCTGTGGGTCAAGGACCTTCTCAGTGTGAAGACGGAACACTGGGGCATAACCGCCACCAAGGATGGCGAAGCGGTACTGAAGACAAAAATAAACATGGATCTCTCCGGAAAGAATGTTCTCGTCGTGGATGACATTACCGATACTGGAGAGAGCATGAGCCTAGCTTACGATTATGTGAAATCGCTGAAGCCAAGGGAGCTGAGAAGTGCAACAATGCTGCACATAAGCAGGTCGAAGTTCGTGCCTGATTATTATTCTGAGCTCATAACGGAGAAGAACTGGGCATGGTTCATATTCCCGTGGAACGTATACGAAGATCTGAACAACCTCATAAGAAAGTCGTTCACAGACAGGATTAATGCAGATGAGGTTGTGGACGCCCTCAAAGAGGACTACGATCTTGATGTTTCATCTCTGAACATGGAGGAGATACTCAACGACTTCGTCGTGTTTGGCAGGATGAAAAAAGAGGGTAGGGACTTCGTCATCGTACAATGATAGTCCCGGATCTCCCTGATAGAGCATTCATGCTGTTCTCTATCGATGTTATGAATGCCTTTTTGCCGCCATTCTTTATGAACCTTATGGCAGCCATGACCTTTGGCTTCATGCTCCCCTCTCCAAACTGCCCTTCTTTTAGGTATTTTTCGATCTCTTCGACGTGTACCTCGTGAAGCCCCTTCTGATCAGGCTTTCCGTAGTTCACGTAAACGTTGTCAACATCAGTAAGTATCATCAGGAAGTCTGCCCTTATAGCTGTGGCCAGAACGGATGAGGCCAGATCCTTGTCTATTACGGCATCGATGCCATGTATCTGTTCGCCCTTCCTGACAACTGGGACGCCGCCGCCTCCGACTGCTATGGGCAGATTGCCGTTGTGGAGCAGGTATTCGATAACGGGTTCCTCCAGTATCTGTCTCGGATCGGGTGATGGCACGACCCTGCGCCAGCCATCTCGAAACTTCTTCATGATCCAGCCGTTCTTTCTTGCTTCTTCAACCTCAGCATCGCTGTAGTACCGGCCTATTGGCTTCTCCGGATTGCTGAACGCTGGGTCATTCTCATCCACGAGTACCCTGGTTATTATGGTGAATATGTTCTTGCGCAGGTTGTATTTGGTCTTAATGTTGGTGTAAGCGTTCGCAAGTATCTCTCCTATGTACCCCTGGGACATTGCAACGCTCTGGTGTAGGTATGCCCCTATGCCCGAGATATCGTGGCTCTGTTGTATGTCTCCCACCTGCGGGCCGTTTCCATGTGTTATGACCACTTCGTTGTCTTCAGTCACGAACCTGAGGCTTTCGAATGTTTTGTATGCATGTTCGTATTGCGTTTCGTAATCCCGTTTCTCTCCATTTTGTAGAAGTGCATTTCCTCCCAATGCTATTACGATCCTGCTCATTGTTTCACCGGGGAAAGTGAGAAATCCCATTGAAATATATAAAGTTGGGCAATATGCATACCCTCTGCCATTGCTATATATTTTCTGGCTACGGACCACCACAACTCATATTTATAATCGATGAAATGATCGGCCGCTATGATACTGGATACGTACGGCAAGGCCACCGCGAACAGGATCGATGATGACAGAATAAAACCGAATTACGAGGGCTACAACCTTTACAATGTTCCGAACTCCATTTTAGAAGTTTTTGGTGTAGGTGGCCAGGAGAGGCTTGCAGACAGCATATTCACTTATTTCAGGGGATCTTATGATAGGATAGTTTTCTTCTATCTTGATGGCTTCGGATATGACAAGTTTACTAATCCGGCTTATGGTTCTCATCTTCACGAGGCTTTTTCCCAGAACGGATATCTTTGTCCGATAACTACGGTGTTTCCATCGACCACCGCTGCTGCAAACACCACCATAAATACCGGCCTGCCTCCATCGGATCACGGCCTACTTGAATGGATCCTTTACTTTGATGAAGCGAGGACAGTGGCCCTTACGCTGCCCTACAAGCCAATAGTAAAGCGGTATAGAAAACGGTTTGAGCACATGAAGCCTGCGAATCTGTTCAGGGGAGAAACTGTGTTCCATCGCCTAAGATCCGATGGAATACGCAGTGTTTCATTCCTGAAGTCCAATATAGTCAGCGGCGAATATACAAAACTGATACAGGAAGGCTCAGATGTGATAGGCTATTCTTACATAACTGACGGCCTTCTTCTTCTGAAAAATGAGATAATGCGCGGCGCCTATGACTATTACTACTTCTACGTGGACAATATAGACCATATTGGCCATGTCTACGGGCCAGAGAGCGAAATGTACAGGTTGGAGGCTTCAACCATATCCAACATGATAGTGGACACGTTCAGGCAGATACCTGCTGAAAATCTTAAAAATACGCTCATCGTGATAACATCGGATCACGGGCACATTCAGGTGGATTCGTCAAGAATCGTTTACCTGAACGACAAGAGAAAGATATTCAGATCTTTGAAGAGCGATGGACGATACAAGATACCTCCTGTTGGAAGCCCGAGAGACGTCTTTCTATTCGTTAAGAAGGAAGATCTGGATGATGTCGTTAGATATGCGAAGAAAGAGTTCGGCGGTGCATTCATAGATCTGGTGGAAAACATAGTTTCACAGCAATTCTTTGGTCCGCGGAAGCCTGCGGATCTCACACTTAGGCGGGCCGGAAACATGATCATAGTGCCGCCCGGCAACGAGATGATCTGGTACAGGCTTCCGGGCATGCGCGATTCGCACATGAGAGGGATGCATGGCGGGCTGTCAGAGAAGGAGATGCTGATACCGTTGGCATTCGGCGAGGCATCAAAATTGTTTTGAGGTTTTGTAAAGATAAAAAATAATATACAAAATTGAATTTCCTGACAGTAAGCCACTGTAGCTCAGTTGGTAGAGCAGCTGACTTGTAATCAGCAGGTCGGGGGATCGATGCCCTCCAGTGGCTTTTTTTAAGTATTTTGTCACATTTTTTACAGACATTTGCTTATATTGTATTGGATTTCCTAAAATTGTTATGCCTATCGCTGATGACACAGTTCATCGATATAATATTATTTTCAATAGACACCAAAGCGATTAACAATGCCGAATGCTGGTATTAGGTAGGCATTGACAATGCCAGAAGATCAAGGAATCTCGGTTTTCTTGGCATTTCAGAAATCTTTTTATTGTCGCTCGCTGTATTGACGTTAACAATGTGAACACTTTGAGATATGTGATCTGGCGGGAGGTGCATATGTATGGCTACAACAGAGGGGAATTTTACAGGCAAGGCTGAGGCCTATTCCAAATACAGGCCTTCCTATCCGCCAGAGATCATAAAACTTCTGAACGATAAATACGGCTTCACGAAGGATATGATCGTTGCGGATATGGGTTGCGGCACTGGAATACTAGCGTCAATGTTCCTTGAGAATGGAAACACGGTAATATGCGTGGATCCGAATGACGATATGCTTAACATGGCCAGAAAGAACCTTTCTCGTTACAGTAACGTTACTTTTGTCAATGGCAAGGCCGAATCTACCCATCTGAACGACCATTCTGTCAATGTTATAACGGCCGGCCAGTCTTTCCACTGGTTTGATGAGGATAAGGCGAAGAGGGAATTCAGGAGGATACTGAAGCCTCCGAACCTCGTCGTACTCATATGGAACGATAGGGATGTGCGCGATCCTTTCACTGAGCAGTACGAAGAGATCATTCGTGAGTTCAGCAAGGGGTATCGCGGCACAGGTAGCACCGCAATCTCCGTTGAGCGAATATACAGTTTCTTCAACTACGATTATGACTATTACCAGATGGACAATCTCCAGGAGCTAGACCTTGATGGATTGGTGGGAAGGTATCTGTCCACGTCTTACAGCCTTAAGGAAGACGATCCGAGGTACAAGGATGCGATGTCAAGGCTCCAGGATCTGTTCACCACAAATCAGAAAAATGGTAAGATAATATTGAGGTACACCACCAGGGTATTCATAGGTCGAATAATGTGATGACAAACAGGATATCCGTATACACGTGATATATAAATTTCTAATAGGCATTGGTGATGGAGGCATCATGAAGATCGCTATACTTATAAGGCATGGGGAGAGCGATATCAATGTCAAGGGTATCCTATCAGATACAATAGACAATAATATGCTAACCGAGAAGGGTATGAGGCAGGCCGAACATGCGGCGGCCGAGCTCAAGGGCATAGATATTAAGAATTTCTATTCAAGTCCGATAAAACGTGCGTTCGACACAGCGCAGATCATAGCGGACAGTTTCAACAAGGACGTGGTCACGGATCAGCGCCTGATAGAGATCGGTCTTGGCAAGGCACGAGGCAGAAAGGCAAACGAGTTCACGAATGGTCTATATAGTGGGCACATAACCGGGAAGATCAGGGAAGATCTTGAAATGGAGAAGTGGGATAGCCTTCAAAAACGCGTGGTTGAGGCCATAGCATCAAGGGAAGGTATAAACGTTTACGTGACCCACTCTGATCCAATAAGAGCAGCCATTTCGTATTTCCTGGAAATGGGTGAGGAAGAAACATACGGCCTCTCCATAAAGAATGCGTCTATGACGGTAATAGATGTGGAGATAGGAAGAATCCTTACACTGGGTGCCATATCAATGACAGACAGTGTCCGGAAATATCTCAATATTCAATAGATCAGATATTCACAGGCCTGCCAGAAGCCCTGCTCCTGTCAACGAATGCGATCTTGAATACAAGGAACAGGATGATGGCCGATATGCCGAATCCATCTATCGCTGGCCAGACCAGGATGGGAGAAGATGAAAGCGAATATAGTATGAATGTGCCCACGGACGGCGATGCCGTTCTGGCAAGCTGGTTTATCATGCCTATGAACCCCATATAACGCCCAACCTTGTCCCTGGGTGCGATTTTCGACGCCACAGTGCTTATGTTCGGTGAGGTAAAGTTCTCGCCTATGGTTATAATGATCATGTCGATTATGAGATAGAACAGGCTGTGCGAGAACGAGACCATAAGATACCCGATGGTGTAGAAGACAGATCCGAATATGAGGCCGTAAAGGTCAGAGTGCCCCCTCATCATTCTGGATATGGGATACTGGCCCACGACAACCACTATTCCGTTGACAGCATAGAAGTAGGCCAGGTTCTTTATCACAATATGGAGGTCATCAACTATGTATATTGGCAAAGTAACGGAGAATTGCGATGAAACCATTATCAGCAGGAAAACCGGTACGCTGAAAAAGAAAAGCGTGTAATCCTTGACCAGAAAGCCGGATCTGTTCGATCGGAACTTCGTATTCGTCTTCACAAAGATAAGGGCAATCACGGTGGCGAAGGCGTTGGCTATGGCCACGAACAGAAATATGAAGCCGAAACCATAGGAGAATATGATTGCACTTATGAGAGGGCCTATGGCCCAGCCAAGGTTTGCCATTATCCTGTAGATTGCATATCCCATTTCACGATCCATGCTCGAGGTTATATCTGAAACTATTGAGTTTGCAGAGGGGAAGACTAGCGATCCGGAAAACGCCGTCAGCACGAAGAGTGTCGATATGATCGCTACGTTTTTTCCAGAAAAGATCGACAGCAGCAAGTACAGGATAAAACCGGCCACGTTTCCCAGCACGAGTGTGAATTTCCTTCCGAATGCGGCTGCCATGTAGCCGGCAAACAGGCTGAAGACTATGGAAATGCCGGAGTTCAGCGTGAATATAAGGCCAACGAACAATAGGCTCATGTGAAGATACGTGTTGAAGTACACGGCAAGAAACGGCCATGTTGCACCGTAACCTATGGATCTTACCGAGGCTGCAATGCTAACTCCCCACAGAGACCTGTTCCTGTAGTATGGTGCCGGCGCATTCCCACCGATCATTCCTCGATAATTGCCTTCATCCTAATCTATTCTTCCATTCGATGCTGTTTCACGTCATAATGTTCGGGAAAAATTCAAAAATGCTTAAATATCAATACAAAATGTCGGAAAAACTATGGAAACTGCATACACTGTAAGACAGTATGGACATATATCTGAAATTCTGGCGATAATTGGCTATGTCATTCCGACATTTATTCTCGTAGTTCCAACATTTTACATTGCATATATATCAAAAAGTTTGAACATACCATATTATACAACATTCATTATAATTGGTTCTCCATACATAGGTAGGTTCATCGGAGCCTATATGTATTCGCGCTTCAAGTACCTGGGAACGCCGTTCACCGTCTCAATGTCAGCGCTCGGACTTATCTCGGCCTACATGTCATTTCTAGACAGTGTTCCCATAATGATAATCATGCGATTCCTCATTGGAGTGGCCTTCGGCATATCAACTTCATTTGCCGTGGAGGTTGCAGTCCGAACAAGAAAGCAGCACATAATCGGCCTCACCACGGGAGGGTGGGCAATAGGATGGATACTCGCAGCCATGGTTTCCGCCATACTGCCCTACAGATATGCACTGGTTTCAGGCGCAGTAGCGCTGCCGATCTCCGCTCTCGGGATGCTCCTCAGAAAAGTCAGCATAGGCCATGTCATAGCTTCAGGCTTCAACTTCTCCCTGTATGGGTTCCTGATTTACTTTCTGGCTTTCGAACCTGCATTCGTTTTGCAGATAGTGCCGCAGATCTTCGGATCGCAGGCGTTCCTTGAGTCAGAAATTGCATATTTCCTCGCGGTACCGGCTTATATGGCATTTCCTGTAATTGCCAAGCGCTACGGATTTAAGAGATCCGTCTATTCCATAGCGTCCATATCTATGGTGTTATCTGTATTCGCATTCCTGTTCCTCAACTTCTATGCTGCGATCGTGTTTACCGTCTTTGGCCTGGCGGTAAATGCGGTAATTCCCGGGTTCTTAAGGGATGAAAACCTGAGCCCGGAGAAGATAGGGCCGTCAATGAATTTCTCTGCCATAAACGGTTTCATGGTGCCAACGCTGATCTATCTGATCGGATACGTTCGTATGTCAGCTGTCACCATAACCGTGATCTCAATGGCCCTGCTCATCCTGATCTCAGCCATGGGCCAGAAAGCATTTTCAGTCTCGGTACGATCTGAGACGCACAAGGTCTAATTATCCTTATAAATGAAGATATCCACGGGCAATGTAAAAGTAATTAAATCAATTTTTAATATTGGATTGTCTCATCATCTAGTTCCATGAGCCGTGAGTGGTAACGACGACGTGAGACTAGAGGTTGCCTTGCCATGGGCCTCGAATTGAGAATATGTGGTGTAGCTTTCGGTGATAATCCGATCAGAGGCGGGCAAAGAGTTCCCCGGAGGGTCAGAGTGCAGGAAACGTGACTGCATCTCGTTACTTCCGGGGAAGATATATAACGATCAGGTAATGATAAATGGAGCAGACCATCAAGGTTCAGAATGAGGATTTAAAATACGTTGTCTCTGTGGTCACGTCAAGGATAAATGTATACGATATAATCGTGGATCCGATCTCAGTCAAGTTTTACTTCTTTGACAGCGATAATCCCAACATAGACGACGCCTTCGATTACATACGCAGGGATCTCATTGACCATGGCTTCATACCGATGGTGATAAGGGACGGAGAAAACATAATACAGGTGACGAAGAGGCCGAAGCAGCGTTATTTTGGCAATATAGTGAACTTGATACTTCTCGTCGCCACCATACTCTCCACAATGTATGTGGGTTCGCAGTACTCTATAAACTTCGTGCCAAAGGGTGCATACTACGAGCTTAGGCTATGGGGCTACGGTTTCCTGTTCTTCTCAGCTCCGCTGCTTCTCATACTCGGAATACATGAAAGCGCTCACTTCCTGGTCGCCAGAAAGCATCATGTCAAGGCCTCACTCCCGTTTTTCATACCGTTTCCAGTTGGCATAGGCACATTCGGCGCTTTCATATCGCTCAGGGATCCGCTTCCAAACCGCAAGGCAATGGCGGAGATAGGCGCCGCAGGGCCAATAGCCGGATTTATTACTGCCCTTCCGCTGCTCTTCGTTGCAGATTATTTTCAGAATGTTGTAAAGCCCATCCCCCCAGCATACATTCCCTTCAAGGTGACGTTTCCGCTGATATACCACCTGTTTGGTCTCAACACAAATTTCACAGGGCCAATATTTCCTATGGTATTTGCGGTCTGGGTCGGCATGTTCGCGACAGCAATGAACCTCATACCTGCGGGCCAGCTGGATGGAAGCCACATAGTCCGCGGTGTGCTGGGAAGCAGGGCCAACATACTATCGTACGTGTTTCTCGCTTTCCTGTTCGCCATAGGTTTCTTCTATACTGGATGGTGGATAATCGCCATCTTCGTGATATTCACCGGGCTCGTTCATCCACCAGCTTTAAACGATTATTCCAAGATATCGGGGCTTGACATAGCGCTGGGCGTAGTTTCATTGATAATGTTCATACTCACATTCACGATCATACCGATAAAGCCTGCATAAGAACAGTATTTATCTGGCTCAAGATGATAAGCATAAAATTCCTGGAGAATGCACAGAAGATTGCAATTGAAAAAAATACAGATGCACACCACGTAGCGTTTTTTCTATCTAACAGCAAGTGTTTGATCGAAGCGTCGTTTTTACGTTCACAAATTATACACTTATTTTGAGAACAGGCTTCTTGAAAAGCGAATATACTGCGCTCTTTAAGAGAGCGAATTCTTCCCCCTTAATGTACGATGAATGAGAATATCGGATACAACCAGTACGGCAACTATGATCAGGCTGGACTCTGCAAAGATAACGTCCGAATGCACAATGAAAGAGAATATTGCTAGAGCGATCGCGGGTGGATGGCTATACTTCGTGAAAGTTATGATGGCAGCCACAGCAAGTGTCGTTAAATACAGTGAAATCGGCCCAACGCCAATTGAAAGGTGAAAAGCCGTTGTTATCAATATAACCGCGATATACGATATCAGTACGGATTCAGGCATGGAATACTTGCCTCTGTGGGCCACCGTAATGAGGTAGGCCGAAACGGCAAAGGGAGGCGCAAGCAGCGCTACCCTGAATACAAGGCTGATGGCCACTATTACTGCGAAGATAATTAGGAAGTACGCAAAACCCATCAGCCTATTTATATCCTTTGTGCTGTCTTCTGCCACGTTTATCACACCAGCCATCAGCTGTCCACAGAAAAATGGAACAAACGGCAATGTCACAACACTTCTTAAAAACATTCCAAGTCCATTTAAGGTAAGGATTTTTTTACTTTATTGATTATATATTTTAATCCAATATACAACTATGAAGAAGGTTGAGATGAAGATATACGGAATGACATGCGATGATTGTGCTGTCACCGTTAAAAATGGTCTGGAAAGCGTGGACGGAGTCCTCAGTGCAGAGGTTTCCCTGCCGGAAAAGAGGGCTGAGGTGGTGATAGACGAAAGCAAGATTTCGCCTGAAAAACTGGAGGATGCCCGGGTATTCAAGGTTACAAGGTACAGAGGGGAGGTAAGAAAGATTGAGTAAGGAGTACGATCTTCTCATTTTAGGGTACGGCGCTGCAGCATTCTCAGCAGCCATAAAAGCGTCGGAGATAACGTCTGGGCAGGCCAGCATAGCGATGGTCGGCACAGGGCCGCTTGGCGGAACATGTGTTAACGTTGGTTGCGTCCCTTCGAAGATGCTCATCTCAGCTGCGAAGAACCTGAAGTACATAGCGAAGCCGAGGTATCCCGGTTTAAAGGCCACATACGCAGTTGAGACTGGCGAAGTGATGGATTTCATAAGGATGGCTGTTGACGAGGAACGGCACAACAAGTATGAAGCGGTGATCTCTGGATATGAAAACATAGACCTTTACAGATCACGCGCAGTCTTCACGGGAGATCGCAGGGTTAAATTGGATGACGGACAGGAACTGTTCGGATACAACGTGTTAATAGCTACGGGAAGCAGGCCATCCATACCAGCAGTGCCCGGGCTTGCCAATGCTGGATACATAACAAGCAACGAGTTCTGGGCCCTGGAAAGAATTCCAGAGAGTCTTGTCATAATAGGCAGCGGGCCCATTGGATCTGAGATAGGCCAGGCAGCTGCAAGGCTTGGAAGCAGGGTGCACATAGTTGAGATAGCGGATCAGATACTTCCTGGCATATCTAAGGACATGGCGCAGATGGTAATGGATGCCATGGCCAGTGACGGTGTTGAATTCTCACTTTCATCCATGGTTAAAGATGTCTCAGTCAGGAACGGTAAGAAGATCGTTAGATTCGAGAAAAATGGTGTTCAGCATGAGATTGAGGCTGACGAGATCCTCGTAGCCACAGGAAGATCGCCGAATGCCGATCTGGATCTTGAGAAGACAGGCGTGAAGTATGACAGGTACGGCATTGAGGTTGACAGCACTCTCAGGACATCCAACAGGAAGATATACGCGGCAGGCGATGTGGTCAAGCAGAGACTGAAGCTTGAAACGCTTGCATCGAAGGAAGGTGTCATAGCTGCCGAGAACATGTTCGATCATGCGGGCATAAGCGTCGATCTGAATAGTTTTCCAGTTGCGGTATTTACGAGTCCGGAATACGCGTCAGTTGGTTACACGGAGGATGAGGCCCTTAAGGCCGGCTTGAATTACGATGTCAGATCGATATACACCACCGACGTGCCCAAGGAGAGGATACTGAGGAATGATCGAGGGATGATAAAGATAGTAGCAGAACAGGGAACGGGCAGAATAATTGGGATACAGATCGTTGCAGAGAACGCAGCGGACATGATAAACGAGGCATCAGCGATCCTCCATGCAGGCATGACTGTGGGCGATGTCATAGATACGCCACATGTGTTCCCGACGGTCAATGAAGGCATAAAGCTTGCAGCGCAGTCATTTCTGAGGGATATCTCCATGATGAGCTGTTGTATGGAATGAAGTTGCTATACCACGGTACAGGAACGTGGATAGGAATACCATTATGGCCAGGACTATCCATAGATTCCTGAATCCCACATCCAGGATAAGTGCAGAGGACACGATCGGCCCGACGATCCCGCTGGACTGCCAGAACATGTTGGCTATGCCAGAAACGCTTCCTGCCCTTTCCCTTCCTATTTCTATGGAAAGGCCGGAATTTCCGGGCGTTATGATGAACCTGAAGAATCCCATCACTAGCGATATGACTATCAGAAGAACTGCATTTCGAATAAATGAAAACGCCAATATTATGATCCCGTAGGCTACAAGGGATATGACAACAGCGTTTTTTGTCCCGATCCGTGATATTATGTATCCAGAAAGGGATGTTGAGAACAGCCCTGTTATGGCCATTGAGGAAAATACGAATCCGGAAATCACTGGGCTTATGCCTATCGATACGAAATACTTGTAGGCATACAGCGTAAGGGACCAGTACGATATGAAGAAGAGAAAGCCTCCAAATGAGAGAAGCAGAACATCTCTGTTCTTTATGAGGCTAGGATCGATGCTGTACCCTGAATGCTCTGTCTTCAGACTGAATGCCATGATCGCTATTACGATCGATGCGATGGCTGAAGAATAGTAACCCCACTGCCAGCCGATCTTCAGCGCAAGATATGGTAGCATGAATCCGGATAGAACTATGGCCAGAGGCCAGGCTATACTATAGTATCCTATGTAAACACTCCTGTTCTCACGGTAATAATGATTCATGACGTTTATGGATGCAGGGTAAACCCATCCTGCGGTCAGACCCATAATCAGGCTGGAAACGTATTCCCATTCTATATCCGGGGACAGTGCAGACATAATTGCTGATACTGCCAGGCCTATCAGGGAAAGCGATATCACGATGCCCCCAGAATACCTATCCGATATGAAACCGGAAGGTATCTGCACTATCACGTATCCGACGAAGAATATGGCAAAGGCGAAGCCTTCCTGCGCAACGGTTGGCTTGAATGGCATGTAGACGGAGAGGATTGTCCATGAGAGCCTCACATAGTAGCTGAGGAAAAATGATGCGCTTCCGACGAACAAAGGGTATAATTTCGCCACACAGGTTAATTGTTTACTATATGAAAAATATGGCTATGCTCTCTTAGTATCGATCAGGGCCTGTACTTCACGCCTTATCCTGTCCGCGTAGTCCTTTTCCTCACCCTCTGAATAGGACTGCCTGGGCCAGAAGAAACCCTTCAGTCCATCCTTGTGCTTTCTCGGTACTATGTGAACGTGCACATGAGGGACACTCTGGCTGACCTTGTTGTTGATGGCTATGAACGTGCCATCTGATCCCGTTGCACGTTCAACAGCCATAGAGATAATTGTAACGGTCTTCATCATTTTTGAAAGCGTTAAATCATCCATGGCGTAAATGTCCGCAAAGTGCTTTCTGGGCACAAGGAGGGTGTGCCCTTTGAACAGAGGTTTATAATCCAGAAATGCCACGAAGTTCTCATCGGAATAGACGATCTCTGACGCTGTCTTGCCCGAAATTATATCGCAAAATTTGCATTTTATCTCTTCGGGCTCTTCCTCAAATAGCGTCAGCTGTTTTACCGGCACATTCAAATATCGTTTTTATGTTAATAATTTTTATCCTAAAGCCGATAATTTATGACCTGCGTTCAGGATTGAAAAATCTATATCCATGAGATCAATACCGAAGAGAGGGCTTGTGGTCCAGTGGCTACGACGTCTCCCTCACACGGAGAAGATCGCCGGTTCAAATCCGGCCAGGCCCATTGTATACGTGGGGATATAGATAAGACCAAAAAAAGTTGTGATTTTAATACCTCATTTCGACAATTTTAGTAGACCTTATTGGATTTCAACAAATATTCAAAAAAAAATATTCTGGTGGCTTTCTAAGCTATAAGGGTGCATTTAAGAATAACTCTGCATTAAGAAAGGTAAGGGTATGCATAGAAGATAGCAATCAATAAGCCAACCACTATTGATGAGTAGGCCCAAGCAATCGTGTAATAGGTCTTACTTCGTTTTCCGTTTGAAGCATAGGACATAACAGCAATAAGCCCCATTATTAGGCCAATATTAGCATACCATTCAGAAACTGATAAAAACAAAGTACCGAAATATGCAAAATTTGATTGGGAGTAATAGAACAGGACATTCAATGCAATGGTATTTGTGAAAATAGGTATTCTTCCAACGTAGTGACGTTCAGCTAGAGAACCCGCTATAATCAATGAAATTGGTGCAAGATACGGTATATAAGCACTTGGAACAACTGCTGAAATCCATGGAAATCCCAGAATACTGTTGATGAAATTATATATCTCGTGGGCAATTTTTAAAATAATTAACTCTATTGACATAATCGATCATCAAGAAGTGTTATTTCTAATTTGTTAAGCCCATATATTTCGTAAATCATTTGATTCAGTTCTTGACATCTTTTATCATACTCTCTTTCCAAAAGGTCTCTTTCGTCTGTATTAGGGAAGTTCCGCATTTTCTTTGAAATGTTCATTTGTTCTTTAGACAGTGATGAAACTGAATCAAATCTTGAGTCTTTTGGTATCAGCAGTGGTAATTTATCAATGAATCGCTTTCCGTAAGAGAAATATCCACCTCTGAAAGGTGTACTGATGTTTTTTAGATAAAATTCCAGAACATTAGAATTAAGAAGAGCTAGCACAAAATAGTACATATTCTGATTATTGTCGTTTAGTACGATTCCGTACCCACCGGCATTATCACCACCGACAAAATAAAACTCTCCATTCAAATCTATTGCAAATGTATTTTTAGACGCAAGAACCTGGGTTACAATTTTCTTTTGTTCAAATTTTTCAAGATTTTTCCGGTATATGTATTGATGCCAATTCTCATCATCTTTGAGTTTGTTATCTTCCCTAGTCTTCAATTGTAGTTCATAATGTTTGAAATACTCATAAGCAAGAGGATACCGATCCTTGATTTCGGATAGTGTGATTAAAGAGGCTTTGTCATCTTTTACTAAATAAGGATACACAACATAAGACCCCTTCCAATCCACAGAGCATCTCCTTATGTCTTTGCCTTTCAATAGTTTCCTGAGAATTGTCTTTTCCACAGCGAATTCCAGATTATTTTTTATATTCCTTATTTTAGCCGTATCTCTTGTTTCTGATTCGACTTGTACAAAGTATATACCGTCTGCACTTGTCGTTAAACTCTGAAATATATTTTTTGAAATGATTTCCAGGGGGATTCCTTTTCTACTAAGCTTTCTTATTAATTCGCTTACTTTGTTCTCGGATAGAATCCACGGATGGTCTGGTTTGGGAAGTGGTAATTTGTATTCTTGGAATGTGTCCACATTGGAAACAGATTGAATTGTAAATGTGTCAGTTGATTTCGGAAAGATGTAGGAAAAGACATCGTTTTTATAGATTTTAAGAAACAGTATGCAGGTGTAGTTGGCTGCGTCGCCAAATATCTGTACGTCTTTAAAGTCAATTAGCTTATACAAGGACTTTGTTTCACTAATTAGATTCCTCAAGCCTAGCCCATAATATGCATTGATAAACTTTGATGGTATTATAAAACCTATTATGCCGTTTTCCTTGCATAAATCAAATGATTTTTCAACGAATAAAAGGTATATGTCATAATTCTTGTATGCAGACTTGAAAGTTTTGTTGAACCACCCAGTTTCCTCATCATTAAGATTTTGAATTCTAACGTATGGTGGATTTCCAATTATGGTATCGAATCCACCCTATTTCATTATCTCCGGAAATTCCTCTTCCCATTTGAAAGCCCTATCAGAAATAGAAGGATCGTCAATCAAACTGTTTCCAACCTTAATATTATTTTGTAGCAATGGCAATCTTTGTTTTTTCTCCAAAATCTGCAACAGTAGGTTTAATTGAGCAATTTCTACTGCTTTTGGATCAAGGTCAACGCCATATATGTTATTTCTGAGAATTTCAACCTTCTTTGAATAGAATTCCTCGCTATCCAAAGTAAGCTGAGCAAAATCAGAATTTTGTTTCCAGTAATTTTCTAATTCCTTATAAGCTCTGATCAGGAAACTGCCAGAACCACAAGCTGGATCAAGTATTCTGACCTTTTTTATTTCCTCTGGTGTGTGAGTTTTGATATATTCACCAACTGTGTTCTTTACTATATAATCAACTATGTAAGAGGGCGTATAATATATGCCCTGTTCTTTCCTATGTGTCTTTGATTCCTCTAATTTAGCCCTTTTAGGCGTTGATTTGAGGATATTCCCCAATACGTCTGATTCAATTACAGAGAAATCGTATCTGTAAGAATCATCCTTAGAATGGTTAAGGCCTTCGATGACCTCTTGAAGTGCTTCGTTGTCGATGTAAAGATCATCACATAAATGGTGCGCGAAGAGCTTGCTGTTATATTTGTCATCAAAATCCTTGTATATCCTTGATATTTCTTTCATTAGATGGCCTTTTCCTTTTTCATACCATTGCCTTAAAATGGATTGAAGCTGATTCTCTTCTAAGCCTCTATCCTCAGCATTCCTTATAAAGATCAAACGGTCAAGGATCCTCTGCACCGATTCGTCTACTTCGTCCTGAGTAAGATGTTTATCTTGATTATTTTTAACTATATCCTTTGAGAGAACCTCTCGGAAATGGATCATGTCTTGCAGAAGTTGTTTGTCTATGGGATTCTTTAATTGCTTTTTTCCATACTTAGATGCTATCTTGTCTAACTCGCCATTTTCGAAGGCCTTCTTTGAAAGATATTTGAATCTCTCATCCGTCAGAAAATCATTTGGATGGAGAATAAAGAGCAAGTTACTTCCATAATTTGATTCTTTCCAGTCAGCATTATAAACGGCAACCGTTTCAAAGTTTGTGAGTATTGCCCATGAACATGATTTCATCCAAGCATAGTCTATCGCCTGAGTTACGTATTTTGAGTTATTCTGAATGTTCTCTTCTCTTAGGGGTTTGGCTTCAAGGAAAAACTTAGGTATTCCATTGATCCTGAATCCGTAATCAACCCTCTTCTTGGATATTGTTTCCTCGGCGCTTACTGAATCGTTAGTTTTTCCTCTATTTGA
Organism: Thermoplasma acidophilum DSM 1728; assembly: GCF_000195915.1. Taxonomy (GTDB): domain Archaea; phylum Thermoplasmatota; class Thermoplasmata; order Thermoplasmatales; family Thermoplasmataceae; genus Thermoplasma; species Thermoplasma acidophilum. Next base: position 1,385,644 of record NC_002578.1, on the reverse strand, counting down.
AAAATTCCAACCTAGTGATTTAAAAAGAGGTTCTATGAAATCCTTTTTTGTTGATTCCTCGTTGTACGTTTTGATTTCACCTGATTTCTTGACTTGCTCATACTTTAAAATAAGTTCTTTGACCCTTTCGAAATCAATGTTATAATTTTCATTAGACACATCAGACCCGTTCATTCAATTTTCGCCCTTGTCTTCTTATAAAGTTTAATCGTTTTGTCTTCTTTAATCTTCTTTTGCTGATACCACAATGTAGATTTGTTTATCTTCAAGGCTTTCCGTTTCTCAGGATCAATTGATATGATCCTGTTCTTTATGTCAATGGTATCATTCCTTGAGATTTCAATATCAGGTATCTTGAAATCTAGTGTTTTTGTCTTTCCTAAGATGTATCTACTAAATTCCCTGGCATTCTCAAAGATTATGTTCTCAAGTGTATGCTGTTTATTCCTGAATTCATATCGCTTGTTGAAATTGTTCTTTATTTTTTCAATTAACAATTTAGCCGTATCAAGTCTCAAACGGATATGATAATTCTCAGTGATTATGAAATCTGATCTCTTTAACTTGGTTTCCAATATTTCGATGACAGAATAATCAACAACATATCTGAATAATTCCTGTAGATCATAAACAAGGGGATGCTTTGACGGTGCTATCTCATGTAAATATCCTATTGATAAATCTAGGCCTACTGTGTTGATATTTTTTCTTACCATTGATTCAAGTATTGCATATCCGTAATTTAGTAACTAAAATGATTGAAGGGGTTCAAATGGAGTCGGACTGGAAGTTTAAATTCTATTGATTCTGATTTTCATATCCCACTTTCAGTAGAACTTATGCGATAAGGATCTTTTGCTTCAGATGCCTTTTATCCTAGGCCCGCATTCGAATTTTAATTTTCTATATCCGATCTATATTCAATAGGATGTTTGTAACCAATAAATTTGATAAACTTCCAGATACTGCATTAGCTCCAAAAGTATTGGTTTTCGGTCTATTATGGAATGTAGGAATGGAATAGCATAGCCTTTTTAATGTATCAAACATCCCCTATTGCAGGCATTGGCATTATGAACTCGAGACTTATGGCCATAGGTGTAGTTATCTGGATATTCAGTATTGCATTATTCGCTGTAAGGGGATACCATCCGAATTTTATCATACCTTTGGTCGTTGGTACAGTGATTTTTCTGTATGGGCTTATAAAGGGATGATAAGAATTCCTGCTTATTTGTTTGTAAAATTTTTCGAAGAATTTACAGCCGAATCTTAGTCCAAATAATTGGGCGTTCCAACATTAGGCGTGGTTGTAAGGAGATATAATACTGTTCAGGATTATGCATTTATATATAAAATGAGCATTCTATATACATATATATATTATTGGAGCAAAAGCTATATGGAATAGACCGCTAGGTTTCGATATGATAAGCACAGATACGTCGATAAAGTTGATAGCATTCGATATGGACGGCGTTATACTTAGGAACAGAAATTCCTGGGAAAAAGCCCTTTCTGGCATTTACGGTGCTGGTGGCAACAGGAACTATGCGTTTCAGAGCATCTCAAGGCACGGGAAAAAGTTCCATGTTCCTCCAGGCCTTGAGCTACGATCGTATATTGAAAACAGTTTCGATGCTAGGGATGTAACCTACGATTTCCACCTGATGGCTGATTTTCTTTCATATACCGGCATAAAGTCAGTGATAATAAGCGCAGGCGTGATCAATTATGCCAGAAAATTGAGCGAGACATACCACTTAGATGATTATGTGGCCAATGACGTGATGGATTACAGGGGAGAACTCAAATTTATAAGGCATGTTGATCCTGACAGGAAGGATTTGAATCTTGATCTTTACTTGAAAAAATTCGGTCTGAAAAAATGCGAAGCAATATCTATAGGCGATTCCTTGGCTGACTATTCCATGCGGAAGAGCTCGGCGTTCTTCATCGCTTTCAATCCTGTGGATGCGAGGCTACTATCGCTGGCAGACGCCACGGCTTACAATTTCTCTGAGGTAATACACATAATAAGAGCAATTAACAATATCTCCCGTGGAGAGAGCTTTGGAACACCAATATCTGATTAGAATTTTATAAGATATAGCGCGTGGTTTGAGATAACCATAGCTTATTTCGTTTCGCCGCCAGTACCCTTATCGATCTATAATATCATTCTCTCGTTTTTCGATGCTCTTCGAAAGATCATAAGTACAGGCTAATAATCGGGCATGGGAGCTTGAAGGATTCAACGAGAATAGTATCATCGAGCATGGCCTTTTCGATGGCATGGCTAACGATAAGCTTTGCATTTCCGCTGCTTGGCGTGAGGTATTCTCTCAATTACACCGAGATAGGAATAATAGGCATGGTTTCCAACCTTTCATTTGGAATAGCATCCGCTTCATATCTGAAGGCCGGATCATCTGTGATACGAATATCGCTTAGAATGATACCATTCCTGAGCGCAATGGCAACGCTGCTCTTCTTGTTTTCTACTAAAAGCACGTTCGCCTACGTGATAGGCATAGTCTCGATAGTTCAGGCGTTCTTCTGGATCTCCATGGAAATATACCTGGGGTACGCTTCAGGCACTGGAAATGCAGAGAAGTACACGGCATCATGGGGGTTTCCAATGGCCTTTGCACCTATACTTGCCGGAGCAATGATACAGTACCTTGGATTCAGGCCCCTTTTCATAGTTGGCATCGTATTCTTTGCTTTGGCAGGCTTTCTGGCTCCCAACCCGAAAGAATACTTGGCCAAGGATCATGGGGAGAAGCCATCCGTGATCATGATTCTTCCGCTGGTATTCAGCGGCATTGCGATAGGGTTTTTCTTCTACGTCATAGTCCCATACTTGAAACTCCATGGATATTCCTATGTTGACATAGCCGTAATAGAGACTCTGTTTGCCGGTATCCAGGCCCTCGTCTTTTTCCTGCTGAACTTCGTCCGGAGGATTCGTGTAACCATATATGCACTTATTACGGCCATTATGAGTGCTTCGCCGTTGATACTGCTTGTTTCCCTCAGCATATACCTAATAATACCATTCGTTATCGTCATTGCAGTGGCTTCTGCCATAGGTTTTTCGAAGATACTTTCATATATATCGGCGACCACATCGCCCAATACGGGTGTTTTTTACTACGAGACATTTTACGCGATAGGTTTTGCCATAGGATCATCGGTGGGCGGTTCCCTGTTTGAATTAAACCACTCGATCTCCTATCTGATCTTCATAATGCCATTTGTCTATTCCTTTATCCTTGTTCCCAGAATGAAGCACAAGGTTCCTGATCTGGCATGCTGACGCCTTCACATGATTCATGAACCATATTCAGGAATATACTGTTCCGGTTGATCTTTGAATTTCTGCCTTTAATTATCTCTTAATATAAAAAGATGAATCGAAAAACGTTATTATGACATTATGCAATCACTGGTACGGTGATCTATTGAATCTTTATGAATACATGGGGAAGGACATCTTCCGTCAGTACGGAATACCTGTACCCAACGGATATGTTGTTTCAAGCGTAGATGAGGTCAGAAAACTTACAAACCCTGTGGCTGTGAAATCGCAGATTCTCCTAGGAGGCAGGGGAAAGGCAGGAGGCATAAAGTTCGCTAAGACGGATCAAGAGCTCAAAGACGCTGTGAAAGCACTTCTGGGAGCAAAGGTAAGGAATCTGACCGTGACCAAGGTGCTCATAGAAGATATGCTGAACATAAAGCATGAATATTACGTGAGCATAACGCTAAACAGATCAGCAAGAGCACCAACTGTAATCGCAAGTGCCATGGGTGGTGTTGAGATTGAAACGGTTCCGGATGAGAAAATATTCAAGAGGATAATCGATCCATCGCTTGGATATTCGGACTTCATAGGAAGAGAAGCGTCCACTTTTATGGGGCTGAGCCCGGATCTGTCAAAGCAGTTTCTGGATCTTCTGAAGAAGCTGTACAATGTCTACAAAGGCGAGGACGCCGAGCTTGTTGAGATTAACCCGCTGGTGGAGACGAACGATGGCAAGCTCATAGCTGCAGATGCCAAGGTTGTGATAGACTCCGATGCAATGTTCAGGCACAGGGAATTCAACATACAGGATCCGGAAAAAACACCTCTGGAACTGAAGGCCGAGGGCAAGGGCTATGCCTTTGTGGAGCTTGACGGGGACATTGGTGTGATAGCAAATGGTGCTGGGCTCACCATGGCCACACTGGATGCGCTTCTGCTGCATAAGGGCAAGCCGAGGAACTTTCTGGATCTTGGCGGAACAGATAACGTTGACATAGTTGTGAATGCGTTCGATCTTGTGCTTGAAGCCAAGCCAAAGGCCATACTGGTCAATATATTTGGAGGAGTCACGAAATGCGATACCGTGGCTCAGGGCATAGTCGATGCGAAGAAGAAGTTCGACATAAAGATACCAATAGTAGTAAGGTTGAGCGGGATCCATGAGGAGGAAGGCAGGCAGATCCTGAAGGAGAACGGGATTGAGGCGTTTTCCGAGATGATGCCAGCCATTGAAAGGGTCACGAAGGTGTTCTAAAATGGTTCTGATAAATAAGAATACTAAGGTGATAGTTCAGGGCATTACCGGCCATCAGGGTTCTTTCCACACCGGTGAAATGCTCAAGTTTGGCACAAAAGTTGTTGCAGGAATTGCACCTGGCAAAGGCGGAACGAAGTTCGCCGATAAGGTGCCGATAGTGAATTCTGTTTCAGAGGCCATGCAGTATGAGCCAGATGCCACCATGATATCGGTACCGGCTCCATACGTCAAGGATGCGGCCTACGAAGCAATAGACAACGGGCTAAAGATAGTCTACATACTAACCGAACATGTCCCATACCAGGACACGATGGAAATAGTCAAAGAAGCTTCCCTGCGCGGCATAACCGTTCTTGGCCCCAACGGGCCTGGCATAACGGTGCCTTTCGAGAGCAAGATAGGCATAATGCCAAACCACATATTCAAGGAGGGCGATGTTGCCATAGCCTCAAGGAGCGGCACGCTGACCTACGAAATAGTGTACGCGGTTACGAAAGCAGGAATGGGAGAGAGCACCGTTATAGGCCTTGGTGGGGACCGTGTGGTCGGCCTGACGTTCATAGACGTGCTTAAGATGTTCGAGAAGGATGAAAAGACAAAGCGCATTGTTCTTGTAGGAGAGATCGGTGGAAACAACGAGGAACTGGCCGCCGATTACATAAAGAAGCACGTGAAGAAGAAGGTCGTTGCATACATAGCGGGCAGGAGTGCACCACCAGGCAAGAGGATGGGGCATGCAGGTGCAATAATAGAGCGTGGGGTCGGTACTGCCGAATCAAAGCTCAAGGCCTTCGCTGAGGCAGGCGTGAAGGTTGCAGATTATCCACAGGATATACCGAAGCTTCTGGAGGAGTGAACATGAGCAAAAGGGATATACTCTCAGTGCTGGACATGGAAAAGGATCTGAGCGAAATAATCGATCTATCCATTGAGTTGAAGAAAAACAGATACAGAAGCTATGAATCGCTGAGAAATAAGGTTCTGGGCCTCATATTCGAGAAACCGAGCACGAGGACTAGGACGTCGCTGGAAGTTGCGATAGATCAGCTCGGTGGGCATGCTGTTTACCTGAACCCATCAGAGATGCAGTTGGGCAGGGGCGAAACCATATCAGATACCGGGCATGTACTTTCGAGATTTCTGGATGCCATAGCATACCGTGCTTACGACCACAGGAACGTGGTGGAACTAGCTAGAAGCACCAGCATACCGGTTATAAATGCGCTTGACGATGTGGAGCACCCGTTGCAGATAGTTGCCGATTTCATGACCATAAAGGAGAAGAAGGGGCGGTTCACAAACCTTAAATTTTCTTACATAGGCGACGGAAATAACATGGCAAATTCGTTGATGCTGGGGGCAGCAATACTTGGAACCGACATGTATGTAGCATCCCCAAAGGGGTTTGAGCCGAAGCAGGAGTTCGTTGAGAAGGCAAGAAGCATAGCGAAGCAGCATGGATCGTCCATCACCATAACAAACGATCCGGTAGAAGCAGCCAGGGATGCTGATGTCATATACACGGATGTCTGGATATCGATGGGCGAGGAATCAAAGAAGGGAGAAAAGGAAAAGGCCTTCAAGGATTTCCAGATAAATGAGAAGCTCGTGTCCAATGCCAAGAGGGATTACATATTCATGCACTGCCTTCCCGCACATCGCGGCCTAGAGGTCACCGATGGCGTTGCTGACAGCATAAACAGCGTTATATTTGATGAAGCTGAAAACAGGTTGCATTCGGAGAAGGGCGTTTTATACAAGCTTCTTTCCTACTGAAAAGCCATATGAGATGCAGAGAACAGCATCTCTGTTATTTTTTAGATTCTGCTTAGAGAAATTTATAGGTTTTGATTCCGCATGTTCTAAGTGATCGTAAAGAAGAGCTATATATTTGAATTTGATATTAATTAGACCTAATTAAAGTTTAGATATCGATCTGACATATATACGCATTTTACGGCAATACTATACATATGAGTATGCCAATTTTGAAAATCTTTAAATAAGCACATTAAACTCTGCGACCTATGTTAAGAAATCTCTTAACAATAAAGAAACTCGTTGCAGTTATAACTGTAGCGATCGCAGCTCTTACAGTAGCTACCGCAGTATACGGCCCTATGCAGCAGTCAAATTTGCACATCAACAGTTTTTCAGCAACCTCAAATGATAATTCATCTACTCTGTATCTTTCGCCAGGACCGACACCAGCGTTTACAGATAATTTCAATCCATTCGATGGAGTCTGGCTTACTCCTGCTGGCATAATGGGGCTAATTTATGAACCCTTGCTGCAGATAAATACATACAATGGTACCGTCATACCATGGCTCGCTACGGGATATTCTTGGAATTCAAATGCAACAATTCTGACGATGTATCTGAGGCATGGTGTTGAATTCAGTAATGGATTACCATTCAATGCGAGTGATGTTGTGTATACGTTTAACGAACAGAAGGCCCTTTTTGGTGAGTGGGGAGTGATAAAAAACATTACAGCCGTGAATCCATATGAGGTCAATTTCACCTTCACCTCACCCAACACCGAGTATCTGTTTTACATTGGTTCGAATATTATCGTACCGGAGCAACTCTTCGCTAACAGCACAGATCCCCTCAAGGAGATAGTTACGAACCCCATAGGAACGGGCCCATACGTTTTGCAGAGCTTTTCGCCGCAGAAGATAGTCCTCACAGCAAACCCGAATTACTGGCAGAAGGGTGAACCAAAGATAAAGACAGTGGTATATGTTGAGTATACAAGCAACAGTGCGCTGACATTGGCCATGCAGTCCGGTCAGGTCCAGTGGGCATCGGTATTTGCGCCGAACATAACAACGCTGTTCGTTTCCAAGAATCCGCAGTACAATCATTATTGGTTCCCGCAGGGCCAGCCAGTGACGCTTCTCCTAAACGACATGGTTTATCCCCTGAACATGTCCTTCTTCAGGCAGGCTATCAGTGTAGCCATTAACAGGACGGCCATAATGAACATCGGGGAATACGGCTATGAGCAGCCGGCCAATGCGGCAGGTTTACTTTATCAGCAGCTTGGAGAGCTGAACTCTACAAATCTAGCCCTTGCAAACAAACTGGCAACATTCAACCTGACCTATGCCAAGCAGATACTGGCAGACCATGGTTTTATCATAAATTCGACCACAGGAAGATTGACAGCACCTAACGGCACGCCTGTGCCTACTCTGAATCTTATGTCTGTTGCAGGTTATTCTGACTGGGATACAGATATAGCTCTGATAGCGAACGAACTTAACCAGCTGGGATTGACCGTGAATCTTGAAACGCCAACCCAGAATACGGTGTCTCAAGATGTGACAGATGGTCAGTATCAGATGGCGCTATATGTGGACACGGGTATAGGACCGAATGCATGGTACGACTACAGCGGACTCGTTGGTCCGGTTGTCAAAGCATCATCACCGGCCTATGTCAACCCTGAGAGATGGAACGCCACAGGTACCGGCTTCATGCAGTACTTCCATAATTTCACAGCGTTGACAAACACCACGCAGCAGGATGTTTACATAAATAAGATGGCTTCAATAATGCTCCAGCAGATGCCCATAGTGTACGTCGTGTATTCTGCAGACTGGTATGAATATGTCAACAGCACAATAGGAGGATGGCCAAACGCCCAGAATCCTTTCTGGATACCGATGCCATGGTATCCGGGGCCAGATGAAGTCGTCATACTGCATCTTTACCCTAAGAGCGGTAACGTGGCAAGCGGTGTAAACCCCTTGATTTACGATATAGCGGCGGTAGTGGCGATTGTTGTGATAGTGGCAGCTGTCGCAGCAGTGTACATAAGAAATAGGAGGATAAAGAGGCAATAGAAAGGATTAAGCCTCGATAAGTGCTAAGGCGCATGCTAATGAAGATACCAGTTAAATATATAATTAAAAAAATATCTCTTTTTTTCGGGATTTTTATCGGCGCCATAACGGTCAACTTTCTTCTACCAAGGATGATGCCTGGAAATCCAGCTGTTGTTGTCTATAATGAAATACTAAAGGCCGGCGGAAGCGGAGTCAATCCGGCATATCTGCATCAGCTCGAGGTGGAATACGGAATATCAAATGCACCGATCTATGACCAGTATTTTCAGTATTTGTGGAATCTGTTCCATGGAAATCTCGGCCTTTCAATAGCCTTTTATCCGGAGCCTGTGTCTGCAATACTAGCGGAAGCGCTGCCATGGACATTATTTTTGGTTATATCATCAATAACGATCTCATTTTTCCTTGGAAACAGATTGGGAAGATATGCTGGTATAAACAGAAACACCTCCAAGGATCTAGCCATAGATGTATTCGCAATGTTCATGGCATCATTTCCTGCGTTTGTTCTTGCCTTTATAGTTCTGGATATATTCTCTGTTTACGGCCATATATTTCCCCTTGGTGGTGCCTACGGCGTGAATGTGAATATGGGCTTCAATGTGCCATTCATAATTAGCGTGATATACCATGCGGTTCTTCCCGTGCTTACCATAATATTGACCTCGCTCGGTGGCTGGGTTCTCGGCATGAGGAATAACATCATACCGAATCTTAACAGTGATTTCATTAATTATTCCGAGAATCTTGGATTTAAGGATTATCAGATCAAAAGTATAGCATATAAAAATGCTCTACTTCCAAATCTAACTGGTTTCGCCATGTCCATAGGACTCTCCGTAAGTGGAGTCATAATTGAGGAATCTATCTTCTCATATCCTGGCGTGGGACTTTACATGATAACCGCGATAAACTCACTGGATTATCCATTGATGCAGGGAATTTTCCTCATGGTGGTGATAGCCGTTCTTGCCGGAAACCTAGTGGTTGATCTCCTATACGGTTTCCTTGATCCAAGGATAAGGCAGGAAGGTGAATGAATGGAGGATAAGAATTTTGTAAGAAACAGAACAAAAAATAACCTTCTGGGCAGATTGACAGGAAGGATCATTAGCTTTGAAAATTCGATGGGGATAGTACTCAAGAACAGCAAATCTAAGGCTGGATTCATTCTTCTGGTATCCATAGTGATATTCTCAATTATAGGCATATTTTATAGGCCCTATAATCCCGAGGCCTATCTGTTTGCAAAGGCGCTGCCTCCAAATTCCGTCAATATTCTTGGAACCACGGGCTATGGTCAGGACGTTTTCTCACAGTTGATTGCTGGGGCGGCTCCAACCCTTATGATAGCATTTTCGGTCGGAATAGCAGGAACACTGATATCTGTATTTGTCGGGCTTCTGGCTGGATTCAGTTCCCCTGCGGTTAACGGGGCTATAAACGCTATAATAAGCATATTTCTGGTCGTTCCCGGCGTACTGCTGATAATGCTATTCGGGACATACTTTCTTGGCATACATCAGAGTCTTGGCTATTTGCCCACTATAATAATACTTGTAATAACTGGCTGGGCCTTTGGAGCCAGGACATTCAGATCCATAACTCTTTCCATAGCCAAGAGGGACTATATACTGTCTTCACTGCTAATAGGCGAGTCTAGGCTGAGCATCATATTCAGGCAGATAATGCGCGCCATAATGCCTGTCGTTGTTTCCAACTTTTTCTTCACATCCATGTACGGTGCAATGGGCCTGACGTTTGTCGAATACCTTGGTGTGGGTAATATTGAACAGGTGAACTGGGGCACCATGCTATACTGGGCCATAAATAACGAGGCCTATTTGACAGGCCAGTGGTGGTGGATACTGCCTCCAAGTATAATGATATCCCTGCTGATGTTCTCGTTCATACTTCTCAATTTTGGACTGGACGAAATGGCCAACCCATCGTTGAGAGTATATCAGAAGAAAAGGAGGGCAGTTAAAAATGATTGAGGTATTGAAAACAGAGGGCGTATCCAAAATATTCCAGATGAAGACTGGATTAATGGGTACTCAGGATATCACTGCACTCAACAACGTTAACATAACATTATATCAGAAAGAAATTCTTGGTCTGGTCGGTGCAAGTGGGAGCGGAAAAAGCACTCTTGCCAGAGTTCTTGTTCTCCTCTACAGGCCGTCAACCGGAAAGGTGGTATTCGAGGGTCGGGATGTCACGAATTACAGAGGCATGAAGCTCAGGGAATATAGATCCGATGTTCAGATGGTCTTTCAGGATCCTTATGCTTCGCTGGATCCCTATCATACCATATCATGGCATATTAGGAGGCCACTGAGGATACACCACTATCGGGGTAATATAGATGAAAGGATCGATGAACTTCTCGAGATGGTTAAACTTGACCCGCCTTCTTATTTTCGGGATAAGTTCCCGCACCAGATTTCAGGCGGGCAGCGTCAGAGAGTGTACCTTGCCAGAGCGCTTGCACTGGAGCCGAAGGTTCTGATAGCGGATGAGCCTGTATCAATGCTTGACGTATCTCTCAGGATAGATATACTTGAACTGCTTTCAAGAATAAGAGAGGATCTTGGCATCAGCATAATTTACATTACGCATGACCTTAATACGGTTAGCATGATCACGGACAGGATCTACGTTCTTCACAATGGCGAGATAGTTGAAGAAGGCCAGACAGACGATGTGCTGTCAAATCCTAGAGATGATTATACAAGATCATTGATAGAGGCCGCCCCTGATCCATATAAGAGAATATGAGGCAGTGAAATGTACGAAGATACAATTCTTGACATAAAGAATCTCACTGTGGGATATTACAATGAGAATGGATTTTCCGTAATAATCAATGATATGAACCTCAGGGTGAGGAAAGGCATTATACTGGGAATCGCTGGAGAGTCTGGCTCTGGAAAGAGTACACTTGCTCAGGCCATATACAGATCTCTAAAGTACCCTGGTGAGATAACATCTGGGCAGGTTTACCTGGATGATCAGGACATATTGAGAATAAATGGAGAGGATCTGAGGAGAATAAGAGCAACGAGGTTTTCGTTTATCCCTCAGGCGGCCATGAATGCTCTAAATCCTGTTAAGCGTATTAGATATCAGTTCTATGATTTGCTAATAGCGCATGGCCTTCAGCCTGAGAAAAACGAGGATAGAATACAGGCTGCCATAAAGATGGTGAGGTTGCGCGAAAATGTTCTTGAAAGTTTCCCGCACGAACTCAGCGGGGGAATGCGCCAGCGTGTCGTAATAGCTATGTCCCTTCTGCTTCGGCCTGATCTGGTAATACTCGATGAACCTACCACAGGTCTGGATGTGTTGGTTCAGCATGAGATACTTAAGGATCTGAAGGCCATACAGAGGCAGAGTGGTCTCACCATGATCTTCATAACGCACGACCTATCGATCCTTTATGAGATAGCGGATGAGATAGCCATGATATATGCAGGTGAGATCGTGGAGTTTGGCCCAAGGGACGAAATGCTCAACGATCCCCAACATCCCTATAACTTTCTGCTGCTGAGAAGCATGCCGAGGATAGGCGCCAAACGGGGCACAGGATACAGGCTCATTGGAAATCCAGGAAACTTCAGGGAAGATTTTAATGGATGCCAGTTCTATACCAGATGCCCATTTTCAGTGCCTCAATGTGTTTCTAAACATCCTGAACTTACCAGTGACGATGGAAGGCATTTCAGGCGTTGTCTGCGTTATCCTGAATGGAAAGTGGGTGTGAGCTAACATTGTGCTAAACTTATTTACTGATTTTTGGATAACCTACTATAGATGGATAGTGATATATTTTCCGGGCTTTCGAAATTCGGCCTTTCGCCATATGAAATAAAGATATACGAAGCTCTGGTAATAAAAGGGCCAATGACATCTACAGAGATTGTAAGGATGACCGGAGTTCCGCAGCCAAGGGTTTATGATCTATTTAATTCGCTTATAAAGAAGGGGTTCATAGAGGAGAGCATAGGTAAGAAGAAGATGTACAAGGCAATACCTGTATCGCAGGTCCTAAAGAAGGAAAGAGACTGGCTAGAATCATACTCATTGAACCTTCAGAGATACGTTGAAAACAAGAAAATCTACCCTGACAGATACTCAACTTTTCTCTCTCTTGTTGAGGGATACGATAATATAATTCAGAAGATGCAGACAATGATAAATGAGGCGCAGAATGAAATAATAATATCTCTATCTCAGGAGAAATTCAACGATCTCAGGGAGGATCTTCAGAGGGCCAGCAGCAGGAAGGTAACAGTGGTACTACTTGTCTTCACTGACGGTGATGTTGCATTTGACGGCAGAGCACTTATACGGAAGATCAATGGAAAACCAACAGAAATGGCCATTTCGGATAGAAAATCATGCGTCGTATCGGTTGAAGGAGAGAGGGAGAATAAAGAATATGCCCTATATTTTGAAGAAGATAATTTCATACACGTTATGTCATATTATTTTAATCAATCCTTGTGGAGTCAGGCTGTAATCATAAGGGACTTCTTCATTGCTGAATCCATCAAATTTTGCAATATATGGATAACATGCGATGCCATAGACTTCTTGCTGTCGCGAAACATGAGGGTATTTGCGGAAGTAGAGGGATTCTACCACGATGACAGAAGGACATGGAAGGGTGAGATCTTGAAGACTGAAAAAATACCTTTTGTCAGGAATACCTTCTATATCAATGTAGGCGATAGAACATACTCGGTTGGTGGTAAGACGGCGACCCTCGAGGATATCAAGATGATATCCGTTTTACTGCATCCTTCAATACTACATGTATGAGTATCATAACTCTGGGAATTTTTAAATAGTTCATGAAAATGGATAAAGGTGTTTCCTAAAGGCTTTAAATTTGGGTTTTCAGAGGCAGGGTTTCAGTTTGAGATGGGAATAAGTGATCCTGATCCCAATACAGACTGGTATGTATGGACGCACGATAAGTATAACATTCAGAACCATGTGGTTTCTGGAGATCTGCCTGAAAACGGTGCAGGTTACTGGGATCTATACCACAGGGATCATGATTTCGCTCAGCATCTGGGAATGAATGCAGCTAGAATAGGTATAGAATGGTCAAGAATATTTCCAAAATCAACTGAGGAAGTTAAGGTCAGTGTACAAAATGACAGGGGCGACGTGCTGAATGTTGATATCACAGACAGGGATCTTGACAAACTTGATAAGATTGCAAATAAAGATGCCGTGAATCACTATAGAAGCATATTCTCGGATTTCAAGAATCGCGGAAATTACCTTATCATCAATTTGTACCATTGGTCCACTCCAGTGTGGATAAACGACCCGTCGAAGAGAGATATCGAAAAGGATAATGCAGTTGGAAATTGCTTTACAACACGCTCAATTGTGGAATTTGCCAAGTTTGCGGCTTATGTTGCCAGGGCGTTCGATGATCTTGCTGATAGATGGAGCACGATGAATGAACCAAATATACTTTTCAATGGCCAGTGCAGCAATGACTGGAGACCGGACTCTATGGCAATACGGAAAAAGCTGTTCGCAGAAGCCCATGCAAGGGCATATGACAGCATAAAAAAATTTTCAGAGAAACCTGTTGGCATAGTGTATGCCAATGGAGATATGCAGCCATTGACTGATGAGGACAGAGAGGCAAGGGATCTTGCAGAGTATGAAATAAGATACTCGTTCTTCGACGCCATAACCAAGGGAGATCTATCGTGGTATGCAAATGCCGCGCAGAATCGTTCTCTGGATTATAGCTCTGATAAGCGGGAGGATATGGCGAATCATCTTGACTGGGTGGGTGTTAACTATTACAGCAGGGATGTTGTTAAAAAAGACGGTGACAGATGGGCCATAGTACCTGGATATGGGTATGCAACTGGCGAGAACAAGAGGTCTCTTGACGGAAGATCCTCCAGCGACACCGGCTGGGAAGTGTATCCTGAAGGAATATACCATCTCGTCATGTCCTATCAGAAGCATATCGGGCTTCCGATGATGATATCTGAAAATGGAGTTGCGGACGATAGCGACAGACTGAGGCCCAGATACGTGGCATCCCATCTGAAGAATCTCGAAAGTGCGATAAGAGACGGTGCAAAGGTTGAGGGCTACCTGCATTGGGCATTGACAGACAATTATGAATGGGCATCAGGATTTTCCAAGAAATTCGGGCTTCTCAAGGTAGACTTTAAAACAAAGAAGAGATACATCAGGCCAGGTGCGCTTGTTTTTAAAGAAATAGTTGAAAATAATGGAGTCGACGAAGATCTGGAATGGCTTGCCGCAGATAAATTCTAATATTGAGGACTAGTGGATGAATACAGAACATACGGTTTCTGTGTTTATTTTAATTTTCCTGTTTATTGGTTCGTATTCAGCGCCAGGATCAATATCTACCATTCACCAACCTGCATACGTGCAAAACACAAAGATGTCGGCAAACAACACGAGTGAAACTATTGACCTTATCAACGATAGCGTGATATCTGGAAATTTTATGGATACTGGTAATGCCATAGTTCCAACTTCAGGTGCTTACGCATCTGACTGCGGTTGCTACTTTGTGGCGAATTACTTTACAGATAATGTGTATGTGATAAATGCGACTACATACAGGATCGCGAATGTAATGCCTGTTGGTTCTGGTCCAATATCAGTCATGTATGTTGAAAGTAATGGGCTTGTCTATGTTGCAAATCAGAACTCGGGCGATATTTCTGTGATAAATACGCACCTCATGTCAGTTATAGACACAATAGGAGTTGGTTCAGGCCCTCAGAGCATCGCTTATGATCCTCAGATTGATGAGGTATTCATCGCCAACTCGTACTCTGGATCGGTAACTGTCATATCTGGATCAAACAGTGTAGTGGCAAACATATCAGTTGCTGGGGCTTCCGGAGTTGCTTATAGCCAGTACAATGGATACATATATGTTTCACAGTATGGCCACGGTATGGTATCTGTTATCAACCCACTTACTTTAAGTACAGTCGGAACATTTGAAGCAGGATCGTCCCCATCCAGTCTGGCAATAGACAATCTAAACGGAAAGGTATTCATCGATAACCAGGGTTCAGATACGATAACCGTCACAGGGCCTAATGGAACATATATCAGGACGATACCAGTTGGTTCAGATCCATTGCAGGTGATGTTCTGCAATTACAGTGACCAGGTGTACACTTCCAATTTTGACTCAGACACAGTCACTGCGATCAACGCGATCAATTTCAGCTCAATCACCAATATCAGCGTGGGTTTGAATCCGTATGGGTTGTTTATGGGTAACGGTCGCAATGAAATAGCGGTTGCAAATGAATATACAAACAACATATCATTTATAAACACATCCACCGACGAGGTATATTATAGTTTGACAATAGGATCCGGACCTCAGGGGCTTGCATATGATCCTGTAAATTCATATCTGTACGTAACGAATGCATACTCAAACTTCGTATACGTGCTGGATAAGAATTACAGCGTTATAGCAAAGGTGTATGTTGGTTGGGGCCCTTCAGGAATAGCCTATGATCCATACAACAATTACGTATACGTTGCAAACTACGATACAGACAATGTATCGGTGCTGGATACTCAGACGCAAACTGTGTTGAGGAATATTGCTGTCGGGGAAGGCCCAGCTGGTATTGTAGTGAACCCATCAAATGGATATGTTTATTCCATAAACCAGCTCTCTGATGACGTCTCCGTTATAAATCCGTCAAATAATTCCGTTATATCCTCCATTATAACAGGCTCCAGCCCGTTCAATGGTGTTTACGATCAGGCCAACGGGTTCATATACGTGGGTAATTTCGGTTCAAACAATATCTCAGTTATAAATCCTGATTCTGAAAGTGTTGTGTACACAATTCAGGTAGGATCCGGTCCGCAGGATCTATCCTACGATCCGGAAAATGGATACATCTACGTTATCAACTTCAATTCGGATAGCGTATCAATAATAAATGGCAAGGAAAGAGTCCTTTCCACGATCAATACAGGATCTGGGCCTGAAGGCATATGTTATGATCCATACGATAACAGTCTTTATGTTTCCAATTCTGGTTCAAATGATGTTTACGTTATCAACGCAACAACAGAAGGAGTTGAAGCCATAATTCCAGTTGGTATCTATCCATTCAGGGATTGCGTGGACCCGGCTAACGGACTCGTATTCGTTGCAAATACAAATTCTGGAACTGTATCGATAATAGAGCCTATGAGTCCAACTGCAGGTACAGTCATTAGCCCGCATGTGCAGAATGATGCGCTATTTTTCATATTGGCTATTCTAGTCTGTGCTTTGGCAATCACAGGATACATTGCAACGATAAAGCATAAAAAATAGGAATTTTGTACTGAATGTGTCAGGGAAAACTTTAAGATATACAAGAGAATGTTAGAGTATGGTCTTACCCCGAAGGAAGGATATAAATAGCATCGTATCGGAGAAGAGAAGAGAACTCCGGGACCTTCCTACGGTACTTGTTCCAGTTTGGCAGATCAAGATCAGAGAGAGATTCGGTATAAACGTAGACAGGGAAATTGCCAAATACATAGTGCTTGCGGCACATGAAAACGGGACATGGAAGAGGCAGAGGGCAACACGCAAAATAGAGAAGCTCCTAATGGAAAGAGGGGAAAGCAAGGAGAACTCTGCCAGAATAGCAAAGGAGATAATTGACCTAGTTATAGGCACGCCAGAATACTGATGGGCATAAAGAATGACCTTGAGATCAGGCTCCAGAAACTCCAACAGCAGGGCAATTTTAAAAATTACCTGGAGCAATATCCAACGGATGCGTCCACAGCAGCGTATTTTTTAATAGAGATATACAACGATGGGAATATAGGTGGGCGATCCGTGATCGATGCCGGAACAGGCAATGGTATCCTAGCGTGCGGATCATACCTTCTCGGCGCTGAGTCCGTAACAGCATTCGACATAGATCCCGACGCCATAGAGACTGCGAAGAGAAACTGCGGAGGTGTGAATTTCATGGTGGCAGATGTTTCAGAGATATCTGGCAAATACGATACTTGGATAATGAATCCACCATTCGGTTCAGTCGTGAAGCATTCAGACAGGGCATTCATAGATAAGGCCTTTGAAACTTCAATGTGGATATACAGCATAGGGAATGCGAAAGCAAGGGATTTTCTCAGAAGAGAGTTTTCTGCGAGGGGAGATGTGTTCAGGGAAGAAAAGGTCTACATAACCGTGCCAAGAATATACCGACATCATTCATACGATAGGGCAAGGATAGAGGCAGTTATATTTGGAGTCAGAAATCATTCCTTTTGAGGTTTGGGTATGAATACGCCCATCGGATCCGAAATATCTTCATAGCGATCTATGACCACGTTGCCCCTCATGATCACATGCGATGGAAATATCGCGTCCATGCCATTGAACGGGCTGACTGGAAACTTTGAATGCAGCCTGTTGTCGTTTATCCTCTTCATGCTGGTGAAATCGATAACCATGAAGTCGGCATCGTAACCAATCTCGATCTTGCCCTTCTTTATGCCGAATATGGATGGCGGATTCTCTATGGCTGTTCTGTAGAGGACATCGAGGGGCACAATCTTCTTTTGGGCTAAAGCCAGAAATAACGGAACTCTTGTTTCAACCCCTATTATTCCCGACTTTGCAAATTCAAATTCTCTCTTATCATCCTCTGTATGCGGCGCATGGTCAGAGGAGAGTATATCGAACTTCCCGCTTATGTAATCATCAAGAAGCCTCTTTTGTGTTCTGCTGTCCCTCAGTGGAGGGTTCACTTTTCCAAACGATCCGAGAGGCATCTCATCATTCAGCAACAGATGATGTGGCGTTACCTCCCTGAGAAAATTGCCGGTTACATCTGGAGAGCTCACATGGGCCATTATCTTCGTCTTTATGTCAAGGCCGCTCACGTACTTAGCCGCCTCGATCTCGCAATCTATGGGCCTTGCCAGATTGTGGTCCCTCAGGTTTTTTTCTTCCATTTGATGTGTCTTAAGACATCTTTCAGATTCGCCATGAAACACCACAGGATAATTCATTTCGTTTATCTTCCTGATATCTCCTTCTTCTATGACCTCAGTGCCGGTTGAATTGGTCGATCCGCCCAGGTAAACCTTAAGCCCGATGCTCCTTCTGTCCAACAGCATGGCGTTTTTGCCGGTTTCCATAGAGTAAAGAGAGAAATCTGCAAATGATGTAGAATCTATGGATCCAAGCTTATCACCAAAAGCATTGTAATCGGTTATGGGGAAGCGATTGTTCGGCATATCCATAACATATGTGGTTCCGCCGTATATGGCAGATAGGGATCCACTGCCGAAATCTTCCTTTTCAGTTTCACCTGGTGTTCTGAAATGCACATGTATGTCAGTAGCCGCGGGAAGTATCGCCCCGTCATAGTTTGTCTTCGGCACGTTGCCGGCATCCTTCTTTATGCCCGCGATCTTTCCGTCCGATACTATGACCTCAAGATAATCGAATTTTCCACCGTAATAGAAATTTCCACATATTGCCCTATCCATGCACACCACTAAGATATGATATCAGGCTGTCGTAGAAAAGCTTCCCAGTTGCCTGATCCTTTCTGGCATCGTCGTACATGGCCTGATACGAGTAATAAATACGCTCAGGATGAGGCATAAGCCCTATAACGTTACCGTGCTCGTTTGTCAGAGATGCAATTGAATCAACAGATCCATTTGGATTCCATGGGTATTCATCTGTAACTCCGTGCGTATCCGAGTATTTGAACAGTACTTGATCATTTTCGTAGAGCCTCTTGAGTACTGATACGCCGGATACGGCGATTCTACCTTCAGCATGCGCAACCGGCACCTGGAATGAGCCTTTTCCCTTGAATGCATCCCTAAATATCGGGTTGTCCGATGTCATCGTGATATAGGTGTAGCGACATTCGAATCTTCCGGATTCATTGTTTGTCAGTGTCAGTTCATCTCTTTTTCCTATCAGCCCCATCTCCATGATGACCTGAAACCCGTTGCATATCCCTATTAAGGGCCTTCCAGAATCAACGAAATCCCTTATCTCCTTTCCGGCCACTGCCAGAAGCCTTGCCGCAAATATCACGCCGGCCCTTATGTAGTCACCGGCTGAAAAACCCCCAGGCACAATGAGCGCATCATAATCAGATATGGCTTTCCTGCCTGCAGCAATATCACTCACATGCACGTAATCAGGATCGCCACCGCTTCTCCTGACTGAAAAAAATACCTCGGTTTCATTGTTTGTACCCTCCATAAGGAGGATTCCAACCTTTGGTGGTTTCATATCATTATTTGCCTGCCGCCCTTTCCTTCTTCTTGAGCCTGAGCCCTGTGTAACCACACTTCCTGCATCTGGTTGCTCGTATAGAATTCCTTGCATAGCAGCGCATGCATATTTTCTTATTGAGACGGCGTTCAACCGCTTCTGGAAATGCCATTGAGTTCACCTTTCATATTTCACTGCACCATATCCGCATCCACCTTGAAGACAGGTGCACAGCGGATTCAGTCGACCCGGATATGCCGGAGATGATGCAGAGGTTGAGCCTGATTTCAACTTCTCTGCCCAATTTCAACTCTTTACTTAAACCTTATCCTGAGTTCTCGGATATTAAAAATGATCTGCGCTTTACTAAGCCGGTATATCTCAAACCTGAGGATAATACGTTCTGGGTTCAAGGCGGTTCATAATATGGACGCATAAGAAATTTTATCAGGCGAGGGGATATAGTGTGCTGTGATCTCACCAGAAGCCGGAGTGATCCTCATCATAATCGCCCTGATCGTCATAAGGTCATCCATAAGGGCATTCCATGGCAGAAGGTATTCAAGGGCGAGGCTGATAAGGCTGCCCATACTCTATCTGATACTTTCTGTTGCATTGTTGCTTGTCGATTTTCCTCGCACGCCTATATATTACTCCGTGATGCTTCTGATACCCGCAGGTTACGCCATGGGAACTCGCTTTGGCACTCAGGCCAGCTTCTTCTATAGATCGAACGTGCTTTATTTTAAACGGTCTCCGGTGATATTCATCATATGGATGTGTTCGTTTCTGGCCAGGATATCTCTCGAGTTTTTTGTTCCCGCAAGCCCGATGATCAATTTGATTATAGATGCGGTATTATCATTCACTGCGGGCATGATACTTGGAGAGAGCGTATACTTACTGTCAAGCAGGAAAGACGTCATGGAAAGCAACTCAGACAATTCAGAGATTTGAGAAAAAATTAATCAGGTTCAGCGCATGAGCATATGATAAAACATGAAGGCTGCTCTTGTATATGAACCGCTAGGAAACGAAAATCTGAGGATCGAAGATGTCGATGACCCCAAGGTTTTGGATGGCCAGGTTCTCATAGAGGTCAGGAAAGCCGGGCTCAACCCCGTTGATTACAACACGATAAACGGCAAGATCGTGTACAAGCTGAATCCGCTCCCACACATTCCAGGGACAGAGGTATACGGGGTTGTGGCACAGGACAGCGGAAATTTCAAAAAGGGCGACCGCGTGGTTGTGTATAACCGAGTTTTCGATGGCACATGCGATCAATGTATATCGGGAAATGAGCATCTGTGCACCGCAGGTGGCATATGGGGAGTTGTATCCAATGGTGGCTATGCACAGAAGGTCGCCGTTCCAGAGAAGAACGTTTTCAGGCTGCCCAAAAATGTAAGCGATGAGATGGCAGCAAGCATCGGTGTGGCAGCCCTGACCTCATTCAGGGCTCTTCGACTAGCTGGCTGTGCTCCTGGCAAATCCGTCCTGATATTCGGTGCGTCCGGAAATACCGGCATGTTCTCCGTACAGATGGCGTCAATGATGGGCTGTGATGTCTACGCGGTGTCAAGGAAGGACTGGATAGAGGAATTCGGTGCAACAGAGGTATTCGAGGCGGATGAGATCCCTGATAGCATGAAATTCGATATTGTTGTGAATCCGCTGGGAACGTTGTTCTGGAAGGAATCGCTGAAACACCTCGGTATCCGTGGATCTCTGGTCACATTCGGCATCTTCACTGGAAGAGAGGGATCCATTGACATAGCGGATCTTTACACAGGCGAGAGAAGGATACTTGGATCAACTGGTGGCACGAGATCGGATCTGAGGGATCTGCTGGAGTTCATGAAGATGCACGATTTACGCGTCAAGATATCGAGAGAGTTCAAACTGACTGAAATGCAGGATGCCCTGAAATTTTACAACGAGGACCATGACGGGAGGATACTCATATCGATGAGAGTATCCTGATCCTCTCACTTATGTTGCCACCAAAAATGTAGGAGGCGGAAACAACTATATCCGCTCCAGCATTTTTCACAATCCTTGCTGTGTTGTCGTTTATGCCCCCGTCAACCTCTATCTTCGTCTTGAGCCCGTTCTTCTTGATGAAGGCGGAAGCCTCATGTATCTTATCTGAAACATCTATGAATTTCTGCCCGGAAAAACCTGGATAAACCGACATTATGAGCAGGATCTGTGCGTATTCCAGGAGATCGGATACCTTGCTGAACGATGTGTCCGGATTTATCACGATACCGGCATCTATGCCCTCGTCTTTCATTCTCTTAAGCAGAGCAAGGGTGTTTACCGGGCTCTCGTAATGCACCAAGACCAGATCGCCCTCCTTTGCAAATTTTCTGTAGTAGAGATCAGGGCGCATGACCATAAGATGGCTCTCTATCCGTATTCTGGATATGGATCTGAGGAATTCATAGTAGTCAGGGCCAACGGTTATGTTTGGCACGAAGTTCCCATCCATAACGTCCAGGTGGAAGGAAACGGATCCGGCGTTCTCGCATTCCCTGACCTGATCCTGTATCTTCAACGGTGATGCTGCTACGATTGATGGAGAAACAAGCATTGGAACGCTATTTTAAGAGATTATAAAAATGTTGGGTGTTCTGTGTTTTGCAGAAGGAGAATGATGGTAAAAAGGCGAAGCCACTTGCATAGATTTTAATATTCACAGTGCATATTTAACCCTGATGCCGGCAGAAACCAATGAGTATCTTTCGAGGTTTGTGGAGTACATGACCGGAGAGAGGAAGAGCAGGTACACCATCAAGGAATACAGGTTTCTAGTGGATCAATTCCTCTCCTTCATGAACAAGAAGCCGGATGAGATAACGCCAATGGATATCGAAAGATACAAGAATTTTCTGGCAGTCAAGAAGAGATATTCAAAGACGAGCCAGTATCTTGCCATAAAGGCGGTGAAACTCTTCTATAAGGCTCTGGATCTGAGGGTCCCTATAAATCTCACCCCTCCAAAGAGGCCATCTCACATGCCGGTGTATCTTTCTGAGGATGAGGCGAAGCGTCTCATCGAGGCTGCAAGTTCAGATACAAGGATGTATGCAATTGTTTCCGTTCTGGCCTATACAGGCGTAAGAGTGGGCGAGCTCTGCAATCTCAAGATAAGCGATGTGGATCTGCAGGAATCAATAATAAACGTGAGATCCGGGAAAGGAGACAAAGACAGGATAGTCATAATGGCTGAAGAATGCGTGAAAGCACTTGGTTCGTATCTTGACTTGAGGCTCTCAATGGATACCGACAACGACTATCTTTTCGTTAGCAACAGGCGCGTCAGATTCGATACATCGACGATAGAACGCATGATAAGGGATCTGGGCAAGAAGGCTGGAATACAGAAGAAGGTAACACCGCACGTGCTAAGGCACACCTTCGCGACTTCCGTGCTCAGGAACGGCGGCGACATAAGGTTCATACAGCAGATACTGGGTCATGCCAGCGTTGCAACAACACAGATATACACCCACCTCAACGATTCGGCCCTGAGGGAGATGTACACGCAGCACAGGCCAAGGTACTAGTGGTCTCTGGCCACAAGGTAATCCGAAAGCCAGGAAAGGTAAGTTTTGGCGCAGCTGTTGCCTCTAATTCTGTTTAGGTACTCCTTTGATTTGGCAACCAGGCTGTCCATGAGCTTGACGGAGTAGTCGTAAGATCCGCTTTTCATCACGATGTTCCTTATCCTCTCGAATTCCTCCTGGGTCACGTTGCCTCTGCGTAGTATTCTGTCAATGAACTCGGCATCCTGCCTGTCAGAAAATTCCATGGCCTTGATCATGAGCAGGGTTCTCTTTCCCTCGTTCACATCGCTGTATATGGATTTCCCAGTTGTGGCTTCATCACCAAACAGGCCGAGTATGTCATCCTTGAGCTGGAACGCTATTCCAAGCGTACGGCCGAAGAGTCTCAGATCCATGATCTGATCGTGCCTTCCACTGAGCAATGCACCCATGGCCAGAGGACCCTCAAGCGTGTATCTGGCGGTTTTCCATAGGTGCAGCCTTATGAGATCGTTTTCTCTAAAATCATTCAGCGTGCCGGAAACAACATCTAGGAACTGCCCGTAGCCTGTCATCTCTATAGTCTTCGTAAGTTCCATATCGGCCAGCAGAAGTAGGCTGGGATCGAAGTCGGAGTTGATCAGGCTTTCATGGGCATAGGTTTCGGCAAGATCTCCTGCAACTATTGCGAGGCCTTCCCCCATCTTCTTCCCCTTCTCTGATTCCGGGAAGAACGATCTCCACAGCCTTATATGCATGCTGGGTTTCCCGCGCCTCAGATCGCTGTCATCTATGACGTCATCATGTATGAGAAGATATGACTGCGCAAGCTCTATGGATATCGAAGCATCGAATATTGCATTATTTTCATCGGCAAAGAGCCTGTAGCCAAGGACAAGGAATATGGGCCTAAGCCTTTTGCCCCCTCCCTCGGTGTACTCCCTTATCATCCTTATGACCCTTCTAGAGAGATCATCTTTGGTTTCGGCTTCTTTCCTGTCGAAAAACCTTGATATCCTCTCGTCTATTCGCAATTTGTAATTGTTTATTGTTTCATGCGGGTCTTCGGTTTCTATCTGCATTTTCGTGAGTATAGCGCGTCATGTTAAAAATGTTTTTCCAGCATTCAGAAATTGGCTTTTATCTTGAGAATTCATCGATTGTACTTTCTGTGGATCTGTTTATGAATCCAAATTAGAAGCTATCTGATATTCAAAAAATCAAATACCATCCTTGGGATCATGCATGCTGAAATTCTTTCTTGAGGCTAATAGTAACCAAGTTGCAATCAGTAGAAGGATCAGGCCGGAGGTGAATCCGATGTTAAGCTTGTTGCTACCACCAATGGAAACGGTGAGGTATCCAAGAGCGTTTAGTATCCACAACACAAGCGCCGTGGAGATGAGCAATGCAGGGAATTTCACCCCATCGTCCGACATATCATCGTCAGAATGTATGACATAGGATATTAATTAATTTTTCTATATTATGTCTTTAAAATATGCCCATTTCGCTATCATTGGGCATGATTCCATTGTGAACACTATGATGCGTTTGCCGCATTATGAATACGGCTGCATTGGGTCTTCCGCAAGCATCGAACTAAATTCTATTCCAATGGAAAATCATAATTATCGATCTTAAATAAACCCAATATGGATTTCTTCGAAGAGATGCGGGACGTTCTACTTTCAGGCCAGATAAAGGATAAGGAGGATCTGGAAGACGTTAAGCTCGAGCTATCGAAGAAGTATGGCCTTGACTACGTCCCGAGCGATGTGGAAATCCTGAACTCATTCAATTTCAGCGAGGACGTAAAGAAGATATTACGAAGAAAGCCGACCAGAACCATATCGGGTGTGGCTGTCGTTGCGGCCATGACCTCCCCGGAGAGGTGCCCCCATGGTAAATGCATATTCTGTCCGGGAGGCGTTGACAACAATTCTCCCCAGTCGTATACAGGCTATGAGCCGGCAGCACTCAGGGGTAGGAACAATGCCTACGATCCATACATGGAGACATTTAACAGAATAAAGCAGCTGGAAACAATAGGGCACGACACCTCAAAGATCGATCTCATCATAATGGGTGGGACGTTCACAGCCAGGGACCCGGCATACCAGAGGAATTTTGTCAAGGGATGCCTAGACGCCATGAACGGTTCGATTGGAAACAGCCTAGAGGAATCGATAAGGATCAATGAAACCAGCAGGCACAGGTGCATAGGCCTGACCGTAGAGACCAAGCCGGATTGGTTCTTCGAGCGCGAGATAGATGAAGCTCTGGCCTATGGGACAACCAAGGTAGAGCTTGGTGTACAGAACATTGATGACAGGATTCTGGCCATAAACAACCGTGGGCATACCGTGGCGGACATAGCAAGATCCACGCAGCTTGCAAGGGATGCAGGCCTGAAGATCGTCTACCACATCATGCCAGGGATGTATGGTTCAAGCTTTGAAAAAGACCTGAAATCCTTCGATCTCATGATAAACGATGAGAGATTCAAGCCGGACATGCTCAAGATATACCCAACGCTCGTAACGCAGGGTACCGGCCTTTACAATCTGTGGAAGAACGGAAAGTACAGGCCATACACGACCGCAGAAACGGTCGATCTCATCGTGGAATTCATGCGTAGAATGCCTGACTGGATAAGGATCCAGAGGATACAGAGGGATATTCCGGTGCAGTTCATAGTTGCCGGTGTGAAGAGATCCGACATAAGAAATCTAGTGGAACGAAGGATGAGAGAGGAGGGCATAAAGACCGGCGAGATAAGGTATAGGGAAATAGGCCACGGCACAGTGAAGGAAGAAAATGTGATCCTCAAAGTTGAAGGCTATAATGCCGGAGGAGGCAAGGAATACTTCATATCATACGTCACAGAAAGCAACAGAATAATCGGATTCGTGAGGTTGAGAATACCTTCGGACAGGGCACACAGGCAGGAGGTCATGAATACTGCTATAATACGGGAGCTGAAGGTATTCGGCCAGGAAGTTCCTGTGGGGAGGCATGAAGAGGATGAATGGCAGCATCGTGGCTTCGGCAATAGGCTTGTGCAGGAGGCTGAGCGCATCACGCTTGAAGAGGGTCTCCACAGGATACTGGTCATATCTGGCATAGGCGTCAGGGAGTATTTCAGAAAGAGGGGCTATGAAGATTTAGGGCCATACGTCGCGAAGAGGCTATCATCGTAATGGAATGAAAAGATTCCTGGATCTATCTATGCTGGCATCAGAATGCAATGTTCCATGACGAAAATGGCCATCAGTTGAGCGCGTCAAATTTTTAGTAAATCAAAGAAAGAGAGTAAATTATTAATATTGTTATAGAATTAAACTGAAAAATGGAAGCCTCGATCATATTGCTTTCAGTTCTGGTTCTAATCATGGCAATATACCTGCTTTACACGATATTAGAGGCAGAAAAGATATGAATTTGATTGAGTATGAAGCTTATTTCTGGGCCAAGTTCTTTGTTGCCGAAAGAGCCGTTTCAGGAGTTATCATAATACTGATATATCTGATAATAGCATCTGTCTTAGCTTACATACTCTCATTCCACATTGCAAAGATATACTTAGATGAGAAAACCGTTTTCTCAAAGATAACAGGCCGCATCATATCATTCTTCGAGAGAATGATCGGGGAATCGCCGGATCATGGCATGACCTTCAAAGAATATTTCATAAATCTTCTCCTCTTTAATTTTTTTGCAGGTCTAATATCATTTCTTGTGATAATGTTTCAGAAGTACCTTCCCTTTTCATATGACACGGTGGGCATGTCTCCCTCGCTTGATTTCAACACCGTGGTCAGCTTCCTGACAAACACGAATCTGCAGCATTATTCAAATCCCATGAGGCTTTCATACTTCAGCCAGACCTTTGTGATCACCGGCCTGATGTTCCTGTCTGCCGGCACTGGATTTGCAGCTTCCATGGCATTCGTGAGAGGTATAAGAACGGATACTGGAAATATAGGCAATTTCTACCATGACTTCCTCGTTTCGATATTTGATCTCATACTTCCGCTGACCGTCATCTTGACCGTTATCCTGATCCTTGCAGGGATACCTGAAACCATGCAGAGGTACATCACGGTCAACGCATTTCTGACAAATAAGGTATACAATATCCCACTGGGCCCTGTTGCAACGCTGGAAGCCATTAAGAACATAGGGACCAACGGTGGTGGATTCTATGGAGCAAATGCCGCATACCCATTTGAAAATCCGGACTGGTTCACGAACCTCGTGGAATTCGTATCCTTCGTTATAATTCCACTGGCATCGCTGATCTCGCTTGGCATTGTATTCGGAGACAGAAAATTTGGCCGCATGCTCTACTGGGTCGTCATGTTCTTCTTCATTTTCGATGCCCTGTTTGCCTTCTTTGGAGAATTTGCTGGTGTTCCATTCCTGCACCTTGGATATTACACAGGCAACATGGTTGGAAAGGAAACAGCCATAGGAATATCGCAGAGCACGATATTCGCAGTTGGTGCGACAATCACATCGACCGGTGCATCCAATGCTGCCCTCGTTTCATACACGCCAGCAGGGATAATCGGCGTATTGATAGGCCTGCTGCTTAACGATCCGCTTGGCGGTGTTGGAACTGGCGTACTGAATATCTTCATGTACATAATATTCACAGTGTTCATAGCATCGCTCATGGTTGGAAAGCTGCCAGAGATAATGAGCCTGAGAATAAGTTCAAAGGAGATAAAGTATTCAACGCTTTCCCTCATAACGCATCCCCTGCTTGTGGTCATACCGCTGGGCATAACTCTGATGATACCACATCTCATGTCATCATTCGTAAATCCCGAATCATCGAGGATAACGGAACTTCTTTACGAATTTGCCTCAGCGGCATCAAACAATGGATCGGAGATGGGCGGCTTCATTACGAATCAGCCGTTCTTCAACTATCTTGATGGCGTTCTCATGCTGCTGGGCAGGTACCTGCTGATGGCATTCCAGCTGATCATAGCGCAGTCCTTCTCTGTAAAGAAAGCCAAGGCACAGTACTACAGATCGATAGATACGAGCAACTGGATATTCGGCGTGCTGCTCATAGCGGCCATGATCCTGATCGGGCTTCTTTCATACTTCCCCATAATAGTTCTTGGCCCGCTCCTATCATGGGCCCATGATTTCAACCTCATACTGGAGGCGATGGTTTGAACTTCATGAAGGTGTATGAGGAATTTCTGCTTACGCTTAAGAACATGAGGCCGGACGTCATAATCCATAACCCTGTCATGTTCCTTACGGAGATGTCCCTCTTTCTCTCCGTCTTCATATACGCATTCCCAGGCTTCTTCGGTGTGCCATCGTCCACCACATACCTTCAGTTCTACCTTGCAGTTGTAATTCTTCTCTTTCTTACGGTGTTCTTCTCCAGCATGAGCACGGCCATGTCAGAGGGCAAGAGCAAGGCCATAACGGATTCGCTTAAGAAATTCAAGACTGAAGTGACTGCACATGTGATCAGGGACGGCAATCCTGTTGATGTGAAGTCAACGGATCTGCGCAAGGGTGACATCATAGTGGTCTACCGTGACGAGATCATACCCATAGACGGCGAGGTTATCGAAGGTTCGGGATACGTCGACGAATCAAATGTAACTGGTGAATCAAGGGCCGTGATGAAGGTCATCGGCGACACCGTAACAGGTTCCACCAGGCTCGTCACCGATAAGATAAAGATAAGGGCAACCGCCGATCCTGGGAGCACCTTCATAGACAAGATGATCGATCTGGTTAACAGGGCAACGAGGGAGAAGACTCCCAATGAGATAGCGCTAACCGTCTTTCTGTCGGGCCTGACCCTCATATTCCTGATCATAACTGCTTCAATATTCTCCATATCCCATTACTACGGCAGAACAGCCAATGTGATGATGCTGATAGTCCTGCTCATAGCGCTCATACCCACAACCATAGGGGCGCTCCTTCCTGCGATTGGAATAGCCGCTATAAACAAGGTTTCAGAATACAACATAATAGCCAAGAGCGGAAGAGCCATAGAAAATGCCGGAGACATAGACACTATAATACTCGACAAGACGGGCACGATAACTATAGGGGAGCGCCAGGCAGTTCGCATGTACCCGAACAAAGGCGTAGACGATAAGGAGTTCTACAGGATGTGTGCACTGGCCTCATTCTATGACCAGACGAAGGAGGGCATATCCATACTGAATCTGGCTAGGAGCAACGGTATAACCGTGTCGGAAGAGGATCTGAGAGGCTACAGTTTCATACCGTTCTCATCCGAAACCAAGTACAGCGGGCTTGAATCTGATAGCGATTACATAATAAAGGGATCGCTGCACGCCCTCAAGGAGAAGTTCCACGTTGCGGATGAGTTCATAGAGGCACTGTGCAAGGAAATATCCATGAGGGGTGGAACTGCGATACCTGTGGTACACAATGGCAAATTTGCAGGAGTCATAGAGCTACAGGATCTCATAAAGCCCGGTATAAAGGAGAGGATAGCGGAAATAAAGAACATGGATATAAAGACGGTCATGTGCACCGGAGATGATGAGGTAACGGCACAGTACATATCTGCTCAGGTCGGACTTGATGAATACATAGCCAATTCGAAACCCATAGACAAGTACAATGTCGTGATAAGGGAGAAGGAGAGGCAGAGGATGGTTGCCATGGTCGGGGACGGCACCAACGATGCACCCGCACTTGCCAAGGCAGACGTTGGCCTTGCAATGAACAACGGAACCCAGGCTGCAAAGGAAGCAGCCAATATGATCGATTTAGACAGCAACCCGACAAAATTGATGGATGTCATATTCCTGGGCAAGCAGATACTAATAACCAGAGGAGCTCTCACAACATTCAGCATAGCAAACGACATATCAAAGTACTTCGTCATCATACCTGCCATCTTCTACATGTTTCCAAGCCTTTCCATGGTCAATGTGCTGGATCTGACCGATCCGATAGTTGCGGTAACATCTGCGCTGATTTTCAACACAATAATCATAGTGTTCCTCATACCGCTGGCGCTTGGCGGTGTTAAATACAAGCCAACGTCCATATCCGATCTGCTGAAGAGAAATATAATGATATACGGCCTCGGTGGTGTCGTTGTACCGTTCATAGCCATCAAGCTGATCTATATGCTCCTTGTTGCCCTGGGGGTGGTTTGGTGAAATCATATCTTAAGGCATTGGTATTCGCCGTGCTGTTTCTGTTCATACTGGGTTTCGTGTATCCAACCGTAACATCGCTGATAACGGAACATGCGTTGCCATTCCAGTCTGAGGGCCAACCCGTGGAGATCGATGGTCACATATATGGAAGCTACCTCCTGGCCGAGGCATTCAACTCATCATTCTTCTTCCATCCAAGGCCATCAGCAATAGATTACAACCTCAGTGAATCCGGATCCTATGATTATTCGCTGGGAAATCCTGCAATGCTAAACCTGACTGAAAAGTACCTTCACCGTTTCCTCAGCGAGAATCCAGGTGTAAACATAAGCGAGATACCATACGCCATGATATCCTATTCCGGATCAGGGCTGGATCCCGGCATTCCGCTGCAGGGCGCGATCATACAGATTCCGAGGATAAGCATAGCGATCCACAATATAACAAATCTATCGGTGAGCGATCTTTATTCGTATCTGTATAACCTTGTGAACTCAACGAAAACCCAAAACTTTCCATTCTTCGGTTCCTATTACGTTAACGTTGTGCGCCTCAACGTGGACATCGTGGAATTTCTGCTCAAAGGCGGATACATAAGCCAGTCTCAGATCTGAATCACTTCTTGAAGAGTATGCTGTCAAATTCGCCAGTTTTCATGAGATCCTTGATCTCGCTGCTAACCCTTATCTTTCCATTAGGGCCGGATCTGACGCCGAGTACGAGTGCATCTGCATCTGCATTTGAAGCCTCTGAGAGTATGGACTCCTTAAGGTCGCTGCTGGTGCCTCCCTTCCTGACCGTTATGTCCCCACCGAAGTTCTCTATTATCTCGTTCATGTAATCGAATACGTAGCTGAACTTGTGCGTCGGGTTCTGATCAAAGGCCCTGAGATCCGAGAATATGACCTTTGCTCCGGTCACCTTCTTCAGGAAGAGGCCGAATGCCACTGAACCTCTTGTGTTTACAGATTCACTCAGCGGTATGTATATGGTCTTGTACGGGAAGGTCTGCGTCTTGACCGAAACCAGAGCGGTTGGTATATTCGACTTCTTTATCACGTAGTTGGACACAGGGCCTGAGGTTATCCTCGTTATTATGGATCTCTTCTCCGATGCTATTATCACTATGTCATACGAGTGCCTATTCAGCTCCTCCACCAATGCGGATTTTACGTCTGAGCTCGTCAGAATCTTCGGCACAACCTTTATGTTCTGGCTCAAACCCTCCTTATATGCGTTGGTGACAACGGTGATCTTGTTCGTCCACGTTATGTCCTTTGCCTGATCCCTGACCGTGATCGCGGTTATCTCTGATCCCATAGCGGATGCAAAGGCAAAGGCTATATGCAGTACTCTTCTGGAGCTTCTGCCCTCTGCCATCGGCACTGCAATCCTATCGAATTTGATCAGATACGGTCTAGGAATCTCAAACATCAATACTAGTACGAACGCATGATATTTAATCTTTTTGGAATTATGGAAATACAGCTGTTTTAATAATTATACTGCGTATATTTAAAATATCCGTTAAACATTGGATCTAGAATAATGAATTATCATTAAAAAATAAAAATAATACTGTGAAGTATTCTCATGTAAAAGTATAAATCAATCGTTACATATGATGGATAGTTGCAGATACATACACTCACTATAAGGCATGGGCGATCCGATCCGGAGACCGTAAGGAGCCTTCTCGGTCAGGATCAGGTACTCGTAGTGGACTACGATGCGATTCACCATCATGTGATAAACACTGCTGAGTACACCTATCTTTCCCACATGTTCGATATAATCGTGCTAAATCTTTCTGGCAAGTTGAACGACATCATAGATACCATAATGGCTGGGGCAGCGATGGTGGTCATAGATCCCTCCGTACAGGAGAAGAGGTTGCGGGAATTCTTTGATATCACGGAAAACATAGCCATGCCCTACAGGGGCGACGGCCATTCCGAAGCATTCTCACAGCTTGGAGGGCAGTATTTTGTCACGGACAGGGAGATAGGATATCCGTTCAAATTGGCTTACAGCACGACGGATATCTCCGGGGACAGATACATAAGGGTACTTGATTTCCCTCAGGATATCTCCGATATGATCTTCGAACGGGCATGATCACTCTGGTCTTCTATGCCAGGCACCGCCAACTATCCTGAGCATCTTCTTTTTTGAACCGAAGGTATTTTCGATCGAAAACAGCCTATCTGCATTCTCGCTTTCTACAGCCACGTAGACGTTGCTTCCGCCGGTCACGATGTAGGCATTCCAGTAATCCTTCCTGATCAGCTTCAGGTAACTGATGAGCTTCTGCATGTTCTCCCTTATCACGTTCACGCCCACGCCACGAAGTATGGAATGGTATTCCTCTGTATCTTCCTGGGCCAGATCAAATATGCCCTTTATGTCGTTTGTCTTTGCGTACTCCTTGATCATGTGCGCATGTTCATCGGCATGCTTCTTCCTGGCCGGATAGAGATCGCTTCTCACTATATTCTGGTGTATGACATCGGACGGATTTCTCTGATAGTCAAACGCGAAGGCAACGATCGAATACCCGGAGAATGCCTCAGGATCAAGAATCTTTTCCGTATATGCATGGAAACCATCGCTCCAAGTTATTGTTAAGCCGCCGAAGAGGCTCCTGCCTGCGCTTTCGGAGACCGCCCTGAGGTCATTTTCAACATCGTGCGGATCCAGATCGGGTTTGAGGCCCAATATAGCTGCGCCTATCGATGCCGCTCCAGCATCGGAACTGCCGCTCAGTATGCCGAAGTTCTGTGAAGAATATGAAACAGTCTTCGTACCGAACGCCTCCTCGAAGACGCTTGAATAACGATCAAGCACACGCCTCACGGATCTATTGTCATCTGTCGATTCCGTACCATTGAAATATATGTGCGTAGCCTCATCGGCGTATATCCTGGTCTCGGATCTTATCGATCCGCAGGAATCACTGTATGCTATCCCTGCCGAGGTATGCAGCGGCGTCCTCGTGACGGGATTTGCTATCCCGCCCAGGAGAACAACGCCGATCGTTGGATAAGCAGTTGATCCTATTGATCTGTAGGTCATGCCAATCATACAGGCAACTGTTTCCTGTTATTGTTTTTTGCGCATGATAATGCGGATCTGAAAGAATTTAATAAGGTAGATTCAAATCATCTATAGTGTACATATCATACAGCCCTCTACGCATAACATTCGGTGGTGGTGGCACTGACGTGGAACCATTCCTTTCCAAGCACGGCGGTGCCGTTGTTAATGCAACGATCGACAGGGGCGTCTCCGTTCGCTACATAGAAGATGAATTTCAGCTGGAGCTCTCCTCGAGAGACTTTGTCCGGAGTTACATCGTGAATATGCACAGGGCTGCAAGCGTGACGAAGATGATGGCGGATTTTTTGAGCGAGGCCGGCATAACCAATGGAAGGGTCATAATGTCTGGAGATGCCCCACCTGGTTCCGGCCTTGGATCATCCAGTTCTGCTGTATCAGCGCTCATGAATCTTGTGAATTCAATAAGAGGAAGGACGGTCGATCCAGCCACGCTCGCTGAAGAATCCTATAACCTAGAAAGGAATCATTTTCACGTGGTACTGGGAAAGCAGGATCCATACGCGATAGCATACGGTGGCTTCAAGTACATGGAGTTCGGCGCGGACGGAGTAAAGCGTGAGGATCTTGGCCAATACAGCGAATTCACGACAGAACTGCAGAGAAGGATACTTCTGGTCTACACTGGAAAGACAAGGCAGAGCTCTGAGGTGCTGATGGAACAGGTGAAGGCCTCAGAGATGGGCGATGAAAAGACCGATCGAAATCTGCTGCAGATGAAGGATGTTGCGAGACGACTCAGGGATGCAGTGGTAAAAAACGATATGGATGAATTCGCACATCAGATAAATCGCGGATGGGAGATAAAGAAATCCCTCAGTTCGAGGATAACAAACGATCATATTGATAGGATAATAGCTCTTGCGTTGTCTAACGGTGCACAGGCTGCAAGGTTGATGGGCGGAGGTTCTCAGGGCTTCGTTCTTGTGATGTGCAAGCCGGAGAATCTCAACTACATCCAGAGAAGGATGATGAGCATATCTAACTTCGTCGTTAGAACGTCATTCGATATGAAAGGCACTAGGATGATCGGCCATTAGACACACTGAACTTATAATTTCATGGAGGCCAGAATATCTTGGCTATCTCAACGATGATCGCAACGGCTATGCCCATGTAAACCACGAGCTTTGGGTCGAGCGCAGGGCCCTTAATCTCCTCCTCCTCGAAATATCTTATTAGTCCCGCACCGGACTGAAAACCTTCGGATTTCCTATCGGACGCCATCTGCGATCCACCTTAAAATGAGAAGAGAATATATAACACTATCGGGGCATCCATGATCATTTCTTAGCCTTCCTTATCTGGTACAATATCATCTTATCATAGTCGACGGTGTACCTTATCTTTTTTGATTTGAGCACTTTTTCTATCTCCTCAGTTTTTTCTCGGACCTCGTCGCTCACTACTCCGCGGTAAACTATCATTTCTTTGCGGTCAAGCGGAAATACCAGCTTGTACTTGGCGTCATCCTTTATGTATCCAATTGGTTTCTTGTTTTTGTGCATCTCCTCCAGGTTCAGTTGAAGCAGGACCTGATCAAACTGCTGATCTTCAGGATTTTTCTTATTTTCGACTATCAATGAATATATATCCGGAAAGGCTTTTTCAAGCCTGCTCCATTCGAATTTATCGTCAAAATATATGTGGCCACTCCAGGTCTTCATACTGTAAACGTATGCAAACGTTATACAAGTATTTTCATTTTTTGATGAAATGATCGGATGCCAACAATCAGGAGCATGCCATAAATGAGAGAGTCAATCGGGATTGATACACCTGTACGTGAGAAGTCAGCAATTCGTACGCCATCATTCAAGCGTTTTCATATAGGAAAGCACGACCTGAATTATGTCTGCGTAATTCTCTTTATTTACTAGGATTCTATCATTTCCAACATCGGCAAATACGGAGCTCCCATCCACGTGAAAATGGATGATGTTCTTTCTCTTATAATAAAAATGACCTGGAGTCTTTTCCCTAATTCCTCCAATCATTCTGAGGCTCTCCATTAGCAACATATGATCCTTAAGATCTTCAATTGTGGCGTGCCGCATTTTAAATCAATAATACCTGGCATTTAAGGTTAGCGCAAAAATATTGTGATCGCAGTATGGGGCCGTCCGGATTTGGACCGGAGTCTCAGGCTCCCAAAGCCCGTAGGATACCAAGCTACCCCACGGCCCCATAACGCCTGAATGGAAAATTCGTTTATAAATTTGAGCCTGGCAATTGAAATGCCTCGTATCTTTAAGTAACAAAAATTACGAAAGTCTATATATTACGTTTAATATACTAAGACATGACAGGATTAGATATACTGTTGATCATAATAATCATAATAGCCTTAATAATACTGCTTTCAGGAATTCATGTCCTGAAGGAATGGGAAAGGGCGATAGTGTTAACGCTTGGAAGGTATGGCGGTATTCGCGGCCCGGGTATAATTTTCATAACGCCGATAGTCAGCAGAGGTATATACGTGTCTACACGTATACAGCCCGTACAGTTCAAGACAGAAGCCACGTTCACCAAGGATAACGTACCGGTAAACGTCGATGCCATAATGTATTACCAGGTCATCGACCCACAGAAGGCCGTCCTCAACATAGAAAACTACTCAGTTGGAACAAATTATGCTGCGCAGACTACCCTCAGGGAAGTGATCGGTAAATCAATGTTCGATGAGCTCCTGTCAGAGAGGGAGAAGATAGGTGAAACAGCAAGGGAGATAATAGATCAGAAGACGGAGGCATGGGGCGTAAAGGTAGCGTCCGTTGAGATAAGGGACGTACTCGTTCCTTCACAGCTGCAGGAAGCCATGTCGAGGCAGGCCTCAGCCGAGAGAGAGCGCAGGTCCAGGGTAACGCTGGCACAGGCCGAGGTTGAGGCAGCCCAGAAGATGGTGGAGGCATCGCGCCAGTATGTTGAGAACCCAATTGGCCTTCAGCTAAGGTGGATGCAGATCATATACGAGGTTGGCCTTGAAGGCAAGTCAAGCATGATAATGATACCATCGGAGGTGCCTGTTGCGGGATCAACCTTCTCGATGTTCGGCATCAACGATGTGCTGAAGAGCCGGAATCAAACAATAGGCGGGCAAGGCCAAGAATCTCAGAAACAGTGAGGTTTGACGGCCTCTTATCTGCCAGATCTTCAGGGCATATATCGAATATATTCGACAATTTTTTTCTTTTCTTTGAGAACATCTGTACAAGCACTCCGTCCAGGAACTCCAGAGGATATGGCTCCTCATACTTCTTCTTCTCCAGCACCAGTATGGCAGAATCAACCTCTGGTTGTGGGTTGAAGTTCTTTCTGCTCACGTACCTCTTGAGTTCAACGTTATACCTGACATGCGCATTGACGTACAGCCGTGACATGTCATCTGGAAAAGCTATCTTTTCAGCAAATTCCTTCTGCACCATTATTACGGATCTACGGAATTCAAACTCATACAGCTTGAATACTATGGGCGACGATATGCTGTAGGGAATGTTGCCTATGATATAATCATAGGATCCAGGTGCCATGTCCAGAAAATCCATGTTTATGAGGTTAAGATTCGCTGCACGTAAAGATTGGAGCTCTCCGAATATGTAACGGTCTTTTTCCACAGCGGTTATTTTGAATCCGCGTTCAACCAGTATCTTTGTCAGTACGCCATGGCCAGGGCCTATCTCCAGCACGGTACCTGGTTCACCGAGAAGGTCAACCTCATATTCGGCGATCCTCCTGCTCTGCAGGAAGACCTGGCCCATCCTCTTGCTGTACTTCATTTTGCTACGAAAAGCTTGTATTTTTCAAATCTGTCCTTAAGCTCATCGATGATCCTGTTTACGATCATCTTCTGCGGATTATGAATGCTCTTAACCCTTTCCTGCAGATCCGCAAAGGAGCTGAACGGCTTCTTCTTTCTCTCTTCGAGTATGGCCCACATGGTCTTATTGCCCAGGCCAGGGAGAAGTTCAAGGCTGTGCAGCCTGGCGTTTATTGGTTCAGCCTTGTTGAAGAATTCTATGAATCGCCCCTCCTGCTTTGAAACTATATCCTCAAGTACATAGGGCAGCTCACTCTGTGCAGCGCTTGTGAGATCCTTGTACATTATGCGTCTTCTGACCGAGAGGATCTTTTTTCTCATTTCGGGATTCTTGCCGATGTAAACCTTCTCTCCAACTGTTATGATCTCGTTTGGTTTGGGTATGAGCTCAAGCAGCTTGAACTCTGTTTCACCTATGGCCAGCACCACCGGGCTGGATCTGTAGGACCTGTCGTCAGGTCTACCCTGCGGTAAATAATCCAGAACATATGCATACTCTTCCAAAAGATCACTCCCTTCAGAACCTTAGCTTCTTAAGGTAGTCGGTAAGTGCATTTAAATTTTCGTCGGATATCATGACTCCGTACGTTGATAGAATTGCTGTGAGTTCCCCGGGAGTTTCTGGCTTAAGATCCAGTATTTTAACAAGCGCCTTTTCAGGCATATCCACTATGGATAGAATGTCCTCCCTCACCTTCTTTATCGCTTTTGGATCTATCCTTGCAAATTTCTCAGCATATGCGAGATTTTCCTTTTCAAGATCGGTAAGATTTTCTCGATTGGAAAGAAGATCGATAACCTCTGGTATGCTTATGTATTTCTTCTCCATGGTCATCCTTTGATCTTCTTAAGGTGAACCGGTGAAGCAATCACATATTTTGTGAGGCTGTCGATCTTTACCGCGACCTTATAGCAGTCGCCCTGGGGGCCCTCTACCACACCCGTGTATCCCTGAAATCTGTGATAGGGCATACCGGCGTGCACCGATGGCTCTATGTCTATGGCCACACGATCCCCAGGTTCGAACTCCTGCATGAATCTACCTATTACAGATCTTTTCCTCTCCTCAGCTGATTTTGTCAATTTTCTTCGTGATCCGGATCTCGGACCATGCGACATCTTAACCATTAATCTTCACCTCTGCAGATCTTTATCACATCCAGCTCTTTCACGTTTAGTGGTGATCCGTACATTTCGCTCAGGGAAGGCCTGGTTCTACCGCCATCACCATTGACCAGTTCCTTTATATATGTTCCGGCTTCTGCCGAAATCAATATCTCTGCTTCGTTTGCGGATACACCAACCAGATCCACCTGATCTATGCGCCTTGTCCTTACCAGATCGGATCTGCGCTGGGCAACTCTTAATGGTGTTCTCTGATAAATATTTTTTCCGGTGAGATTTATGCATGCCTCCAACAACCGGCTTTCATCTATGGGCCTGTCAGATACGACCAGAGCATCATAGACCTTCCTGTGTTTCTCAAGCTTTACTTCCGATACTGCATCATGGCTCGAGAATTTAACATCGAAAATCTCCACACCCTTGCCGGAGGTATTTATTTCTTTGACAACCGGATCCAGTTCAAATTCTCTGTATCTGGGATTCTCAACCTCCAAAACAAATTCTCTTCCGTTTCCGAGCATCCTGACATCCACGTCCTCCCTTCCAGATCCGTGAAGGTAGTAGTTTGTGCCACCGGCATATCTCGTAAATACGGATCCTATGACGCTTTCAACGGTATCACCGTTCGGCCTGTGTATCCATCTAGTCTGCGGCATGTCGCGCCTGAACTTCCTGTACTTCCCATATATGTATATGCTTCTTATCTTGACGTCAACAAAAAGGTATTCTGCATTGACCAGTATGGTGAGATCGGGGTTATCCTGCGAATACTCCTTGCCAGTTCTCGCTGAAAAGTATTTTCCGAATTCCCTGTTGAATTCCTTCTTGATACTCTCACCAGAGGATCCGAACTTTTTCTGGATATCCTCTTCCATTCTGATGGTATCCTGGGGAAATACTGATCCGACTAGAAATGTGCTGTACTGGGCATCGCCGACCTTCTTTGCAACGAGATCGTAGATATCGTCAAACCTATCAAAGATTCCGTGGCAGATGTCGCAGTTCTTAGAATCCACGAAGGAAAAATCTGGATTCCCGGTCTCACAGCCTATCGCAAACTGAAGATATTCGCCCCTTTCAAGGTTGGATATGCCGTGATAATGGTAAGCAAAAATCCTGCCCGAGCACCTCTTGCACAGGCGATAGTTGGCCAGTTCCGAGATCTGGAACATGGTCTATCTTGCTTTGATGGTTTTTTCGATGCTTGGCCTTTCCTTGACGAAGACCCTGGAACCGCACTCGCACTCTATCTCAGCAGATCCCATGGTCTTCTCCAGAGGCCTTCCGCACCTTACACATTTATATTCGGTCATCCTTCAACCACTTTTATCTCATAGGCTGGCGTATAAGATCCACCAGCGAATTTATAACCACAGTGCCTGCACTGCCATATGCCGTTGGCCACGCGCTTTACTCTCTTCTTCTTGCAGGAAGGGCATGTATAAAGGGCTATCTTCTGCTTGTAGATCTCACTCCATTCCTTCCTTATTGTCACTCCGTATCTTGGTCCAAATCTGCCCGCAACGCCAACCTTAACCGTTCTCTTTGACATGAACATCACCTGAAGTATTTTTCCCTTAGCTTCTTACCAACCTCAAGGGACATCTTGACAGCCTTTTTAACATCTTCGACAGTGAAAGCTCCTATTTCACCTTTTTGCATTGCTCTGATGTGGCCATCCTCGGTTGTCGTGACCGTTATCCTGCCGCCGCATATCTGATCCTCCTCTAGGCTGGGATCGCAGACAAGCGTATCCCCTATCTTGACCATGGTCACGGAGATTGGGGTGCTGGATACGGGTAGTTTGAAATCCTCTCCGCCCTCCTTAGATGCAGGGACAACCGCATTGCGCAGAGCAGCCACAGCAGCGATTGTACTTGCATCTATGAGGTTTCCATCATAATCAAGAACGTTTATGTCCAGAAATACTATCCAGACCTTCTTTCCCTGCTCGATCACGAGCTTTTCAGGGCTTATCATCTTGCTTTCCCTTATGCCCCTGTCCACAACGCGCGATACCTCTATCGCCAGATCGTTCGGTGGCCCCGCTTCAAAGCTGGGGAAAGCTATGGGAAGGAGCTCCACATTTGTCGTGAGGACTCCCTGATCCGGTGTGTCCGGGAATGGCTCCCCAGCCTCGATCTTCACACCAGCAACAACTCTTGTATTTCCAAGGGCGACATAAGCGGATCCATTTGCCCTGGGAATGTAATTCTCTATGATCGTTAATTCTCTGAATTCGTCGGGCAGCCTTCCATCGATCCTCTTCCCGCCCTTCATCGTGCTCAGTATGTAATTTTTCCTTATCTCAGAAAGAATTTCTGCTGATTCCTTAACCATTGTCACTCACCCTCTCCGATATCCTGTATCTTGTACTTGTTCAGGAGGGCCTCCCTCTGGATCTGTGATATTCTCTTGGTGGCTTCGAATATCATATCCATGGCCTGGTAAAGCTCATCCTCGGTGACGTCCCCATCCATCTGCATAAGAACGATATCACCGGTCTTTGGCATTATGGCTATCGGTATATCTGCCTCACCGTAGTTGTCCTCCTCTTTGGACAGATCAAGCACCATGTGGCCGTCTACCTTTCCCGCCGTGCAGCCGACGACCATATCCCGCATCGGGACACCTGCGTCAGCAAGTGCAACGGTTGCGGCCGTAAGGCCAGCTATCCTCGTACCGGCATCGGCCTGGAGAACCTCTATGTAAACGTCAATCTCGGCCCTTGGGAACTGCTCTATCATTATCGATGAGCTCAGGGCTTCCGATATTACCTTTGATATCTCCATTGTCCTCCTGTCCGGCCCCGGCCTCTTTCGCTCATCGACCGAGAATGCTGCCATGTTGTATCTGGCTTTAACTATGGCATGGTCTATGTCTTGGGAGTGCTTGGGATAAGCCTCCTTCGGCCCATAAACACCGACCATTATCTTGTTTCCTCCCCATTCTATGTATGCAGATCCATCCGCCCTGTTGAGCACTCCTGCCTGTATCTTTATCGGGCGCAGTTCATTGAAAGATCTACCATCCAGCCTAAGATTATCTTCATTGATCAGCTTTATTTTGTTGGCTTCCATCCTTTTCACCTTTCAACTCTTTCAGAAAACTCTCAACGCGTGCTGTGAGGCCTTCCGTGTGAGCCTCTCTCTCTATCATCTCGATGGCGGCTATAGCCATGGTCACTCCCTCAATCGGGCCATCTATCCATATGAGGCCATTCTGCCCTATTATTATGCGTGTGGCAGTCAGCTCCTTCACCATGTTGACCATACCGCCGCCCTTTCCTATGACTCTCGGCACACGGGAGGCGTGTATGAGAACCATATGCCCACCCTCAAGCTTTTTCAGGCCCGGTTCCTTGAGGGTCAACCAGCTCTCCTTGATCTCGTTGACGCTCATTATCTTTGCATAGATGTAGTCTCCAGCGTTCAGATACCTCTTCAGGTCGCCAGAGGACATCCTCCATGGGGTATCGTTCATGTGGAGCATTGCAAAGTAAGGTGAATTGATGTCAACTGTCCACGTTGATGGGCCCACCTCGATGACCTTGCCTATTACCTTGTCCCCCTTTCTTGGTATATACTGCCCTGAAAAAGGAACAACATCCACGAACTGATCGTTCACCTGAAGAGTTCCGAAGTACTCCGAATAATATCTGTTGTCCTGCCCTCTGTAAACCCCATTCCTCATCTTTCCCTGTACCTCTATGGGATCTCCGGGCAGCACTATTTTTTTGACGTCTCCCAATTGATACACCTTCTCCTTAACTTTGAAACTCTATTGTAATTTTCATAATATACTTTCGTTTACTGTTTGAGGATCTTTATCTGGACCTTGTCCCCGCCTCTTCTAGACAGATTCTCAATGATATCCCCCTGTATGCCGGCGGGCACCTCGAGGATTCCCATCCAAGAGCCATCCTTGCCCCACTCCTCCTTCACATGTATCCGGATTTGGCAAGTTCCCCGTAGAGCTTTCCATAGGCGTCGCCTATCAGCTTGACGGCTATCTTTGCCTTCTCTAGCCTTATGGGTATTATGGGCATGATGGCCTTTAGAACGTTCTGCACCTGATCCTCTGCTGGCTTGAGCGGATCTATCTTGACTTTTGCCTCATCCATGGCCTGTGATATCCTGTAAGGTGTGTGCGGAGTGTTCGTCTGTGGATTTATACCCTCACGTGCGATAAGATTCACTATCTGCTTGCGACGCTCATCGTACATCTCTCTTCTCTGCTCCGTAGTCAACTGTATCTGTCCTTTCTTGACAATCTCTATTGCGACCTGTGCTATAACCGTGGTCTTGAAGGCTTCTTTAAGAGAGTCATCGCTTGCCTTTTCGCCCTTCCTGACATCCTTGTATACCTCAGGAAATGCCAGATCGTTCTCTATATCTATGTTTCCCTTTCTGATGCGTTCTATCGCGTCTGGATCTACCAGAATTTCAAAATGATATCCATGCGATTCAAGGCGGGCAACGATGGCGTCCTCAACCTTTACCATACTTGGTGAATTCCTTTAAAAATAAAAATATATCACATCAGAGGAATTTTTTAACTTCCTCCTGATCGTATATCCTGTACTTATTTCCCACCGTTATTGATGCGATCTCCGGAGCCTTAAGCTCTTCGCCCTCCTCAAGGGAAGATTTCAGCGCCTTTATTCCAAGCGTCACTGCTTCCTTCTCGGGCAGGTTTTCCTTGTATTCGCGCTCAAGGAAGCTCACAACGGCATCTTTGCCCGATCCGATGGCCGTTGCCTTGTACTCATTTATAGTACCGGCGGGATCGCAGTCGAACAGCCTTGGGCCGATCTGATCTATGCCAGCGAAGATCAGCGATACACCGTATGGCCTTACGCCACCGTACTGTGTGTACTGCTGCATCTGGTCAGCAACTCTCTTAACTAGATTCTCAATATTTACAAGCGATCCGTACGTTACCTTTTCCTGCTGGGCGCTTATCCTGGCAAAGTCCACAAGTACTCTCGCGTCTGCCACCAGCCCGGACGTCACTGCGGCAACATAATCATCTATAAGCTGTATCTTTTCAATTGAATTCTGCTCAATAAGTCTGCTTCTTACCTTCTTATCGGATATCAAGAGCACACCATTTGCGAATTTCATACCGAGCGCCGTTGAACCTTTCTTAACTGCTTCCCTTGCATACTCTACCTGGAAAAGTCTACCATCTGGTGAAAAAACCGTAATCGCTCTATCGTAAGCCATCTGGCCCTGTTGCATGTTATCTCCTCCAGCCACTATAATCAGACGAATAATAAAGATTTCTTTTATCATGAAATTCGAATAATTGATATATGCTACTAATTCACGAGTAATTACTCAAATATTTTTATATGGCTTAGACATCATATTTTGATGTTTGAGGGCTTAGATTCACGCAGAATAACGTTCTTTCAGATAAAGAGCGTCATAGTCAGCGGCATAGGTATATTCTCAGATTCTTACAATCTTTACGCTATATCGCTTGTATACTATCTCGTATCTGCTTCACTGGATCTTTCTCCACTTCAGGATTCTTTGATGACTTCAGCATCCTTTATGGGCGCGGCGGCCGGAGCCTTCCTCTTTGGCTTCATCGCGGACAGAATAGGGCGAAAGCCAATGTATGGGATAGACCTTGCATTCATAGCCCTCGGTTCGTTCCTTCAATTATTCACTGTAAACTTCTATGAGCTTGTTATATTCAGGTCGATTCTGGGATTCGGAATAGGTGGGGACTACG
This sequence comes from Thermoplasma acidophilum DSM 1728, assembly GCF_000195915.1. GTDB lineage: Archaea > Thermoplasmatota > Thermoplasmata > Thermoplasmatales > Thermoplasmataceae > Thermoplasma > Thermoplasma acidophilum. Next base: position 1,341,348 of record NC_002578.1, on the reverse strand, counting down.
TTCTTTCGCCGGTTATAATGGCAGAGAATGCAGACACCAGGGACAGGGGTAAACTGATGATAATGACATTCCCAATAATGGCTGCCTTTGGAGCCATGCTCGTAGCATTCGTGGATCAGATATCTCTCCTATATTTGCCGTCTAGTGCAGTTTGGCATGTTGTCCTCGCTTTTGGAGGCGTGCCAGCTCTGCTTGTTATATATCTGAGGAGAAAAATACCTGAAACGCCGAGGTTCGAAGCCAGGGTTAGGGGCAATTCTACGGAACTATCCAAGATAGAAACCGAGATCGGATCAGCCGTTAACGTGGACATAGATCGAAAACCGTTCATATCTAGGCTGCGTGCCTCGATTCTCATGATAACCGTATCCGCCGTTCTGTGGATACTCTATGACATGTACTCCACTACATTCGCCATCTACGGACCGATAACGATAGCATACAACCTTGGCCTAACCCCGATAACCTTCACATATTATGCGGAATTATTTGCTGGCATACCCGGCGCGATAATATCTGCACTTCTCATAGACCGGGTTGGAAGGCGTAAGCTCATAGTGGTTGGATATGCTGGAGTTTTCGTCTGGCTCTTAATGTATTCGCTTCTCCTTGCAAAGGCATCCATATTTGCAGGCCTTGCTTCCGATATCACACCGGCAGGCCTCATAGGAAAGGCTGCGATACTGGGATTCTTCTTCTACATAATGAACTACCTGTTTTCAGCCACAGGGCCGGCATCGATAATAGGCGGGGCGATGGTTACGCCGGAGATAACGCCAACAAAAGTCAGGGGCACCTCACAGGGAATAACTGTTGGTATTGATCGAACAGCCGATGCTGTAGGCCTCACAGCTTTTCCGATATTGCTTTCAAAATTTGGCTTATCTGCCATGGTACTGGCCTACGCCATGATAGCGGTTCTTTCCATAATAATGATCTTCATGATACCTGAAGCTGCAGGCAAGAGCCTCGAAGAGGTGTCAAAGGATTACGATACGACAACACAAATATAATTATAATTTTCAAGTAAAGCCGAACTGTTAACTTTAAATCTGAAGCGGATCAGAGATTACAGGATAATCCTATTTTAGAGAATAAGTTCAAAAAATAAGATGATTCGAAAGGCGCCGCGGGGGAGATTCGAACTCCCGATCCACAAGGGAACCAGCTCTCAAGGCTGGCGCCGTACCGCTGGGCCACCGCGGCAAAAATTGGTGCTTATCTTCTAAGCCTGCCGTTTGACCTTATTGATGGCCTGCTCTTGCTGGAACCCTTCCTGCCGGTTCTCAGGCCTCTGACCTTATAACCAGCAGATGTTAGACCTCTATAGACTCTGCCGGTATTCTGAGGTTCAGATATCCATGAGATGTGCGGATCGTTGAATATATTCGGGTGGGATCTGTCTACGAGTATGACTTCAAAGTATTTGTAGAGGCCGTCTTCGCCAACATAATACGAATTTAGAACCTCCATATTTGGATATTTATCCGCTGCTCTCTCCTCGGCTATTAACTTTAGGCTCTTCTTCCTTGTGAGCTTGTTGTAGGCCATTCTCCTTGGCCTCCTCCCGCCCATTATCTTCTCTCTGTTGCTTCCTCCACGCCTGACGCGGGATCTCACCACTATGAAACCGTCCTTGCTCTTAAAACCGAGAGCTCTTGCCCTGTCTATGCGGGTAGGATGTTCAAGCCTAACTATGGAAGGGCCATGCCTCCATTCTATCATCCTTTTCTTAACTAGATCATAGATCTCGCTTTTCTTTAAGCTTTTCCACTCTTCACGAACTGCCTGATATAAGCCACTGGATGACATTGAATTCCCCTTGACTTTACCCCTAATCAATCCAGCGTTATATAAGTTTGCTCATGATCTACCTTTCATCGATTGTTCAGGGTCATTCGCTCCTGGTAAGGACGTTCTCCTCGCCCTGAGTTAGATTGAGCTTTTCTTCAAAGAAAGTTCTCAATTTCTCGTTATGCTGGTACAGTAGGCTGTAAAACCACAGATCTTCCGAGGTCCGCTGCGCACCCATGTGAATCAGAAGGCCGATTTTCAGAGCGAGAGACATCATCGCATGCCTCTTTTCCTTCGTTTTTGACATCTGGCTTATGTAGGATGGGCTCTGATACTTTACATATTCGTGCTTCATGTTCTCAATGTAATACGCTACGCCTCCGGCGATCTCCATGGGGAAAGCCATAAGCTCGTAATGCCTTCTGCGCTCCATTGCCCACAGTATATGATCTGCATATGATATAACCTCATAGGCTGATACCAGATCCTGAAGATCAACGGTCTTCAATGGCAGATTCTCATCTATCCAGCTTACGTAGTAAGAATCATCTATGTCTGATCCGTAAATTGATCTTAAGGTATCATCGTAATTCCTCTTGAAGGCCTTATCGACCATGTAGTATACGATCTCAGGTACATCTCTGGAGCTCTGATCGCTTATGTTGGTGCCAGACACGGCGGAGGCTTCCAGATCATTTATCATGCTGCGTATATCGGGCATATTTCTATCTATTATCCGATCCACAACCTGATCTGGAAGCGTGTAACCCTCGTTCTTGAGTATGAAGATCAACCTTGCCTTTATATTTCTGCGAAACTCATTGTAATTCTTATCCAGCTTCCGTCCATATTGCTTCATCTCTATGGTCAGTGAAGCCGATATGACGTCAGAGGCATAGTTTTTCTTTCTGAATTCGAAGATATCGTTCATGGTTATGACTATGGGGTTAGCCGAGTTCTTTATTATCTTAGAAAGCTCGTATATTCCTCCGGTATCTCCGCCTCTCTCAAACATATTGTCAGCTTCATCTATGAGTATCACTTTTGATGGTCTTTTCGCAGATTCGACGAAAAGATCACCGTAGAGAGAGGCCATAAGCGCGGTACCTCTCATGCTGTCCCTATTTCTCTGGTCAGAGGCGTTCATTTCAACTACTGGAACGCCGAATGTTCCGGCGATAGCATACGCCGTTGTGGTTTTGCCTGTGCCCTGCGATCCGTAAAGTATGAGTGATCTCTTCTTTGGTATACCTTCCTTCCAGGACTCTATCCATTCCGTTATCTGCTTTCTTATTTCAGAATTTAAAATTACATCGTCAATGTTCTTCGGTCTGTATTTGTCGGCCCAGGACATCAAGATACCCTCGATCCTGGCTTAACTTCGCCGTCAACCGTCAGTAATTTAACGCCATCTTCGTTGTCAACGGCGAGGAGCATGCCCTGGCTTTCAAGGCCCATGAACTTTGCAGGTTTCAGGTTGTTGAGTATTATTATGGTTTTTCCAACAAGATCGGATGGATTATAGTAATCAGCTATGCTGGATATTATCTGCTTCTGCTCGCCTCCCAGATCCACAATCAACCTGAGCAGACTCCTGGATTTTTCCACCTTTTCAGCAGAAACGACCTTAACCGCCCTTATATCAAGCTGTCTGAAATAATTGATATCTATCTCCATTGCGCTCCTTAATTTATTGTTCATTTTAATCTTTTGTCATTGGCCTTGAAGCATCTTTAAAGCCATTATTACTTGATCATTTGGGGCAATGGACCATCATCAAGAACTCATCTGAATTTATTAAATTGATGGCTACTGAATTTCCATTTTAATCGCTTTGTGCAAATCATGACGTCGGATAGAATATCATTGATTCTTCTTCTAAGCTTTGCTGGTAAGGATACTCTCCACATTTGCAATGCCTCGAATTTTTGTGAGCCATCCCTCAGCCGAAGCATCTGGGGCTTCTTGCTGATTCATAGGACAGTCTCTGTATGTATACCGTGCAAGCTGTCTTGCCTTATCCGTACTTTTCCGAATAACTTCCTGAACGCTTTACCTAAAGAGCGTAAAGGCATCCACACAAGCTATGGATCTATCTCTTGCATCCATGCGTTCTTTCTTCAGTTCCATAAGCGTGTTTGCGGTATCAAGATGATTCAGGGAAGATTTCTCTGGATTTTTTTGTGTGATATAGTACCTTCCCTTGGGATTGGAGGTAACTGCAGACGGATCTGCAGCTGCAAAAAATATTTCCGGGAAGTTCCTTTTATCCTTTATCTAGATTCAATTTCACCCTAGTAGCTGTGATCAGTTCCCATAGCTAATAACCATAGCTATAGACTTCTTTATCGGGGAAACCAGCGTATTTCACACTTGAATTAGAGGAGTTTACTTCTTCCTACAAGCGCCCAACTGCCCTATAATATCAGCAATGAGAATAAAAATATAAAATATGAGAAATACACTAAAAACCAAGAATACTATTGATTGAGCATGGTATATTCACTGATTGTCGAATGGTAATTCGGCAATTCTATATACAACCTGGCATTTTCATGATCATGGATATAGAATTGAGGGAGAAGATAGCCGGTGAAATAACCCTTTCAGATTCTCCAGCAGAGACCATAAGAAAATGGCGTGAAGAGTTCAAAATATCCCAGCATGAATTATCCAACTTTTTGCATCAGTCTCCGTCAGTTATAAGCGACTACGAGACAGGCAGGAGAAAATTTCCAAGCATAGCCTCGGTGAGAAAGATCGTGGATGCGTTGATCACGATAGATGAGAGGAGAGGGGGCTATATAATAAAGAAGTACAAGAGCGGTGTTCCTTCTGAGGCACTGATAGATATAAAGGATTATGACAGGGATGTTCCATTGGAAAGGGCCATAAAAGCCATAAACGGAACCAATGTATCTCACGTTTCCATAGACAGGGACATAAGAGGATACACTATAGTGGATGGAGTAAAGGCAATACTTGCATTTTCTTATTATGAATACAGCAGGCTCTATGGGTGGTCGTCAGAGAGGGCAATATTTTTCACGGATGTCAAATTTGGAAGAAGCCCAATGATAGCTATACGTGTGCACCCTCTGAAGCCAGCGGCGGTAGTTTACATACAGCCTGATAACGTGGATGAGCTGGCAATAAAACTTGCGGATATAGAAAACATACCGCTTCTCGTCACAGACATGAGCCCGGAAACTGTAGCTCATGTTATGGGCCAGCTAAGGTGATATTGGCATTTCCTGGAAGGAATCTTCATTATATACAATTTATATATCTTCGTTTTTTCGAAACAGGGAACACCTTAGCTGAAACTTTTTACGCGATGCTGTACTGATCGATTTATGGTACCCCATGCGCTTACGGTGGCTGGATCGGACAGTGGTGGCGGTGCAGGCATACAGGCGGATCTGAAGACGTTCAATGCTTTATCCGTTTTCGGGATGTCCGTTATAGTTGCGCTCACTGCGCAGAATTCCTATGAAGTATCCGGCATACTTCCTGTACCGCCTGATTTCGTGAAGCTTCAGTTTGAGACCGTTGCGAAAGACATCAAGGTGGATGGCTCCAAAACTGGTATGCTCTTCTCATCGGATATCATCAGCGTTGTTGCAAGAGAGTTTACCGAATTCGGCGTTCCGGTGATAGTTGTTGATCCAGTCATGGTGTCCAAGAGCAACGCAAGGCTACTGAAGGAGGACGCCATAGAGACGCTTAAGGAAAAGCTTCTTCCCATCTCAACCATGGTTACGCCAAACGTGCCGGAGGCCGAGATACTATCGGGTATAAAGATAAGAAACATTGAAGATATGCATTCTGCTGCAGAAAAGCTCTATGATGAAACAGGTTCGCATATCCTGATAAAGGGTGGGCATCTCGAATCCTCACCCATAGACGTCCTCTATGATGGCAGTTCGTTCCATGAGTTTCCCGGTTCCAGGATAAATACTAAGAATACCCATGGAACGGGAGATACCTTGTCTTCCGCTATAGTTTCATACATGATAAGAGGCCACAGCGAATCAGAGTCAGTGAGGCTTGCCAAGGAATATGTGGAGGGAGCTATAAAAAATTCATTTACAACCGGGAAGGGATACGGATCGCTATGTCACTGGTGGCAGTACGGGCAGATTTAGGGTTGCCGTTTCATGCGTGATGATATTTTTTCCGATGCCCATATTAATTTTTCCACGTATTCTGTTTTCTGGGTTTCAAAGATTTTCTTTACATCATCTTCCTCAACTATCCGGCCTTTATCAAATGCAATGATGTGATCGCACAGGTATGCGACCCGGTCAATATTGTGATCGATGTATATCACGGTGCTTTTATCTAGATACTTTCTGATCAGGGAAAACAGGACCATTGCATTAGGAGGATCTATCATAGAAAATGGTTCATCCAGTATGAGAACGTCCGGAAGCTGGGATAAAACCATTGCGAAGGCTAATCTCTGGCGCTGGCCGCCGGAGAGTTGATCGATATACAGGGATCCGAACCTTTCCAGCGGCAATCCGACAGCATCAAGAATCTTGTCAATGAGTTTAGGATCTGGCGAAATGGCCGAAATGTTTTTCTCGTACCACTCCAGCGTGTTTACGGGATTCAGGAATCTATACGTGTCCTGGAAAACGTTTCTAACGCGAATGCTGGATCCATCGGATGGATGCTTAGAGTAGATTATGCTTCCAGAATCCGGTCTGTCATAACCTGCCAGTATGCTGGCAAGGGTGGTCTTACCAGATCCTGAGACTCCGATTATACCGTACCTTGTTCCAGAGAGGAAGTCATAGGAAAAGTCCTCTATTACCTTATTCTCGTGCCATTTGAATATCGACACTTTTTCCAAATAGGTCTTGTACACATGTTTTGCCGAAAGCATTATTTCTGCCAAAGAACGCACCTGACCTGCCCTGTCATTATACCTTCGGATAGATACCTGCGATCTGCATTCGTCACGTGCATACTCACAATAATTTAAGAAAGGGCATCCATAATCGTTGCAATCGTATATGAAGCGATCCAATACCAGATCTTTTGTTCTGATGGATGGCCGCATTTTCATTATCATTCTTGTATATGGATGCAGAGGATTGCTAATCAAATCTTCTGTTTGTGAACTCTCAACAAACGTGCCGCAATACATCACATGTACGAAATCAGAAGCGTATGTTATGACCTCGGGCGAAGTTCCTGATATGATAAAGGATATACCATATTGCACGGAAAATCTCCTTATAATACCAAGAAGGTCAAGCGTTTCTATGGCGTCCAACGATGTTGTGGGCTCATCCATCATTATCAGGCTTGGGCGGATCATCAATGCCATTATAACGACGGCTATGTGCCGTTCTCCCTGGCTTAGTGCCTGCGGTTTTTTCTTCAGCATGTCTGGGCTTCTGCCTATTTCGCTCATTATTTTTTCGAGAAGATCCTGATCAAAATCGACGCTTCTTGCCTGCATCACCTTTCTTATCTGGTCGATAACGCTATATACAGGATCAAGCGAGTCTGGAGCGGATTGAGGAACGTAGACAGCATTCGGCCTGGCCCTGCCGATCGCATCAACATAATTGCCGCCTTTCCAGATCAGTCTCCTATCGCCATTTTTCAGGCCATTGTAAAGCAGCTTTAGCAGAGTAGTTTTACCACACCCCGTTATCCCGAGTATGCCAGCCACCTGGCCCTTCTCTACGGTCATATTGATGTCTTTCAATGAAAAATTTTCGTATGAAAAATTCAGATCCTTGACTTCTAGCAGGATCTCTCTATTTTCCATTTATTTCCTCTTCGGTTATTAGATTCACCCGTCTTCCAGCAGCCTTCATTATGTCCGGATGCCTTCCGGAGAGCCATATGATGTATATAGCCATGAACACTATGTAAACTGCCACAGCAACCACGGCCTGCGTTATGGGAAATACAGGTGGGACTATCGATTCATAGAGGACGAAGATGAACACGGCAGTTGCTATTGCTGGCAAAACGTAATGTTCAAACGGATGGGTTAATTTATGAAGCCCATAATGCTTTTCCTTGAGTCTTTTGAAGAGTGTCATGACACTGGTGTTCAGCATCAGGTGCACAGATATGAGGCCGACAAGGGCCATGGTGGAGAGCAGATCGAATGAGTTCTCAAGCACGCCATCTATGTTCTGTATGCTATGCCCTGTTATAAGAAACAGAGGGCCATAGCCCATGGCAACTTCCACTAGGAAGGGAACAAGAAGGCTCATCAGTACCGAAATGCCGGCTATGAAAATGAGCGAGATGTAAGGAGTTCCGAATCTCTTACTGATCTTTGCAAAAACTGAAGGTATAACGCGATCTCTGGCCATTGAAAAGTATACCCTTCCGGCATTTGCCTGCATTGCAACAGCATCAGAGAATGCCGAGTTAAAGGCTGTCAGAGATAGGAGCAAGCCACCAATTATGCCTGCATATAGGGTTGCCACTATAACTCCTGGAATTTCCGCGGTAGCGAACGAAGACATATCGTTTATGCCCCACCCTACGGTAAGTGCGTATGCCACCTCCGTCAGCACTGCGCCAACAATCAGGAGGCCGAGAACAAGCGATCTTGTTATTGAACTCTTAACCCTGACCTCTTCTCCAAGCGGTGCAGATCCGCCATATCCAATGAAACTCGTGAGGCCAAAGATCATTCCAAGCCCAAGCCCTGCGAACGGACCACCGTAGGGTCTAAATTGAGCATCATATGAGGGCCATGCGAACGGATCAAAGACCTTCAGCGTGTTATCCGGCGCATGGATTATTATTATGATTCCCAGTATGGCTAGGAAGGCCACTTCATAAGCTGCGGCATACCTGACATACTTCATCTGCGGTCTTATGCCCGCAATAGCAAGAACTATTGGGGCAATGATGAATACGGAGACAAAGGGCAGCCATATCCACACAGGAAGGGTGAAGTGGAAGAAGTACTGCACTACGCCCGGAAGAAGTATTCCTGCAACGTATACCGGTATTGCCGCCGTGCTGACTCCTTGGTAAAGCACATAAAGAAAACCGGACAATATGGCGCTCTTCGAACCAAGCGCCGTTGAAATATATCCATAGTAACCACCAGCACTGGCATGGTGCTTTGACAGGTGGTACAGCGTATTGACCTCAAGGTACATGGTCAGCGTGGCTATTAGAAAAGCAAGCGGTGTTAACACGAAGGCGAACATGGCCGCCGAGGTCATGAACGCTACCGTATCGCACGCCGGCGCCATAGCCGAGATCTCCTCTGCTATTGCACCCCAGGTGCCGACATCTCCATGAAGCCTTAGAGCCGAATCCACCTTCAGATTCTCCGTATCATTCATTTGCCAAGTTATGCATGCATATTATTTAATATTTACTAAATACTAAAAATATTAGCATATAGCTAATTTAGACCGACAATGATTTTATCATATTCTGGCATACACAAGCATGCAACAACCAGGAAAGCTCGATCGGAATTTCTTCACATCTATGATACTTTCTAAGACCGGCATCCGGCATAAGGAAGATCTCGTCCCGCCAGCAAATGGAGTTGATGTTGGCATCATAAAAATAGGTGACGGGCGTGTTATGTCCGTAACAACGGATCCATTCTATTTCGATCCTGTATTTGGTTACGAAGATTCAGCCTGGTTTGCCTATCACATACTTGCTTCGGATTTGCTCACGTCAGGGGCAAATCCTGATTATATGACCGTCGATCTGAATCTGCCACTCTCAATGACCGATGAGGAGATATCAAGGATGTGGAACGCCTTTACGGAGGAAGCAGCCAGATTCGGCACATCCATAATAACAGGGCACACGGCAAGGTATGCCGGCACATCATTTCCAATGATAGGCGGGATCACCGCAATGGGCTTCATCGGCGAGGATGAATACGTCACAAGCGCTATGGCACGTCCGGGAGACAAGGTTGTACTTACCAAGACTCCCGCAATAGAGGCTGCTGCCCTTCTTACAAGGCTCTTTCCAGGCACCATAAAGGCGAAGCTGGGTGATGAATTATTCTCCTACGGAGTGGATCTGTTCAGAAAGCTTACTACCGTGCATGAAAGCCTCGTGTGTAAGAGATTCGGGCTCAGGACAAGGGTAACGGCAATGCACGACGTAACAGAAGGAGGTCTTCTCGGGGCGCTCTTCGAAATTGCTGACTCCTCCGGAAACGGCATAAGGATTCATGAAGACAGCATAAAAGTAGACGACTACGTGAAGAGAGTCTGTTCAATTTTCTCCATAGACCCACTTATGGCTATAAGCGAGGGTGCACTTCTTATAACAGTAAAACCGGACCATGCAGAGGATCTTGTATCCTCACTAAAGGCCAATGGAATAGATGCAAACGTGATCGGAGAGATGACTGCCGATCCTAGTGAAAGGATAATCGTTGGCAGGGAGAAAAGAACGATCGGGCCGCCTCAGAAGGATCCATTCTGGACAGCCGTGGAATTCGGGATAAGCGAGGACTGGAAATGAAGCTCGAGGGCAGAAGGATCAAGGGCCTCTACCTTGTGACGGAGGATTACAGCCGTAAAAATTTCTTCAATATAATAGAGGAAGCTATAATTGGTGGCGTCGATATTGTGCAGTACAGAGACAAATCTAATCCAAGATCTGTGAGGCTTGATGTCGCAAGAAAGGTAAAGCAGATCTGCAACAGGTACGATATTCTGTTCTTCATAGACGATGATGTGCAGCTTGCAATTGAGGTACAGGCTGATGGTGTGCATATAGGGAAAGACGATATGCCTCTGCCAGACGCAAGGAGGATCTTTGATGGATTAATCGGCTACTCAACCTATGGGGACAGAGAAATGGCAATTTTTGCAGAAAAGAATGGAGCAGATTACGTCGCTTTCGGTCCGTTCTTTCACACGGACACAAAAAAGGATGCCGATGTCTATGATATCCATGTACTTGAGGGCATTCACAAATACATCAGAATACCTGTGTTCGTGATAGGGGGAATAAACATATCCAACATCAGGACGTTCTCCGGATATGGCATAGATGGGGTAGCCGTTGTATCCGCCATATTTTCAGATCCTGATCCGGAACGTGCCGCTAGAGAACTTAAGGCAGCGCTGTACAACTATGTTCTTTCTTCTGCTTAGCTGGTTCGCATATCCCTTCAGAAACACTTATATAGAAGTTTATTTTTACTCCATTGGATAGCCATGATAGCTGGACAACCTATATTCATTCTTAAAGAAGGAACAAAGAGAGAGAGCGGAAAAGACGCAATGAAGGAGAACATTGAGGCTGCCATTGCAATTTCAAATTCCGTGAGGTCGAGCCTTGGCCCAAGGGGCATGGACAAGATGCTCGTGGACTCGCTCGGCGACATAGTCATAACTAATGATGGTGTGACCATCCTGAAGGAGATGGACGTTGAGCATCCTGCTGCAAAGATGATGGTTGAGGTCTCCAAGACACAAGACTCATTCGTGGGAGACGGTACAACTACGGCAGTGATAATAGCTGGCGGTCTGCTCCAGCAGGCACAGGGCCTGATAAACCAGAATGTACATCCGACAGTGATATCTGAAGGATACAGGATGGCTTCAGAGGAGGCAAAGAGAGTCATTGATGAAATATCGACCAAGATAGGTGCTGATGAGAAGGCACTACTCCTTAAGATGGCTCAGACCTCTCTCAACAGCAAGAGCGCCTCTGTTGCTAAGGACAAGCTGGCCGAGATCTCATATGAGGCAGTGAAATCGGTTGCTGAGCTGAGAGACGGCAAGTATTACGTCGATTTTGACAACATACAGGTCGTGAAGAAACAGGGCGGTGCCATTGATGACACGCAGCTCATAAATGGTATAATCGTTGACAAGGAAAAGGTGCATCCGGGCATGCCAGATGTGGTCAAGGATGCAAAGATAGCATTGCTTGATGCTCCACTTGAGATAAAGAAACCTGAGTTCGATACAAACCTCAGGATAGAGGATCCATCAATGATACAGAAGTTCCTGGCCCAGGAAGAGAACATGCTCAGGGAGATGGTGGACAAGATAAAATCCGTGGGTGCGAACGTGGTCATAACGCAGAAGGGCATAGATGACATGGCACAGCACTATCTCTCCAGGGCTGGAATATACGCAGTACGCAGGGTCAAAAAGAGCGATATGGACAAGCTCGCAAAGGCAACAGGGGCTTCCATTGTATCGACCATAGATGAGATATCATCATCCGATCTGGGAACCGCAGAGAGAGTCGAGCAGGTGAAGGTCGGAGAGGACTACATGACGTTCGTGACGGGCTGCAAGAATCCAAAGGCGGTCAGCATACTTGTCAGGGGAGAGACTGAGCACGTGGTAGATGAAATGGAGAGATCAATAACCGATTCGCTGCACGTCGTGGCCAGTGCCCTTGAAGATGGTGCATACGCTGCTGGCGGCGGTGCTACAGCAGCCGAGATAGCGTTCAGGCTCAGGTCATATGCCCAGAAGATCGGTGGCAGGCAGCAGCTGGCCATCGAGAAGTTTGCGGATGCGATCGAGGAAATACCCAGGGCACTCGCGGAGAACGCAGGTCTAGATCCGATCGACATACTGCTAAAGCTCAGGGCAGAGCACGCCAAGGGCAACAAGACATATGGTATAAATGTCTTCACCGGCGAAATCGAGGACATGGTGAAGAACGGCGTGATAGAGCCCATAAGGGTGGGCAAGCAGGCCATAGAGTCTGCAACTGAGGCTGCCATAATGATACTGCGCATTGATGATGTCATAGCAACGAAGTCAAGCAGTTCCTCTAGCAACCCACCAAAGAGCGGAAGCAGCAGCGAGTCCTCTGAGGACTGAAAATTTGAATAATTTTTAAAAACAATTTTTACGAACTGGTTAAATACCAGTTTCTTATCCTTTTCTCGTGCAGAATATATACGCTGATATCTATCGCAAGGAACATTACGGTCTTGTCGGGAGGCATTCGGCAGTTAAGGTCTGCCATTGGACGAAGGATGAGCTCCTTGGTGGGCCAGGTTGCTACAAGAACACTTTCTATGGCATAAAATCGCACCAGTGCATACAGATGACCCCAGCGCTTAATGCATGCACCGAGAATTGTGCATTCTGCTGGAGGTTTCAGGGTTTCGACTCTATGCATATATCAGACGAGGACGATCCTGAATTCATACTTGAAGAAAGCATAAAGCAGCATCTGAAACTCATATCTGGATTCAAGGGAAACCCGAAAGTTTCCAAGGAAATATGGGAAGAGGCAACGCATCCCAAGCATATGGCCATATCGCTCACAGGCGAACCGACACTTTACACGAGGCTCGGTGAACTCATAGCAGCTGCAAAGAAGCGTGGCATAAGCACGTTCCTTGTAACAAATGGTACGCTGCCTTCAGTTCTTGAGAGGCTGGATCCCCTTCCAACACAGTTATACGTTACAGTTGCAGCCCCAAATAAGAAGATATTCAACGATTTACTAAATCCATCAATAGGAAATGGCTGGGAGAACCTCATGAGAACGCTTGAACTGTTGCCAAGCCTTGACACCAGGATAGTGATAAGGCACACGCTCGTCCATGGTGTCAATATGCCATACCTTGACGAATACGCAGCTCTTGATAGAAAGGCTGATCCAGACTTTATAGAATCGAAGGGCTATGTACACGTGGGTTCATCGATGACAAAGCTACAGGCATCGCACATGCCATCACACGCTGAGATACTGGAGTTCTCCAATGATCTGGCCAACCGCCTAGGTTACACATTCGTTGCTGACAGGGTCGAAAGCAGGGTAGCCATGATAGCCAAGGATCCGTCCAAGGCAAAGATAGATTTCAACAATATCTGATTCAGAATCTGAATTCGCAGTCCGAATGAAAAGATTATTAAAGAAAATTGAAATTCACCACCCGCAGCCCTGTGGTGTAGTGGCCAAGCATTATGGGCTCTGGACCCATCGACGGCAGTTCGAATCTGCCCAGGGCTATTTGATTAAATTATTCTTGGTACTATCAGTTCCCACAGGATGAGGAAGAAGACCAGGAAGCTCATGAAATACATGATCTGGTTAACGACCTTCTCGTTGGACAGCGATCTGAATTTTCTTCCAGCTATCGTCAGCGTGTCCCTGAAGAATTGCCCGCCATCAAAGAAGGCGAAGGGCAGTGCGTTTGTTATGCCAAGCAGTATGTTTATCCAGAAGAACCAGTAAAACGTGTTCAGCATGCCCCAGAATATCAGCGGACTGAACGGAACGGAGAACATGCTGGCCATCGATACCGGAACGGGGTTGAGGCCGTAGAAGGGAAGGCCTATAGCCTCTATGAAACCCTCCACGGGATTAGAATAGAACTCCCTGAGGAATATGAGGTTCCTGAGTTCGTTCATCTGGTACCCTGTTATGCCCATATAGGATATCGATATTCCAACGAAGCTGTAATCCCTGTAGGCGGGATTATTTGCGCTGGGGTCATATTGTGCATAGTACCTGTAAGCGGAAGTTGTGGTCATGTTAAATGTCCTGACGGTGTGGGATGGCATAACCAGCACGGTCATGGATATCGTTGTCCCAGGCGGTATCGCATCCAGAACATCGGTCAGCACGGTCTCATTCCTTATCTCGGTATGGTTTATGGATAGAAGCACGGAATTGGAGGGAACACTCACATTTGCAGCCGGATAACCAGGCAATGTAGATACTATTACAATGCCTGCAACCGCCTCGACCTGCTTTACGTTCTTTCCGTTGAACAGGCTGACATTAACATTTGAACCAGGTGCTAGATTGGAATTTATCAAGGCCGTGGTTACGTTGTTGCCGGTATAATTGCCGATGGCTATTATCTCGTTTCCAGCTGGGATGGACGGATTCACCTGCGGATCCGAGCTCTGCACGTAGACTCCGTTATGAACCGGGGCTGCACTTGAGAACATAACAGTTGAGATCAGTATGGCCAGTATAATGCCTATAATTATATTTACACCAGGACCTGCAGCAAATATCCTCCTCCTGATGACTGGATCTGCACTCATCATCTCGGTTTCGTTGGGTTCCACAAATGCACCGACGGGAACTATGAAAAACAACACACCGACTGAATCGACCTTAAGGCCATGCCTTTTTGCGGTTACGCCGTGCATCATCTCATGCACAACCACGGAGACCACAAGGGCCACTATGCCATACCCTATTGGGATGACGGGATTAATACCAGGAAGACCCAGGAATTCAGTGACTGGAGGTGCCTGGCTGGGTCTTATAAATGAAGCCAGATAAGCGCTGTAGATCAGACTAACCAGCGCAACTATTCCTGCAATTATGACCACTATGACAGAGACCTTAGAGAAAGCTTTTGCAGGGAATTTTTTGGATATGCCTTCAATAACTCCTCTGTTCTTTACGAATTTTAGCATTATCGCAGGGCCAAAAAGTGAGAAATGCTTTGAACGCTTTATGTAAGGTGAGAGCAGATAAACGATTGCTATCCATGAAATGAGGAGGACAACGAATAGATAAATACCATTCATTCTTATCCATATTAAATCAAGCGTTATAACATTTCTCTAAATGCTATGGACGCTGAAGTATACATATTTGTTTACGATCTGCTATTCCCTGCCCTGTGCGATATGATCGTGTTCGCCTTGTTTATAAGGTAGCCTGTAAGATAGAGCAGCGCGATCACGCCCAGGATTGCTATCCCTAATCGGTGACGGTAATCGAATGATGGTGTCAGCACAAATACGCCGGAGTATCCGATATATATAAGAAGCCCAAACCTTATGGCAAAACCAGCAAAATTAGACAGGAAGAACCATGGTGCATTCATCTTCAGAGTACCGGCTGCGATCGATGTGACATTCTTGAAGTATGGAATAAAAGTGGCAACGAATATTGAAAATGGGCCGTGATCTCTTATCCATTTATCCGCGACCTCAAGATCATTTTCTGTTATCTTGAAGTACGATAAGGCTTTAAGAAGTATGGCCCTCCCTGCCAATCGACCTCCAGCATATTCTATGCCCATCTCGAACAGCATTGCCATGAGAGAAACAAAAAATGCGGCGAATACATTGAACTCGCCTATGGAGGACAGATAACCATAGAAGGGAATTATAAGATAATCTGGGAGCGGTGCAAATGCCACAACGAAGAACATACCCTCATATCCGGTAAGCGAAAAGGGTGCCAGTATCTTCCTTTCATATGAATAATATGATGATACGTTTACATAATGCAGATATGCATTTGTAAGCGCTATTACTGCGGCAAAGAGGATTAGAATTGAAAATATGAAGGCATAATAAGCATATTTTCCAAGGTTCTGGTCTCCAGTTGGATTAACTCTTAGCAGAAGAGTTCTAGCACTGACCGTGATCCTCTCTTTTATCAGGTTCTTTCTTGTCTTCTCAGCTGGCCTCATCGTCGTCTCTCTATACGGCGATCAAAAGCTTGTGGCTTATTAATTCTTTGCCTGAAGCGTTCAACCGCATGGCACTAGCTTCTTCTTCATAACAAAATACGCACTTACTGCGCCGTGCATGGGAGTTTGCATGTACTGAAAAAGATACTCGAACACTGAAAGCTAAGAAAGTATTTAATATGGGTATACTCTGATTGCACAATGGACATTGTGATATCCGGCGGTACCGGCCTCATAGGTAGAGCAATAACTGAGATTCAGGGAAATACGTATAACGTCATAACGCGTGGTCCTTCCAGGACTGATGGAAATATAAATCTTGTGAACTGGAACGATCTCAGAAAGATACGGCACTGTGATGTTGTCATAAATCTGGCCGGATACAATATAGGATCAAAACGCTGGAACCCGAAGATAAAGGAAGAGATAATAAGAAGCCGAATTGAGAGCACGAGGAGAATGGTCGAATTCATCTCATCGCTTGACAGCAAGCCTGAGGCATTCCTTTCCGGTTCTGCAATAGGATACTATGGATATGGTGAAAATACTGTATTCGATGAAAACTCGCCCCCTGGAACGGGTTTTCTTGCGGAGCTAGCTAATGCATGGGAGGACGAGGCCCTAAAAGCTTCGAGATATACGAGAACGGTCATTTTGAGAACTTCCAACGTACTGAGCAGCAGTGGGGGCTTTCTGGCACGCATCATGAATTCCAGATCCAGGAGGGTATACTATTTTGGTGATGGAGATCAGCCCGTATCGTGGATTCATATCAAGGACTATGTAAACGCTGTCAAGTTCCTCATGGAAAATAAGGATATATCTGGGCCGGTAAATATGGCGGCGCCATCTCCGGTATCTTTCGCAGATCTAGCACATGCAATAGCAAGAGAGAAGGGCTATAAAGAAATGAAAATACCTGAATTCATCGGCAAACTGATTCTCGGATCAGAAATGTACAGGGAACTGATGAGTGGCCAGAGAGTAGCCCCAAAGAAATTAACGGGTTCTGGATTCAGCTTCCAGTATCCGGATCTGGAGTCTGCCATTAAAAACCTATGAATATGTATCCAATTATTATATTATCGATCGCTTTTCATTGCTTAAAATATGGAACAACCTAGGAACATTCTCCATTTACTGGTTTATGCCCGTGTTAGTTTCAAGAAATATTAATAACCATGTTTGCATTAGGGCTGTAAGTGCTCGATAGAGCTGTCTTTACGGTGCTGAAAAAAGCGCCATAAAGCCATACACGTTTGGGCAACTCCCGTGTGAGTCCCAGAGTGGTCGGTCTATGGTTTTAGATCGACATACGACGTGTAACGGTGTAAGGTGGTGAATTAGATGGCGACGCCTCATCATTCGAGAAGGGGGTCAATGGCATATTACCCCAGAGTAAGAGCAAAAAGTGTAGATCCGAAGATCAGAAGCTGGCCTGAGATAAAGGGCGAGGTCAAGGTACAGGGGTTCGCTGGTTTCAAAGTGGGCATGACGCATGTGGAAATGATAGATTACAGGAAGAAGAGCGTCACGGCGGGCCAACCAATACTTGTACCGGTGACCGTTGTGGAGGTCCCACCCCTAGATGTGGTTGGGTACCGCCTCTACGATGAGGATGCTGAGGGCAATCTCGTCGTTGTCTTCGAGGCCTGGGCGAAGGATCTTGATAAGGAAATATTCAGGAAGATCCCGGAGATCAAGAAGGTCGCTGAGAGAGATCCGCCGGAATCCTATGAAGACGTGAGAATAATAGTGGCAACTAGAAACAAGGATGTACCTGGGATACCTTCAAAGAAACCGGAGATATTCGAGCTCAGGATCGGCGGTGGCAACTCTGTTAAGGAGAGGCTGGAATATGCGAAGAATCATCTGGGAAAGCAGATAACGTTCACCGATTTCTCCAAGCCTGGAAAGTTCGTGGATGTTGTCTCTATAACAAAGGGCAAGGGTTTCACAGGACACGTGAAGAGATTTGGCGTGAAATTGCTACCTAGGAAGAACAGAAAGCACAGGAGGATGATCGGTACTCTGGGGCCATGGCATCCTGACTGGGTCAGGAACACTGTTCCGCAGGCCGGTCAGATGGGATTCCAGCAGAGAACGATCAGCAACGTCAGAGTCATAAAATATGGGAACAAGGAAGAGGTGGATTCCATAAACGTTCGTGGCGGTTTCCTCCATTATGGATTTGTGAAGAATGATTATGTGCTGCTGTTTGGCTCAATACCTGGGGCTTCGAAGAGGCTTATCAAGATGAGAGATCCGGCAAGGCAGAAGGTGCCGGACATAGAAGAGGTAAAGCTAGAGTACATATCATTGGAATCAAAGCAGGGTGATTGAATACGAAAGTACCTATTTATTCAGTTTCCGGTGAGATGAAGGGAGAAATAGACCTTCCGGAGGTATTTGATACAGAGGTGAGGGAGGATATCATCAGACGGGCCTTTAGGGCCATCTCCCTTTCCATGAGGCAGCCCTATGGATCTTCCCCGCTTGCCGGTATGAGGCGGGTCGGGCACACTACCAGGCCAGGTCTCGGCATCTCGAGAATGCCAAGAATTGCGGGTGGATCAAGGGTTGTTGGCATAGCGAGTGCAGTGGGAGGAAAGAGCGCACATTCTCCAAGGACAACAAAGAATCTCTATGTCAAGATCAACGACAGAGAGAGAAAAATGGCTAAATATTCGGCAATTGCGCTTACCGCGTCCGTTGAAGCCGTTAAGAAGAGAGGGCACAGATTCAAAGAAGGTCTCAAGCTTCCTATAGTTGTTGAGGATGGCGTTGAAGGCATAAACAAGACTAAGGATGCCATCGCGCTTCTTAAGAATCTGGGTGTATACGAGGATATAGAGAGATCCAGAGAGGGCAAGCATATAAGGGCAGGTCGCGGAAAGATGAGGGGAAGAAGGTACAAGCAGCCGAAGAGCGTACTCATAGTGGCCAGGAATTCATCAGCCATGAAGGCGTTCAGATCATTGCCAGGGGTAGATATTGCCTCACCCAACTCACTCAGCATAAGAAAGCTTGCCCCTGGAGGAGTAGGCGGAAGGCTCACAATATTTACGGAAGGTGCGATAGAATCACTGAAAGAGGTGGATCAATGAAGGGTGATATAATAATATCTCCACTCTCAACTGAAAAAACCGCTCTCATGGCTGAGAAGGAGAACAAGCTCACCCTCATGGTGAGGAGAGATGCGAACAGAGAGATGATCAAGAAAGAGGTAGAGGAGCGGTTCGGAGTTAAGGTAGAGGGTATCAACGTCATGATAACCAAGAAGGGTAAGAAGGCCATAGTGAAGCTTGCCAAGGAGTACTCGGCTGAAGAGATAGCTGAGCGTATAGGTGTATTCTGAGGTGAATTATGGGTAAGCATATAATTCCGCAGAGGAGAGGTCATGGGAGCCTTGTGTACAGGAGCCCGAGCCATCGTCACATCACTGAAGTGAAGCACGTAGATCAGGGTACATACGTCATAAAGGATATAATACACGCACCAGGCAGAAACGCTCCACTTCTAGAGCTTATGGGCAGTGATGGGAAGAAGGCCTATCAGATAGCCTTCACAGGGGCATTTGTCGGGCAGAACATTGTGGCAGGTAACGTTGACAGCGTTTCTCCAGGTACAACGACTGTCCTTGCAAACATTCCGGATGGGAGCTATGTCTACAACATAGAGAGCAGTCCAGGTGACGGGGGCGAGTTCTGCAGAAGTGCTGGTACCTTTGCATTGGTCGTTTCCCATGGGCAGCACGTAACTCTCAAGCTTCCCTCTGGAAGGATGAGGGATTTTGATCCCAGGTGCAGAGCGACACTGGGAGTTGTTGCGGCATCCGGTATTAAAGATCCGCCAATATTGAAGGCAGGTACGCATGTTCACTATCTGAGGAGCAAAGCAAAGCGTCCATACACTGTTAGAGGCGTGGCCATGAATGCTGTGAATCATCCGCATGGAGGAGGTAACCACCAGCATGTTGGTAGGCCAAGTACGGTCGGTAGAAATGCTCCACCAGGAAGGAAGGTTGGAAGGCTTTCACCAAAGAGGAGGAGAGTAAATGGTCGTTAATAAGCAGGGTTCTGTAAAATCAATAAAGAGAAAGGCCAGGAAATCAAAGAAAGTTGTTAGTGGCAGAGCGAAGGAGTTCACATACAAGGGATACTCACTTGAGGATCTTCAGAAGATGAGCATGGAAGAACTCATAAAGATCCTACCGGCAAGGGCAAGAAGGACTCTGTTAAGGGAACCTAACTACGAACAAAAGAAGCTCATGGAGAAGCTTGAGAGCGATGAGGAAGACGTGAAGACACACGTCAGGGACGTCATTATACTGCCAAATTACGTTGGAAAGATAGTCGAAGTGTACAATGGAAACAGTTACTTCAAGTTTGAAATAAAACCTGAGATGATAGGGCATTATCTTGGTGAATTTGTCATGACGAGAAAGGAAGTAAAGCACTCAGGCCCGGGCGTAGGCGCAACCCGTTCATCTAAGTTCATGCCGCTGAAGTGATCATCATGAAAGGATATTCAATGGAGATTGAAGGAAATCACGCAAAGGCCAGAATAAGAGAGGCTGACATATCGCTGAAAGACTCCGTCAACATAGCGCACCATCTAAGAGGAATGCCACTCTCAAGGGCCAAGGAGATAATAGATGCTGTGATCAACAAGACCTACGCTATACCGTATTTCAGGTATCTTGATTCCGTCTCACACAGACCGGGCGTTGGCCCCGGAAGATATCCCGTTAAAGCAGCTAAGGCATTCAAGCAGCTACTGGAGAACGTGGAGAACAACGCTGAGTTCAAGGGACTCAACACCGATAATCTGGTCATAAAGCACATAGCTGCAAATAAGGGAAGGATGATAAAGAAGTATACGCCGAAGGCCTATGGAAGGGCGGGTGCGAACTTCAAAGATCTGATCAACCTTGAGATCATAGTAACGGAGGGATCAGAATGAAGGAGAGAAAGTTCATTAACGAAGCAGTCAAGAGGTTGCTTGTTTGCGAATACGTCGTCAAGGAGACGGAGAACGCTGGCTTTGGAAACATGGTAATGAAGAGAACGCCGTTCGGCACCAATATAACCCTTTACGTGAACAGGCCAGGGCTGGTCATAGGAAGGCGTGGGAGCAAGGTACAGCAGATGACAGACACGCTAGAGAAAAAATATGGAATAGAGACGCCACAGATAGAGGTCAAGGACGTCAAAGATCCGGATCTTAACCCATCCGTGATAGCAAAGAAGATCGCACTATCGCTCGAGAAAGGCTGGTCTTACAGGAAAGCTGGAAATACATCGCTTAACAGAACCATACAGGCCGGAGCAAAGGGTGTGCTCATAAAGATATCGGGAAAGATATCAGGAGAGCGTGCAAGGTATCAGAAATTCATATACGGGAATGTTAAATATTCAGGAGAGCCGGGCAGCAAGGGAATGATAACTGGGTTCTCCACCGCGAAGCTGAAGGTGGGTATACTTGGAGTGACGGTTAAAATCCTCAATCCAGAGTACAAGCTGCCAGATGTATTCAGCATAGAGAACATAACCGGAGGTGAAGAGGTTGGAACTGAGAGCAAAGCAGATCAGACAGATGTCGAAGGAAGAGAGACAGGAAACGCTGAAGAATCTTAAGGAAAGCCTTCTGCATGAGAGGGCCCTTATATCAATGGGAGGTTCTTCTCCCAGTCCTGGCAAGGTACGCGGCATAAGGCGCCAGATAGCCAGGTTGCTTACAGTTGAGAGGGAGGAAAAAAGGTAAATGAAGGATAAAAATTTCACCGGCATGCCCAAGGAACTACAGCCTTGGGAGGGATTCGGAAGGGAAACACAGGCTGTAAAGATAATGGTCGACAAGAGGAGATACGGTAAGTTCGTAACGATCATCGAGGGCATCGATCCCAAGACAGAGGACATAGAGAAGATCGCTAAAGAACTGAAGAAGAAGGTTGCCTCTGGCGGTACAGTGAAGGAGGGGAGGATAATTGAACTCCAGGGAGACCATCGCCAAGAGGTCAAGAAATACCTCGAGGATATGGGATTCAAAGCGAGCGTTGAATGAAATGATATACCTTGATGAGTTCACAGGCATGGAAGTATCGATCGTGGACAGCCCGAACAGGTCCGAAATAGGAAGGACTGGCCTGGTTTCCTTCGAGACAAAGAATACGCTCGAAATAGATACCGGTAGAAAGAGGATAATGATACCGAAACATCTCAGGAAATTCAGGATTAACGGTCAGTTTGTTGATGGTGATCTTATAAACATGCGGCCTGAGGACAGGCTGAGAGAATACCGCAGAATTTTGCGAGATCTGAGGAGGTAAGAAAATGTATACGCGTAATATTGGACTTGATGTCAAATTGCCAGAGAGTGAATGCAACGACCCGCACTGCCCGTACCACGGGAAGCTGTCTGTCAGAGGGCAGGTTCTTACGGGCAAGGTTGTGTCTGCAAATATGACGAAAAGTGCTGTTGTTGCAAGGGAGTACCAGCAGTACATACCTAAGTATGAAAGAAAGGCTACCAAGATAAAGAAGTATCACGTTCATGTTCCTGACTGCATAAAGATCAAGCCTGGCGATACAGTCAGGTTTGCCGAATGCAGGAAGTTAGCCAAGACGATTTCTTTTGTCATTGTTGAAAAGGTGAATCAATGAAGGGAATAGCCGGTAGGCAGACTAGAGGATTGCCACTTGGAGCTAACATAACCTGTGCCGACAACACAGGAGCAAGATCAATAAGCCTTATAGACGTGAAGGCATGGCATGGAAAGGCCAGAAGAATACCCGCCGCAGGAGTTGGCGACATGTTCATGGCCAGCGTCAAGAAGGGTACACCGGAGATGAGATCGAAGGTAGTTTACGCTGTTGTCATAAGGCAGAAGCGCCCGTACCGCAGGCCGGACGGCACAATGGTGCAATTCGAAGATAATGCTGCAGTTCTGGTCACGCCGGATGGCGAGGTCCGTGGATCTGAGATCAAGGGCCCGGTGGCAAGAGAGGCCGCTGAAAGATGGCCCAGAATAGCCGCTATAGCTTCAATTATAGTTTAAGGTGATCATATGTACAGAAAGATGGAAGTGTCTCTCAGCAAGGATCTGAGGAAAAAATACGGAATAAGGTCTTTCCCAGTTATAATGGGAGACGTGGTCAAGGTCATAAGCGGATCCAGGAAGGGAGAAGGGGGCAAGGTAGCAGAGGTTGATCATGCCTCCGGGCTCGTCGTCGTTGAGGGGATAACAATAGCAAGGGCAGATGGAAAGCAAAAGGGATTTGGCATCCAGCCGGAGAAGCTCCAGATAACTCATCTCGATCTGTCTCGCGGTGACAGGTTCGATAAGATAAAGTCCCTTGCTGCAAGGAAGAACATAGTGGTCGAGAAGCCAGAACCAGAGCCAGAACCTAGGAAAGAGGAGACGGCGGAGGCCCAGGAAGCCAAGGAAGAAGCCGTAGCGGAGGAGAAAACAGAGGTGGATGATAATGATAAACAAAACTAAGAGACTGATGGTATCAAGACAGGTCAAGATCCCGAGAAAAACCTACTTCTGGGGTCCAACACCAAATCCAGGCATGCATCCAAAAGATCAATCAGTCACGCTGCTTTCGATCATAAGGGACTACCTTAAACTTTCCGACAAGGAGCGGGAGGCGGCCAGGATATTGGCAAACGGATTGGTCAAGGTGGACGGCAAGACTGTGAGAGAGAAGAAGTTCGCAGTAGGATTCATGGATGTTATAGAGATAAATGGTGAATCCTATAGAGTAGTATACAATGACCAGGGTGCGCTGGTGCTGATGAAGGAGACCAAGGAAAGGGCCTCGATGAAACTGCTCAAGGTAAGATCAAAAGTAATAGCCCCTGGAAACAGAATTCAGCTTGGAACCCACGACGGCAGAACCTTCATAACGGATGACAAGAGCAAAAAGGTCGGAGACGTCTGGGCCGTTTCCGTACCGGATATGAAGATAAGCGAGATAATAAAGATGCAGCCCGGCAACAAGGCGTACATCACTGCAGGTTCCCACGTTAACCAGACAGGGACGATAAGCAAAATAGAGGCCAAGGAAGGTTCATCGGCTAACCTGGTTCATTTCCAGGAGGGTTTCTCCACCATAAAGGATCACGTGTTCATGATTGGAAGCTCGAAGTTCTCCTTTGTACTTAGTCCTGAGGAGGTGATCCCATGAATCCAATGGAAGAGGTCATTATAGACAAGGTTGTCGTGAACATAGGAGTGGGACAGGCTGGAGACAGATTAACAAAGGCTGCAAAGGTTCTCGAGATGCTCACAGGCCATAAGGCAACTAACACGCTCGCCAAGAAGAGCATCCGCGACTTCAACATAAGGAAGCGTCTGCCCATAGGAGTGAAGGTCACTCTCAGGAAGAAAGATGCTATGGAATTTCTGCAGAAGGCTTTCTACGTAAAGGACTACAAGATAACAGACTATTCATTCGACAAGCACGGAAACGCGTACTTTGGTATATCCGACTACACGGATTTCAAGGGTATGAAGTATGATCCTGACATAGGGATATTCGGAATGGATGTTGCTATCGTTTTCAGGAGGCGAGGCGGATACAGAATAGAGAGGAGAAGGATAGGATCAAAGACCATACCGAACAGTATAAGGGTAAGAAAGGAAGAGGCGCAGGATTTCCTGCAGAAGAATTTTAAAGTTACAGTTGTGAGGTGATATATTGTCGCAGGTGAAACTCAAACCGAAGAAGAAATACGGGCACATTGATGGTTGCGTTAGATGCGGAAGGAAAAGAGGTATTGTGAGAAGGTATGGTCTGCACCTGTGCAGACAGTGCTTCAGAGAAACTGCCAGGCAGTTAGGATTTGAGAAATACAGCTGAGGGGTCCTCATGAAGAATGATACGCTAAATGATGTCATAAACTCGATAAAGAACGCTTCGAGGCTCGGAAAGAGAGAGATAATCGCTGAGCCAGCAGCAAAGCTCATAGGTAAGGTTCTCAAAGTTATGCAGGACTACAATTACATAAAGAGCTTTGAGGTGATAGACGAGAGCAGGGGTGGAAAGTTCAAGATAGTCCTGAACACAACCATAAATAACTGCGGCGTCATTAAGCCCAGATTCCCAGTGAAAAATGAGAATCTTGAGAAGTATGAGGCCAGATACCTACCCGCCGAGGACTTTGGTATACTTATACTCACCACAACAAAGGGTGTGATGAGTAATATAGAGGCAAGGAAACTTGGCATCGGGGGTAAACTTCTGGCCTATGTGTATTGAGGTGTTGAAATGATAAATTGGAAGGAAGCTAGATCCATAAAGATCCCGGATGGTTTCAAGGTATCCATATCTGGGACCACCGTGACGATATCCTATGGAGGCAAAACGATATCAAAGAATTTCGCAAACAATTACGTAAAGCTGGTTGAAGATGGCAGCACAATAAAGATCAATGCCAGCAAGAACAACTCCATGGTAAGGGGAATAGTTGGAACATGGGCTTCTGAGATAAACAACATGATCAAGGGACTGAAGGATGGCTTCCAGTATGAGATGAAGATCGATTACAGCCATTTCCCAATGAGGGTATCGGTCAAAGGAAAGACGGTGGTTATCGAAAACTTCTTCGGGGAAAGATCTCCGAGGACTGCAGAGATCGTTGGTGATACTACGGTTACTGTGAAAGGCGACCGTGTTTATATTGCGGGTATATCTAAAAAGGATGTTGGGGAGACCGCTGCGAATATAGAACGATCGACTATAATCAAGGGCTTCGATCCAAGGGTCTTCCAGGATGGAATATACCTGATTTCAAAGGGTGAATGAGATGAACAGATTGCTTGATGAAAACCAGCGCAGGTTGCTCAAGATCAAGAACGTTATGGCTAGGAAGAGGGTAGAATTCCACCGCCAGGAATGGTTCAGGTACAAGAAGCTCGGAGATGCCTGGAGAAAGCCCAGAGGGAAGCATTCCAAGTTGAGGGAACACCTCGCCAGGAGACCGCCAGTTGTCGATGCCGGTTTCAGATCCCCATCGGCGGTAAGAGGCATGCATCCGTCAGGATACTACGAGGTTCTTATCCACAATGTAAATGAGCTTGAATCCGTAGATCCAAGATTTCAGGCAGTGAGAATAGCATCCAGCGTAGGATCCCGTAAGCGGCAGGAGATCATAAAGAGATCCGAAGAGCTCAACCTCAAGGTGCTCAATGGAAGGTGAAATCGATGCGTTCGGACAGTGTTAAAAGGATCGTTGCTGACATCAAGGGCGTCGGTACATCCAGGGTATACATAGACACGAACAAGGTAGATCGTGTCATGGAGGCCGCCACCAGGCAGGATGTGATAGCCCTGATGAAACAGGACGTTATAAAGATAAAGCAGAAGAAGGGCATATCAAATGGAAGGCTAAAGAAGAGAATAAAGCAGCTCTCCAAGGACAGGAGGCGCGGTCCAGGATCACTAAGGGGAACAAAGTATGCAAGATATCCGCGCAAGGATCGCTGGATAGATACTATTAGGGCTCTCAGGGATGAGCTCAGGACCCTTAAGAGCGAAGGTAAGATAACGAAGGAAACATATAGGAAGTACTATAGATTCATAAAGAGCGGATCAATAAGGTCAAGATCGCAGCTCCTGTCTCATCTGAAGAGTGCAGGTTTGGTGGGTGAGTGATATCCATGGTGTTCAAGAGAAAGGAGGCTGGAATTACAGATTACTCGAAGAGGCTCAAACTATTGAAATCAAGAGAAAAAAGGTTCATAGTTAGAATAACGGGAAAGGGCGTCATAGCCCAGGTGGCAGAGTATTCAGACATCGGCGACAGGATACTCTTCACAGTTACTGACAAAACACTGGCCAAATACGGCGTAGATCTCAGAGGGAACAACATACAGGTTTGTTACCTTGTCGGTTACATAGCCGGAATTGAATCTGAAAAGAACGGAGTGGAGAGCGCGGTGCTGGATACCGGCAGAAGAAAGTTCAGGAAGGGTGGAAGGATCGCTGCGTGCCTAAAGGGATTCACAGACGCAGGTATCGAGGTGCCACACGGTGAGGATGTGTTTCCAGATAAGAAGCGGATTGATGGAAAACACCTCAAATCTCCAGTTAAGATTTCGGAGATAGTTAAGAACTTTAAGAAGATGGAGGAAAAAGCATGAGTGAAGAATGGGTTCCAAAGACGCAGCTGGGCAAGCTTGTTGCCTCAGGTCAGATAAAAACTATGGGAGAAGCCCTAAGAAGCAAGTTACCTCTCAAGGAGTACGAAATAGTTGATTACCTTCTCCCCAATCTGAAGGACGAGGTCATCGACATAAAGAGAGCCCAGAGGATGACAGACTCTGGAAGGAGGATGACCTATTCAATAACCGTTGTCGTGGGAAACGGTGACGGATACGTTGGTCTCGGCATAGGACGTTCCAAGGAAGCCGCTCCGGCAATAAGAAAGGCTCTGATAAACGCTAAGCTGAATATAATGGAGATAAGAAGGGGCTGTGGTTCCTGGGAATGCGGATGTGGCAGGGCACACACTCTGCCTTTCCTAGTACAGGGTAAGTCAGGTTCGGTAAGGATAACCCTGAAGCCCGCGCCGAGGGGTGTCGGTCTTGCCGTTGGAGATGTTGCCAGAACGATACTCAGCATAGCCGGTATTGAGGATGCATGGGGATTTGCAGCAGGACACACGAAGACAACGGTGAACTACGCGCTCGCGGTCTACAATGCATTGAAAGAGACGTCGAAAGTGAGGATAAATCCGGGTATAGTACTGTCTACACCTATATATTCGGGGAGTGTTGTAAATGTTAGCGGTCATAAGGATTAGGGGTAGAACTGGCATCAAGGAGGATATAGCTGACACTGCGCACCTTATGAGGCTTAACAGGATCAACCATCTGGTGCTGCTCAACGAGAACGAAGTGGTGAAGGGCATGCTCCAGAAGGTCAAAGATTACGTAACATGGGGTGAGATAGATCTAGACACTCTGGAGCTGCTCCTGAAGAACAGGCTTCTGTTCAGGGGTAGAAAGCATCTCACAGAGGAGGAGCTGAAGGAGAAGACGGGCTTTACATCATACAGGGATCTGGCACAGGCGCTCATCGACGGAAAGATAAAGCCATCTGAGATCGCTGACGCTGTCCCTGTCATAAGGCTAAATCCTCCAAAGGGCGGATATGAAGCTATCAGAAAGTCATACAGGAGTGGCGGTTCCTCTGGATACAGGGGATCTGACATAAACCAGCTGATCAGAAGGATGATCATATCAGGGGTGGATCTGAATGGTAAGAGAGAGAACTAAAAAGCTTCGCGGTGGCCATTACGGCCGCGGATTCAAGGCCGGCAGAGGCAAGGGCAAGAAAGGTGGAAGCGGAAATGCCGGCATGGGAAAGCACAAGTGGATATGGATGGTGAAATATGACCCGCTGCACTTTGGCGGAAAGGGTTTCACCAGCCATCACATCTCGCAGGTTGAAGTGCCTATCAACCTAGGCGACGTCGAATACATGTACGAGAGCCTGAAGAGGGACGGCTTCGTGAGGGAGGAGAACGGAGAGATAATAGTGGATCTCAGGGCAGCAGGCTATGATAAGCTGCTCGGCAATGGAAACTTTACGGTAAAGTCAACGATCATCATTGATAAGGCAACCGAAAAAGCAATAAGTAAGCTTTCAGCTATAGGTTCGAAGATCGAAAATGACGGAAGCTCAGCGTAATAATTCAGTTGTCTTTCCCCTCATAATAGTCTATGCGATCTTGATGATCGCATTCTGGTACTTCAGCCACTTTGGATACGTTAAACTCGCCATAGCCGGCGTAATAATAGCACCGCTATTTTACATAATTTATTTGGTTGCAAGTTATAAAGGGCCAAAGAAGAGCAAGCTGTACGGTCTCGAGGATCTGACAGCGAAGCTTCCGGCTGTAAAAAAGGCAAAGGGTCATATAGAGTTCAAGTACAAGATGATGTGGACTGCGCTCATCGTGGTACTGTACTTTGCACTGAGCAACATATATATATACGGCCTTAACACCGCACAGACCATAGATGTCTTTGCATCATTCAGGGAGATCTTTGCAGGGGCATCCGGTTCACTCATGGATCTTGGTATTGGCCCAATCGTTACAGCCAGTATAGTGATGCAGCTGTTTGTTGGCGCGAAGATATTCAACCTTGACCTTCAGAATGCCGAGGATAAGGCCATATATCAGGGAGTTCAGAAGCTCCTGGTAATAATAATGATATTCGTGGAGGCGATACCACAGGCCTTTGGCTACCTGGTTCCTGATACCAAGGTAGTCAACTCGATAAACGCCGTCTTCCCTGGATATGGGGAGTTCCTAGCACAAACCATAATAATACTTCAGCTCTTCTTCGGTTCCTACCTCGTGTTTCTAATGGATGAGGTCGTTTCAAAGTATGGGATCGGATCCGGAATATCTCTTTTCATAGCTGCAGATGTTTCAGAACAGCTTTTCATAGGTGCTTTCAACTGGCAGGCACTGAATAATGCTTTGACCTACTCGCTTACTAATCCACCAGCAGGTGCGTTTCCAAAGATGTTTTACATAATAATGCACTCATCCTCATCATACCTGCTCACAAACGGCGTTGTCCAAATACTGTTCTCACCTCCAAATCCAATGATAGCTGTTCTTGGAACGCTATTGATATTCTTCCTTGTTGCTTATTTCCAGAGCAGCAAGATAGAGCTCCCAATATCGCACGAAAGGGTCAGAGGTGCAAGGGGGCGCTATCCCCTGCAGCTTCTGTACGCATCTAACATACCGGTTATACTTGCTACGGCGCTCCTTGCCAACGTTTCGATGTGGACGCTGCTTTTCTGGAGCAGCCCTGTGCTCAGCAAGGTGCCGATACTTGGTCACAATCCTCTCCTTGGTTCGTATCCAACGACTGCTCAGGCAACGGCACTCAATATTTCGGCTACAACACCTACTGGAGGTCTCGCATATTACCTATTCTCTCCAAACGGCCTATCAGACTGGCTCTTCCCCATACTGCAGCCATCCGGATATCAGAATATATTGCTGGGTCACACGCCATTGCAGGAGGCTATACACATAATAGTGTTTACAGCCTTCATGGTTGGTTTCAGCGTACTCTTCGCCATATTCTGGATTGAGACCACCAATATGGGGGCATCCGCTGTTGCCAAGCAGATACAGGCAAGCGGTATGCAGATACCAGGCTTCAGGAGGGATCCGAGGGTCATGGAACGTGTCCTCAAGAAATACATACCTGCCATAACCATATTCAGCGGTGCCGTGGTGGGCCTGCTTGCGGCGGGCGCCAACCTCATCGGAACAGTTGGAGACACCAGCGGAACAGGTCTGCTTCTTGCTGTCGGGATAATAATACAGTTCTACGAGGCAATGGGAAGAGAGCAGCTAATGGAGATGCATCCTGTTATAAGGCAGTTCTTCGTGGGTGGTTGAATGCGGTCAGTCATAACCGGGGTTGCAGGTGTGGGCAAAACCACTGTATTGGACATAGTGAGCAAGGAGACCGGCATAAAGATAGTGAACTATGGCACGCTGATGTTTGATCTGGCAAAAAAGCGGGGCCTTGTGGAAAACAGGGATCAGATGCGAAAGCTTTCGAGGGATATACAGATAGATCTGCAGAAGAACGCTGCTACGGAGATAGGTAGGATGGAAGACGTCATCGTGGACACGCATATGTCCATAAAGACGCCGTTCGGTTACCTCCCCGGCCTTCCGGAATGGGTTCTGCGCGAGATAAATGCGTCTGCATTCATAATAATCGAAGCAGATCCGGAGCTGATCCTGAGGCGTAGGCAGAACGACCCGACCAGGGCAAGGGATGAGGATTCAGTCGAAAGCATAAGAGAGCACCAGGAAATCAATAGGGCTTTTGCAGCGGCCTATTCAATCTTCAGCGGCGCAACGGTCAAGATCATAACCAACGAGGAGGGAAAACCAGATAAGGCAGCACATGATATCATAAAGGTGATTGCAGTTGACTGAACAGTATCCCAAGGAACAGCAGGAAGCTATGAAGAAGATGATGACCTTCCAGATGATATATATGGTGGTCATGCTGGGATCGCTGTTCCTTGTCATAACTCCATCTTCCAGGGATGCAGTTGGAAGGTTACTCAATTTCGCGCTGATCCCTTCCATTGGATTTGGTTATAGGTATCCTGTTCTCACGATCATATTGACCGGTGTTATAATAGGTATTATACTGTCAATTCCAAGGTATTTCTTCACCGACTGGGTCAAAATGGGCAAGATGCAGAATACAATGAAGGCCTTCAATGATGCCATAAGGGAAGCCTACAGAGAACGCGATATGAAGAAGATAAACAAACTCAACAGCATGAGGATGCAGATGTCGATGGATCAGTATCAGCTCTCCATGAACACTATGAAGCCGCTCATGGTTATCAGCGTTGTCACAATACTGTTTTACGCCTGGCTCTTCGTGTTTGTAGGAAACCTGCCATATAACTACGTTGCATTTCCATGGGATTACAACATAAATATAACGACAGCCCACTTCTGGATAATGCCATACTGGATATTCATGTACTTCCTCACCGAACTTGTTGTTTCTTACTTTGTAACCATGGTCATGAAGTACATCGACTTCAGCTTCAAGCTGAGGAAGCTCAGCAGGATGTCTGTTTCAAAGGCAACTGACTGAACAGGGAACTGCGATGAGGATAACGATAGCCGGAAAGATCGGCAGTGGCAAGTCAACTGTCAGTTCAGAACTGTCAAGGATAACAGGATATACCGTATACTCCTCCGGTACATTTTTCAGGGAAACCGCCAGGAAGATGAATATGAGTATAGAGGACTTCAACGTATATTCCGAATCGCATCCAGAGGCAGATTATTATACGGATGAAACGCAGAAGGCGTTTATGCAGGCCAACGACAACATAATAGTAGAGGGACGGCTTGCCGGCTGGATATCGTACCTGAATGGAATAAACGCATTCAGGATCTTTCTCTATGCAACGTATTACACCAGGCTCGTAAGGTTCGCTGGAAGGGAAAATATTGATATCGATAGTGCAAGAGATCTCATGGAAAAGCGTGAAAAATCGGAGAAGGAAAGGTACAGGAAGCTGTATGGGATCGACGTAGACGATCTTTCCATATACGATATTGTCGTAAATACAGAGTTCATGAAGCCACCGGAGATAGCGGTGTATATCGCCAACAGGATCGATGAAATGTCAAGAAAGGATATTTTTACACCGAGAATACTGCGGTGAACGCCATCTCAATTTAAATATGGATATGAAATACGCAGGCGATACACTTGGATTTCTCCAATATCAATGGTTTCGTAGTGCTTGACAAGCCTCAGGGCCCAACCAGCCACCAGGTTGATCACTGGGTTAGGGAGATCCTAGGCATAGAGAAGGTGGCGCACATCGGTACGCTTGACCCAAACGTGACCGGAGTCCTGACTATGGCCATAGGCAAGGCCGTCCGCCTTGTGGATGTTGTGCACGAGAGTCCAAAGGAATATGTTGGTGTTATGCGGTTTTACGAAGACATAACCGAAGAAGAGGTCAGGTACTATTTCAAAAAATTCACAGGAAGGATATATCAGCTGCCACCCGTGAGAAGCGCAGTGGCTAGAAGCCTCAGGATCAAGACGGTGTATTCGCTTGATCTCCTGGAGAAGAAAGACAGGCTAGTGCTGTTTCACGTCAAATGCGAATCTGGAACTTATATACGCACGCTTTGCACGGATATCGGATACGTATCCGGAAAGGGTGGGCAGATGGTGGATCTGAGGAGGACTTCAACCGGTCCATTCTCCGAGGATAGGTGCATAACACTGCAGGATTTCGCGGCTATGGTAGAACTGGCCAGGAAGGGCGAGGATAAGCTGCTCAGGGACCACATACTCGATATGACCTACGCCTTCAAGGACTATCCGAAGATCGTGGTCAAGAGGAGCGCCATGAGGAATATAGCACATGGATCGGATCTGTATGCCGGGGGAATCAAGATAATTGACGGAAAGTTCAGGAAGGGTGAACGCGTAGCCGTCATCTCCGAGGACAACGATCTGGTGGGAACTGGCATAGCCATGTGCAGCTCTGATAACATCTTTATGAAGGTAGTGGATTTCGATCATATATTCCTGGAGGCTGATGATGGAAAGGATAATGTGGTACGGATCGGGAAAGAGGCTGTTCAAAAATCTGGATCAGGATTACATAAGGATATTCAAAGATCTGAGGGAAGGAAGGATACCAGAACTGGATGGTATGGGAGAGATACCGGACCTGAGAAAACTGCTGATAGAGTATGGAAAGGAAAGAATAAGGGAAGAGTTTACCCCCGATCAGGCGCTGATAAAGGTGGCGGCGGTAAGGAACGCCATGGACGAGATCATCAATAAATACTATGAGAAGTGCCTTCCATTTTCGATACCATATGGAATAAGCCAGTCCGGCGATCCATGTCAGTTCTTCAGGAACGGTTTGTCTTTTCCAGATATTTCTGCGATATTCAGGAAGGGCACAGAGATGTGCGACTTCAGATCGCAGATGGATGATGCAATACGAACGAGAATAAAGGAGATCATGCCAAACACCGCGGATCTTGTTGGCCCCAAACTGGCAATGGATCTCCTGGAAAGATCAAGGGGGCTTCGAAGGTTGGCGCTGATGCCTGCCAGCTCCATCCAGATGCTCGGAGCCGAAAAGGCACTGTTCCAGTCACTCGGCCAGGGGAAGAAGAACCCAAAGTACGGAGTGATATTCAAATTTCCGGGTCTCTCTGCATTGAACCCGAAGGCAAGAGGGAGGATAGCGAGGATAATAGCCAACAAGGTAGCCATAACGGCAAGGGCGGATCTCCTCGGCACGCATGTCGATTCAAGATCCATGCGTGAGGACATAGAAGAGAAGATAAGGAAAGTTAAAAAATAATCAATACTGCGTGATCTTCTCCGCAAGTTTTTTCGATATGTCTATGGGATAGGTGCCGGTCAGACATCCAAGACACAGATTATTCTCATCAAGGCCAATGGCTTCCTTGAGGCCATCTATGGAGAGGAATGCCAGCGAATCAGCTCCTATCTCGCTGTTTATCTCTGCATCCGTTTTTCCGCGTGCTATGAACTGATCCTTTGTCTTCATATCCACGCCGAAATAGCAAGGTGCAATTATGTGTGGCGAACCTATGCGAACATGAACCTCCTTCGCACCATACTTTCTCATCATGCTCACGATGAATCGCATGGTGTTTCCCCTTACGATGCTATCATCGACCAGCACAATCCTCTTACCAGATATGACTTCCCTGACGGGGTTCAGCTTCAGCCTGATCGCGGCCTTTCTGTCGCTTTGTGTAGGCATTATGAAAGTTCTTTCGGAATACCTGTTCTTCATCAAGCCTTCGGTGTAGGGTATGCCTGACTGCATCGAGAACCCGATGGCCTGCGATCTACCGGAATCGGGGACAGGTATGACCATGTCGGCCTCCACGGGGCTCTCCTTGGCAAGCATCATGCCCATTTTGACCCTGGCCATATACACATTTATGCCATCTATGGTGCTGTCAGGCCTTGAGAAGTATACGTATTCAAACATACAGTGTGCGGTCTTCTCTCCTTCGTGAAGTGCTATGGTCTTCAGGCCGTCATCTGTCAGTTCAACGACCTCGCCGGGTTCAACATTCCTTATGATCGTCCCATCAAGTGCATCTATGGCACAGCTTTCACTGGCTATTATGTATCCATCCGCATTCTTTCCTACGATGAGGGGCCTTATTCCGTTTGGGTCCCTCATGGCGAAGAGCCTGTCATTTATGCCCACTGCGCAGGCATAGGCCCCCCTGAGGGTGTTCATAGACACCTCAAAACCTTTTTTCAGGCCGT
This sequence comes from Thermoplasma acidophilum DSM 1728, assembly GCF_000195915.1. GTDB lineage: Archaea > Thermoplasmatota > Thermoplasmata > Thermoplasmatales > Thermoplasmataceae > Thermoplasma > Thermoplasma acidophilum. The sequence goes on along the minus strand of NC_002578.1, from coordinate 1,306,255 downwards.
ACTTTGAAATGTTTCTTGAAAGCTCTGCGAGCAGTACCTCGGTGTCTGAATCACTCTGAAAATTTACGCCTTCCTTCTTCATCTCCTCCTTCAGCTCATCCGCGTTGACGATTTCGCCGTTATGGGAAAGAGAGATGAATCCAACCTGGGAATTTATAACGAATGGACCAGCATCGATAACGTCCTTGGAACCGGCTGTAGAATAACGGGTATGGCCAACCCCGACCTTGCCCTTTATGCTATCCGTTGCAGGATTGAAAACGTCGGTTACAAGGCCACGACCCTTCTTCAGGACAGTTTTTCTGCCATCAAAAACAGCCATACCGGCTGATTCTTGACCTCTGTGCTGCAGTGTACGCAGTGCGGTTATTATGGGCTCATAGGCGTTGATCCTACCCTTAAAGCCCACAACAGCACAGTCTTCACTTGGCTTTTGCCCATCTATAGGATCTGATCCTGGGGGCAGGGAATCCACAGTGAGAGCACCTCTTCGTCCTTACATTATATGTGTGATGACCACACCTTCTGCATCTTATGTGCGTTTTCTTATTGTTTATCTTACCCATTACGGCTGTTCCATTACTCATGAACCATCACCCTTAGATGGAGAGACGAATATGACGTTATCGCCCCTCACCAGAACACGATCATACACGCCCTTGTTCTCCCCATTTATGATTTCGCTGGCGTTCTGCAGCACGATGTTCATGTAAACATCGTAGCCTTCAAGTATCCCTGAATACTCCCTGTTTCCCTTAACATCTATCAACACGTTTCTGGATAGCGCTGATTTCAGTACATCCATTGGCTTAACATTAGCTGGTGTTTTAGGCATTGCAGTTCGGCATTGAATTGTTAGTTTATATATAACGTTATTCGTTTTGCGGCCAGCATAAACAATAGTTTCGCCCTGAACCGGTTCCGCCAACGTAAAGGTAGATACGTTTAAAAACGTGGAATGCAGGGTTCTTCATCCTTCTTCATCATAGAGTCTTGAAAACACTCCGATGGTATTTAGCCAGCCAGACCAATATTTCTTATCAGCTACGTCAGTTTTTAATAGATTGAAAAAATACAAGCATGTGAAGGTCATAGTTTTCGGTGGTTCGGGGTTTCTTGGGAGCCATCTGGTCAACCGACTGGATGCGGATGAGATGGTATACTTTTCACTAGAAAAAGGAAATTCGGTTACAAGGAAGGACGCAAAATGGGTATCCGGCGATGTAACTGATTATTCCAAAGTTGCAGAGGCCATGAAGGACGTGGACGTTGCCATATTTGCCGTGGAGGACTGGAACGCCGATGAGAAGAGGAATCGTGAAATCCTGCTCGATGGCATAAAGAACGTGGTCAATGCGGTGAAGGCGAATAACACGGAACAGAAGGTGGTTTCATTCTCAATAATAAACCATCCTTCATATCCGCTCGAGTTCTTCAGAACGAAGAGGCTCGTTGAGGATAACACGCGTGTCCTCAAGAACGGGCTTGTCGTGAGGCTTTCGTTCCTTTTCGGAGAGGGCGATCATTTCACAGACAGGTTCAGAAAACTCTCAGAGAGAGTTGGGCATCTTTCTCCTGAAGGGAATCTGGCACCGGTTTACGTGGATGATGTGGTTAAGGTGGTAAATTCCATACTCAAACGTGAAGGTGTCTACGATATCTGCAGCAATGATAATCTGCCGCTTATAAAAATAGTCAACTACATAAGGAAAATGAATGGAAAAAAGGAGATAGGCGAGACAAAGCTGGAGAAGGCCATTTCAGCTGTTGTTGAAACCGGTCTGTTTGCGGAATACGAAGCACATCTGCTATTTCAGGACTATTACAGGGAAACGAACATTCTAGACAGGTATGTAAAAGATCCACTTTCATACCTTGATTTCCTGCGGGGCATATCGGTCACACACACGACCTGATATAGAATATTTTTTATTGAAAAATTATAACCTTACCTCTCCTAGCGATTCCCGGAGAATTACGTAGCCCGCCTTCAAGAGCTTTGATATCATTTCTTCTTTCACTATCTCCTTGAATTCCTCAGTTTCCTTCATCCTGTATGACCAATAAACTGCGCTGTCAACCGCGCTTCTAGCGAGGAACATGTACAGAGACCAGCGGTTTCCGTTGTTTGCCTTCTCCTTTATATCATACCAGTCCTCCTCAGTGAAGTTTAGCCTTTTTTCCTGAAAATCGTTCAATTTTGATTCTGGATCGCTGAGCGAATTGTATACCGTATCAATGATGTCCAGGATTTCCCTGGTCTCCCTGACCTTTATCCCTTCGGATATGGCAAGGCCTAGATAGGCCTCTGCCGCTTCAATCTCACTCCTAAACTTAAAATAGACATGATCAGCTGGAAGTTCAGAGTCCGTCACTGGACAGTACCTTTTAATATCCATAGGATCCTGGATTTAATTTCAAATAACGATTAAAACATTTGTTAGCTGTCGCTATTAAAAGGATATTTTAATCTAAACATATGGCATGCGGTCGTATGTATCATTTCAACGTATTCGCCTATGGGGTGGAGGAAATACTCCGTGAAGTATCAAAGAAGGGTACTGAGAGCGATATAAGGCTCTATAACAGGAAGGAAGAGGATGGAGTCATGACGTTTATAGAACCGATAAAGTATCCAGATAAGGTATCGTCGCTTACGGATTCCATCTATCCAACCGATCTCTTCATAATAAACGGCGAAAATCTTGACAAGTACTTCGCCGAAACTGTTATCGCACTGGATCTCTTCGGAAAGACTAGGGGGATCATTGTTGCGAGCGAGGACAAGCAGAGCACCATCAGGAAGCTCTTGAAGGATACAAACATACAGCCAGAATTTTTTTCTGGAAGGCCAATGGAGATAATAGACAGGATAAAGGCATTCAAGATCGAGAGAAACGAACAGGATACACTGGTGGTTATTGATCACTATTTCAAGGTGAAGAGTGTGGGTACGGTTATCCTTGGCTTTGTACTCTCTGGAAAGATTAGGAAGCATCAGGATCTGTATCTGTCTGGCATCAACAGGGAGGTGCAGGTGAGATCCATACAAGTAAACGACGTTGATTTTGATGAAGCCGAAGCGGGTACTAGAGTTGGAGTTGCACTCAAGAATGTGGAGGTCGAGGAACTCTCAAGGGGAATGTTCCTTGCAGAAAAACCATTCGAATATACGAATCAGGTGAAGGATAGTGTTGTATTCCACAAATCACTCAAAGGGAGAGATACTATGTCCGATCCTTACATATCAGATCTCATGAACTTTGTCAAGTGCAATCCTGAGGGGGACGCCTACACTACTAGATTCAAGCTTCCACTCCTGAAGGATAGCTTTGTGATGGCAGATCAGAATGGATTCCCGAGGGTCGTTGGATACAGCAAAGTGAAGAGATGACGGGCTTGAAATAAGCGTATTTCGTACTTATTTCAGCAATATTTTCCACTAATCCTATGACCTAAAATATTAGCTTTCACGATTAAATAGCGAAATATCATTTTAACAGCGATAACAGATGGATGATAAAGTATTCTATGCATTGGTGACAGCGGTTGTTGTAATAGGCGGCATAGGCATAGGTGTGGCCTACTCTTACACAACGAGCCATCCTGTATCTGCCCCGGCCACAGGCCCATACTATTTGACCCTTGTCATAACGCCGTCAAATCCGTACATATACAACTCCACATACGAGCACAATCAGCCATCGTATTTCATACTGGCAGCCAACAACACGCTTGAATCAGCAGCGAACATAGTATTGCCTGCGCACAGGGAGATAGTGCTGACCATAATAGACTACGATTCCGGACCAACACCCAACATAGGAAATACGAGTACGTCAAACACCACTATATTCACCAAGGTTATTGGGACGGTGGGCGGAGTCGAGTACCAGTACAACAGCACCATCCCGTTGTCAAAGTACAGCAACAACGTCACAACCCTCCAGAAGCCCAAAGTCATAAGTCAGATCAACTGGTATGGTAACTCCAGCTGGGGATACAATATAACACATACATTCACAATAATAAACAGCGGTCAGATCCTGGTCAACATACCAACCTGGGGCGGCAGCACTACGCTGGCATACCTGTATCTGAACAACACGGGCACGTATACCTGGCAGTGTTATGTTCCGTGCGGCCTCAGTGAGGTTAACGGAGGCTGGAGCGGAGCGATGACAACCGTTGGCTGGATGACAGGCACCGTTGTAGTAGATTAAGCATGGATAAAAGAATTAATTTTATTTTTCAAATAATTTCAATTCTTATATTTTTTCTTTCCATCATATTATTTTATAATAGATATATATTCATAACAAGCGATTCAATTTTTCTTTTCCTCATTATCATATCGATGCCGATCTTGCTTCTCTTTGTTTCGCTTCATATTGCGCAAAATTTCAAATGCACTACCAGTTTACGGTAATACATTTTATGTCTTTTTCCTCATAGTGATGCTGATTTCATTTTACAGGTATCCCATGTTCTGGTTTGTCCTGATATCGCTTTTTCTCGCATTCATTTCAGACTGGGAGCTTGTCAATGAAATGGATGAAGCCATTATAAGGCTGCCGGCGTTTGCGGGCACCATCATATTCATGATCTATCTCGGAGGGCTGATATCCGTATCACTGCCAACCAGGGCACCAGTCATAATAGAATCCGACATCAGTTTGTTCAAGGGCCTTGGAATGATACCTCTTGGCCTCGACGTAGATGGCGTATTCGTTCTCAGTGAAAATATAGATGTACTAATTAGCCCGTTCATAGAGCTGGTATTCTTTGGTGTAGCTGTGCTCGTCTCCGAGAATTATTACCAGATCATATCTTATTCGTCCAGGCATGGTAGTACGATAGGCTCGGCCCTGTCAGGTCTTACGAGCGCGTTCAGCTGCCAGTGCGAAAGTTTTATCTCACTCCTGCCTGCTGTTGCAGCGCTCATAATAGATGTGATACTCATACCAGTGCTTCTGCTGAGCTTGACACTGCTCATACTCACATATGTATTCGTATCGCACTTCTACAGATCCGGAAGGCCGATCAGAAGTTTTTTTGTCAGGCCGAAAGATAGTTCAGTTGTCTACCGGCTGTTGATCATAATGAGTACAGTTTTCATCCCAATGCTACTGGCGTACCTAGTTTCAATAGGCCTGGAGAAGAATTTCATATTCTTCTTTGTAGGCGGTATGGCCATGGTTCTCTCTGGCTTCATATTTGCAATGATCCTGTTCAATATAATTCGGATAAAAACTACGTCCATAGCGATTGGTTCGGTACTATCTGTATCGGGTATCATGCTTTCATATATGTGGTTCATTCCTGTCCTCACTTTCATTGCGTACAGTGATCCGTCATTCTATGCTGTTATGATGATAACCGGATATTCAGCTGGCATTGCGATAGGTGCGGGATACAGCATCATGCCACCGCTCACGAGATACACCTACCTGGAATACGTTTCTGTTGTTTTCAATGTAGTTCCACTGGTGATATTCTATCTGTCATCAGTTATGGAAAAGCACATATGGATGTTCATACCTCTGATAGATCAGGTCTGGTTCAGCCTCTCGCTCTGGATAGCCATGTTGCCAGTTATGTGGTACACAACGCATCTTTCGCTAAACAGTTTTGCACGCACCTCATTTTCCATCAATAAAAGGGTGATCATCGGTGAACATGCTGATTGATATCTCAACAGAAATCCTGATGTCACTCCTCTTCTTCTATCTATTCTACAGGATCATGGTAAAAGGGACAAATGGTGTCATAGAGATACTTGTAGAGGCCATGATGTTCTCGATGTTCGTTGGTCTTATATTGTATTTTCAAACTCGCATCACGTTCACTACAGCTTCGATGGCTGTGGATATGCCAATGGCGATTATGGGCGGCGCTGTCGCCTGGGCGTACTTCACCAGGAATTCTTCAATGACTACCTCCAGAAAATCGGCATTCATATCGCTTCTCATATCAAATGAAGTTGCCATGGCCTATTTCCTGACGATCATTACGTATCCTAACATCATTAGCCATGGAGTATTCTACACGCTGGTTCACAGCGTGAGCAGCTATCTGTTTATCGCCTCAATGGAGATAGAGATGATCCTTTCACTGCTGTTCCTTGAAAAGGACAGCATCAAAAAAATAGTATTTTCTGGAGTGGTCTTTTCAGGCCTCTTCAATCCTTTCTTCATGCCTCAATCGAATTTTTCGCTTTACGGTACGATATACTTCACGGCTGTAATGGTCTTTTTCATGGCTATCCTTTTCGAAATCATTGCAGTGAAATTCGATACGATGAACTTTGGGAAAATTGTGATGATAACGCTGTTCTTCGGCCTAATGGGCTTTTCGGCAGCTGGATTGTTCGCCTCAATTGTCTTCGGATCATTGATAACACTGCTTCTCTTCGATATCTCTATGATGGCCCAGATGGCATTCTATTTTTACTTCCTATTTCGGAATACAGAGATAAGGGGAAGGCCTGGCTGGTCATACAACAGATACAGCATGTTCTACGTGCTCCTCTTCTCCTTCGCTGCAGAATGGCTGGCCTCGGCTTCCATAATATCCGTGGTGAACGGTGTGAACGGCGTAGTTCCTTTTTTGAGCAATTTCGGTGTTGGTGTTTATAGCGGGATTGTGCCGGCAATTCTGAATGCGATCTTTATATTCGGTTCTGTCACGAATTCATACGTCTTTCTGATTATAATGGGCGTGGAGATGGCCTCGCTTGTCATAGTAAGGATAGGTAGGCTGAGATGGAAAGAAAAAAATGGAATCTCACATTCGCCCTAGTTGCATATACCCTTTACACGGTGTATTTCCCCAATTTCGTTGATCCAAAATATTACAGAGTACTCCCATTCTGGGGCAATATCGGAAGCCTCGGCCCGGTCTATCCAGGCATACTGGCCGCGCTCATAGGCAGCTATGCACTTTATGCAGGCCTCGCACTCCTGTTCGGCAGAAGGAGTTACTGCAGCACGCTTTGCCCATCTGCAGTTATGTACGGAGGGACGCTTGGGCAGGCCATGATAAAATACAATTATTCTGCTCCGGCTAGCAGAAAGCACATAGGCAGCAAATTCAAGGAGTCTCTGTATCCGATCATCGGTTCTGCATGGATACTCATATTAATAGCGGCATACTTCTCGTATCTGGCTAATACCGGTGGCCGTTTCGCAGATCCGTATGGTGTAGATCCTGCCGTAATCTATTCGGTTACGGTGTGGAACGTGATCTGGTACATCTTCTTCATGAGTATTCCGCTAGTAGGAATGAGCCCCTGCAGAAGGTATGGTTGGTGCACAACCGGTACATTTGTGGGATTCTTCAGCAGGATAGGGCTGTTCAGGTTGAAGGTGCATGATCCATCGCAGTGCGTGAAATGTGAAACGAAGGCCTGCGTCACGGCGTGTGAAGTTGGTGCTGGTGATCTGGCAGGACAATTTATAAAACAGGGCTACTTCAAAAGTTCAAAGTGCGTTGGATCCGGTTCTTGCGTGCTGGCATGTCCATATGATAACATATACTTCTATGACGTTAGGAATGTACTTTCCGAGTTAAGGCAGAGATTGAAGAAAAAATAAGGGCTATTGGGCAGTTGAAATCGTTGGATACCGATCGGCATGCTTCAAACTTCTTGTTCAGCTGCGCGCAAGATAATGCTCGTAGAAGTTTATCTTTTCTGCGTTTATAAGTTCACTTATGTACCTATATCTTTGCCTTCTCCTCATTGGGAAGTTTATGTCTGCTGTTTCCTTTATGATATTCTTGGCATCTTCGAGCAGGCTTTCATGTTTCACAACGCGATCTACATTTATACCTTCGGCCGGGCCTGATATGTCTGTTTTTGTCATTCGCAGCGATGTGAATGAACCTCCGATCTTGAATTCGTAATCCCTGCTGAATCCAACCTTTATGTCGTCCGCGCTTATTATCCGGTCGGCTAGGAGCGCTATCTCGTAACCTTCATCGATAGCATCACCGTTAAGTATTGAGAATATTGGTTTTTCGAATGTATAGATCATGGATATCAGCGAAGATGAGGACTGCATTACATTATAAACAGTATTATTTGATAATTGTCCAATTACAAGCTGCCGTCCGAAAATGTTGTTCATACCTGTCAATGCCACAGCCCTTACGCTTCCATCCATTGCCGCTATGCCAATTGCTGCGGTTATCTCTCCAAGCGTATTCAGGTCAAATCTGCCATGGCTGTCGCTCCGTATAACTATCAGGCCTATGCCTTCTTCCTGCCAGAACGAGATGCTTTTGTAGCCCCTTACTCTGATGTCTGTCATCTTATCGAGACACAAAGGGCAATACTTATATTTCATGGATGCCTAACATGTTAGATTGAAAGGAAACAACCCGTCGATTGAGGCAATAATAGAGGTGGAGAGAGAGGACTGCTGGGTAACGAATCTTGTTCTGGACAGGGATCCACAGGCAGCTATAGAGCGCCTCAGAATAGGTGAAAATACAACGATACATCTGATAAAGCCCTCCTTGGACAGGCGAACACTCTTCAACGAGATAAAGAAATATCCTGGCTATGTTCTCAAGGCAAATCTCAGCGGAAAAGACGCCATATGGGCTGAGGGCAAGAGCTGCACAGCTTGTCGTATTCTGGAGTCATTCAACATGATGGTGATGGGCGGAAAATCCATTGGTTTCGACAAGGTCAGATACAGAATCATAGCACCAACGAAGGCAGAGTTCAACAGAGCCCTCAGAAAGCTCAAGGAAGAGGAGATAAACGTAATCGTGATATCGATAAATGAGTACTCCAAAAACGATCTTACGCCTAGGGAAAGGGAGGTCATAATGAGTGCCCTGAAGCTTGGCTATTTCGATATAGACAGGCAGATATCCATGAAGGATCTTGCAAAAAGCTTCGGCATAAAGACCTCGTCTATTTCCGATGTGATGCGGCGGGGGCTGAAGAAGATTGTGATGGATTATTTCCGAGACTCTCTGGCGTAGTCTGGCCTTTGAACAGTGAAAGGTATACATTCAAATTCACCTCTGATCCGACCATTAGTCCCGGCTTGAATGGAGACTGCCATTTCAGTCCGAAATCCTGGGTTCTTATCTTTCCGGTTATTCTAAGGCTGACCGTTTCATTGTTGGTGGAAATCACGAATACGTTAAGCGGTACGATCTCTTCTATATCCTTTATCTTTATGTGGAAATCAACAGGTTGATCGGGGAAGTTCTTTATGTCAAGATCTCGTACGCAGCATTCTATAAACTTATAGGTAGCTGCGTTGAAATAGTCTTTCTTCATGAGGTTTCTATCCCTTATGCTGTTTCCTGTCCTTATGCTTGAAACATCTATCTTCAAAAGGGCATAATCCACGAATTCCAGATCACGCACTGCGGCACATCCATGCAATCTGGTGAACTGCCCAGACACCTTTGAGAGAACAAGATGCGATATCGTGAAACTAACCTGAGATCTTTCAGGGCATATCACATAATTGCATGTCTGTGTTTTCATGGTTTTCCATGACATAAAGAGATAAAACATCATAATCTTAATTGTTAGGCATTTATCGCATCGATATACTTGATGATGAAAATAATGACCTGAATAGTTAGGTTAAGACTTTATTTCATCAGCTGGTTTAGACGAATCGATTAGGGAATACTATGAATCTGGAGGTGTTATAACACGGCAGAAACTCCCAAGGATAAGAAATGCAACAACAATCAAGATCAGGATGCTGTGAACGATCCCGGCCGCAGAAATTTCATAAAGGCAATGGGCATAATTTCCATTGCGGCAGTGGCCGGTCTTTCCCTTCGCAGCCTGATCCAGAACATCATACCGCCGCAGGAGGTTACTTCCTCTACGTTCCCCACGCTGACGCTGGTGAATAGCAAGACAGGCCAGCCCATCAAAACAAGCGATCTGACAGTAAACTCCCCCGAGATAGTTGTCTTCAATTATCCGCTGCAAAACGAACCCAATTTTTTGCTCAGATTGGGAAATTCATCTGGTCAGGATATAGCTATAAAATCAGTTACGGTAAAGATACCGGCTACGGGGCAGACCTACACATCGCCTGGGGGTGTTGGCCCTTATAAGTCTGTTGTGGCGTCAAGTGCGATATGCCAGCATCTCGGGTGCGTACCGCCTGAGATCCACTATTATCCGCCAGGAACATCGATACCAAACACTGGCATATCGGGATCATCAAACCACGGCCTAATTCACTGCAACTGTCACGGAAGCACTTATGATCCTATAAATGGGTTCTCCGTTGTGACAGGTCCGACCACGCATCCATTGCCGAGCGTTGTGCTTTCCTATGATTCTTCAAGCGATACGTACAAGGCTGTATCCATGGTTGGGCCAACCATATACGGCCATAGCAGCGATCTTTCGGGTGGAAGCGCAATCTCAGGCACTAGCACTGAGGTTGTGAACGAGGGTACCCCGTCAACATGAGGTGTCTAAATGGACGAAAAAAAGCCAGAAGATTATGAGAGCATCGTGAATATCATAAACAAGCCGGAACCACTGCCAAGGCGCGTTCCGGATTATATGAGGAAGAAAGGAGGCGTATGGTACTGGACCGGCGCGCTCACCATGTTCGCATTCATATATGAGGTCATCACAGGCCTCATAATGCTTTTCTACTATCAGCCGTCCAACGCATACACGAGCACAGAAAACTTTCTCCACAGCGTTCCGTACGGTGAAATCATACTTACGACGCACCTCTATGGTGCATACATAATGATAGGACTTCTCTACATTCACCTTTTGAGAAATGTGTTCGTGGGTGCTTACAAAAGGCCGAGGCGCGACCAGTTCCTTTCTGGAATACTCTTGCTCCTGCTCACGCTTGGCGTGGGATACTTCGGCTATTCCCTCAGCGGAGACGTGCTATCTGCAGACGCGACGGATGTTGGTCGTGGAATAGCCCAGGGGTTCCCAGTCATAGGCAATTACATAATGGAGATAATATTCGGCAATGGTACGCAGACTGATCTCTTTCACAGGCTGCTGGCCTGGCACATCCTCCTCGCCGGTTTGATTGCGGTTGTCGTTGCAGCCCACTTCTTCCTTGCAGAGGCAAGGACAATAATGCCTAAGAGAAGCGAAAGCAACTACATGGCCCCGGCTATAGATAGGGAGAAGCCGGACTACAAGCCATGGTATCCATACAATATGATATACATGGTAGAGCTGGGCTTCTTCTCCTTTGCCACCATATTCATACTGCCAGCCATTGCAGCACTGCTTCCTGGGGTACCAACACTGTTCTCGCCATTCCCGCAGGTCGCGCCTGGAAATCCAGCGGCATCGGCTGTACCCGCTTATCCTCCATGGTTCCTGCTCTTCATGTACAAGGAACTTGACTTCCAGTTTGCGCAGGGCATAGGGCCTTTCTGGGCCACCGTTATATTTGCTGGCTTCCCGCTAGTGTATCTCATTATACTGCCATACATAGACAATACGTTCTCTCTTAAACTCTCTGACAGACCAATTTTCACAGGCCTTGCCATAACCGGCATATTCTACCTGATCGGTCTTTCCGTATGGGGAGCACTCACCCCAGGCATTCAAATCCCCACGGGATATGCACTTCTCTTCTTCATATTGCCACTGGTAATCGTCCTGCCTATAACAAGCATCGTTGCGAAATACTTCAGGAAGGGAAGGCTTAATTATAATCACATAGCTGTTATAGGCGCTGCGCCAGTGATAGGCTTTTTTGCCTTTGAGCTTGGCATCATCCTGCCGGGATACTTCAGGGGGCTTGGTGGTATATATCTCGAGGCATCGATATTCCTGGCCGTCTTGATAGCGTTGATACTGCTGATACTTATGAAATCAGCCGGCTACTTCAGATCCAGCGCAGTGAATAGAGAACCGAACAGATACTTCTACATAGCGATAGCTGCGGTTCTCGGTTTCTTCTCTCTGTTCTTGGCTACCATAGTATCGGTGATGAACCCAACATCGATAACAGATGAAGCGTTTTACTCGCTCTCTATAGGAATAATCATGCTTTCGCTGGGCGCAATAACCAAGATATACAGAAAAATAACATATAATGAATAAATATTTTATATTTTATAAAATACGTTATCTTCCTTCTCGTAGTCATAGTAACCGATGACGTCATAGAATTCAGAACGTCGCATTATCCTGTCCAGGAAATTCCTCTGCGTTCCATCCTTCAGAAGATCCCTGTAAATGTCGCCGATTGCCTTCAGCATGCCACGAAAAGCGGTGAGAGGGAATATTACTATGTCATATCCAATTTCACGCAGTTCTGCAACTGAGAGCAGAGGTGATTTTCCGTCCTCGGTCATGTTTGCCATGAGATAGCCCTTGACCTTCTTTCTCATCTCTACGAATTCTTCTCTGCTCTCAAGAGCTTCGGTGAACACCGCATCTGCACCAGCTTCCAGATAAGCGTTTGCCCTGTCTATGGCATCTTCCAGCCCGTTTACCGATCTAGCATCCGTCCTTGCTATGATCATGAAATCCTCATCTTTCCTAGTTGATACAGCAGCCCTTATCTTCCTGACCATGTTATCTCTGTCTATAACTCGCTTGCCGTTTAGATGGCCACACTTCTTTGGTTGCTCCTGATCCTCTATATGTATAGCCGCTGCTCCTGCGTCTTCCATCATCCTGACGGTGCGCATAACATTCACTGTCTCTCCGAAACCTGTATCGACGTCCACTATGAGGGGCAAACTTGATACCGTGGTTATTCTGTAGGCCTCAGCCGCAATCTCTGGCAACGTTGTAACTGATAGATCCGGAAGCCCCATCATGCCGGCAACTCCAGATCCTGAGAGATAAGATGCCTGAAATCCCGCCCTTTCAGCCATCAGCGCTGAAATACCGCTGAAAACTCCGGGCGCCACAACAATATCCTTCTTTATGAGATCTCTTAAGGTCGCAGGGCCGCGGTTGATGTTATCCTTAAGCCTTGACACGGTTTATCACCTCAAAGATCTCACTGGCGCTCATCTTCTCAAGATCCCTGAGATCCTTTACTATATCCACGAGCTTTTCGTCTACCCGTTCTGCCTTATTGATCACATCAGACCAGGTGTACTGGTTCCTGAAATGTCCCTTTGGAACATCGATCTCAACATCCTTCTTGCCCTCATCATCCTCCACTTCTATCCTGACTGGCAGGTATTCGGGATACATCTCATCGAACCTCTTCGTTACGTTGAAGGTCATCCTATCTATAAGATCCAGGATCTTCTGGTCTCTGAGGTACCTCGCATCGTAGGAATTCACGTCCGGCTCTCCGTAAAGAAGCGTGTAGGCTATGATGTACGGCATGCTGTGATCCGCTGTTTCCTTGTTCTCAGGCCTCAGCTTTTCAGGATCCTTTATTATGATGGTGTGCGCTACCTTGAAGGTATCAACCTTTACGGATCTTATCTTGCCCTTGACCTTCCTACGAATCTCAGCGGCAGCCTGGGCAGCGCTCATGGCATGATACTCTACAGGATAGTTCTTTATCATCGTCTTCATAACGTGTGGCGATATCTTCAGATCAAATGGGCCGGAGACCTGCTTTTTGAAGCCCATCTCACCGTCGAATATATCCGAGGGACCAGTGAGGCCAGATCTGGCATTCATGGCGGCCAGCAGGGATGACATGGTTTGATAGGCCACAGTGCATCCCTTCCACATGCTTAGCTTTCCGGCGCGCGTTTGCCTCATGCTTATGTTGTTTATTATCCCCAGAGATACCGCATTTTCAAACTTATCATCATCCAGGTCAAAGATGGATGCTATGCCGGCCGATGACGAGATGGAATCGTAATTCACATGGTCCCAGCCGCGATCCCGTATTGAAACTGCATCAGCCAGAGAGCAGACGACATCGTAGGCTATCTTAAGGCCCCTGAGCACTTCTCTCCCATCGGCCTCCATCATCTGTGCAGCGGCGAGGATGGGTGGAACATTGTCTGATGGATGCAGTGCCTCCTTTGATAGATATGTATCGTTATAGTCCATATATCTGGTCATGCATCCATTTATCATAACAGCATAAGGCGAGAAGATCCGATGATCCCTGAAGTATAACGGCGTGACTTCCTTCGAACTTACATCCCCAAGAACCTGCATAAGTGCATTAACAGGTGGAGATCTTCGTGCAGTATAGGCAGTTATTATGGAGTCGGCCACCCGCATCTTCAGAGCCTCCTTCTCTTCCTCTTTCATGCTTGAATAGGAAACGCTATCGGCATAGTTCTTTATCTCCTTGACTACAGAATCCATGGTATGGTTATAGCGTGCATTTATAAATGAATTGGGGAAATGGATCGTTCGGTTTTATTGATCGCCGATTTAAAAAATGAACAATGATGTTGCAGGAGTATGGCTACCTTTAGCGAAATCCAAAAACTTCGATAATCATAGTTCAAGATTCAGATTGATTCAATCTGCCGCGATGTTGTACATGGCCTGATCCCTTTTCTCGACCCTTTTCGCGATGAATGCTCCGACAAAGTAGAGGGCCATCATCGGTATTGCCATTATCATCATGCTCACGCCAAGTACCCCAGGCGAGAATACAAGACCGAATATCAGCGAACCTACAACCGCATATCTCCAGTTTCTCAGCCAGAAACTGGCTGGAACTATTTTCAGTTTTGTCAGTGCTACCATTATGACGGGCATCTCGAAGGACAGGCCGAATGACACTATGTAAATGAAGAAAAATGAAGTGTAATTGGCAATCCCCATGGTCGGAGAAGATCCAACTGCGAAATCAAAATAGAAGAATATCCTGAACAGTACTGGAAAAACGTACCAGAACCCGAAGAGACTCCCAACAGCGAACAGTGCTGCGGCCGGTATCCCAAGGCTTCTTATTGTCTGGATCTCCCGCTTCTTTAAACCTGGTGAAATGAATTTTGCCGCTTCCATTACGATCACTGGCATACTGAATAGAAGGGCCAGGAACATGACACTGTATATGTCAGCCACCATAGCATCCGTTGGTTTTAACGCTATTAGTTCCACATCTTTAGGAAGCACGTGATATTCCGAAAGCCTAAGGAACTGCGCACCGGCATTATCATAAGGATCTGGATATAGTATAACTATCCTGTGGCCAAGAAAGGTAACGTATTCGAATTTGAAGGTGAAAAATATAAGAAAAAAAACAAAAAAAGCTATAAGGGCACGTACTGCCCTCATACGAAGTTCATCTATATTTTTCTGTATTATATCTAATAGTTCACTGGGCATGCTGAAGTTTTTCCTGTATCTCAGATTTCAGCTCATCTATGCTCTTCCCATCGGTGTCTATTCCCATGGTCTTTGCAACTGCTATATAATCCACGCCAGATGCGGAAGTGGTCTGCGCTGGTTTGGAATACATGGCCTTCCTGATTTCCTCTTCAACTTCCATCTGGCCCCTTTTGAATTCGCCTGTGGCTCTCCCTATGTTTTTGGCCAGTTCAGGAACCTTCTTTGCGCTTCCAAACAGGACCAGGATTGCAACGATGACTATTAACCATTCAATGGCCGAATCAAGCATATAATCATTCTATCAGCAAATCACCATATTTAATCTTTGCCTCTAAAAGGATAGGTGCAACTTCGATAACAAGCCTAGGGCATTCATATTTTGGCCTTATTTTGCATGCACGTATGACGTTGAATTATTATTATATGCTAAGATGTAAAAATTGACTGGCGCAAATTTTTCAGATTAACTAAAAATATTTATACTATCAAATAAATGTAGCAAGCCCTGCTTCGGGCATTACGATATTTTCATATTATAATTTACAATAGTTAATTGATTGAAGATAATATCCTGGGGTATTTTTAATAATATCGATTATTTACATATATAATCGATAATCAAAATAATATTTCGGATAATTATTACACAATAATTAAGTATAATAATTTTTTGTAGTTGATCATGCGGAACAATTCCGGGCAGTCCAAAGATTCTGTTGATGAGAGTAGGAGATCTTTTCTCAAGGGTGCGATGATATCATTGTTTTCCGTTGCCCTTGGAGGCATCTCCCTTGAGAGATTCTTCGTTCCGACCACGAGAAATGTACCAGTAACATCATATGATGGAAAATACCCGACGGCAATCTTAGTGGATCCGGATGATAATCCGATAACCGCTTCAGAGATACCATATGCGACGCCTTCAAGCAGTAGCTATCCAATATTGGTGTTCAACTATCCGCTTCAGGATGAACCAAATATACTCATCAGGCTTAGAAATGTGAATATACCCAAGGCGATTCACATAAAGAATTCAAGTGGTGGTATTGACAGCATCACGGCTTATAGCGGCATATGTCAGCATCTTGGATGCACAGTTCCCCTGCTTGACTACCATCCCGGAAACTCAATCCCATTTGAGGCCCAGCTCATAGGATACAACAAATCCAACTGGCCGACCTATGGGCTCATTTACTGCAAGTGCCATGGAAGCCAGTACAATCCGATTGAAGGCCCGCATAACCTGTACAATTCCGGCCCGGCGCCGAGCCCAGCCAACCATTCCCTACCGCAAGTCCTATTCTATCACGATACTACAACGGATTACATATACGCCATAGGCATGAATCCTGTAAATGCAGTTATCCGAACGCATCTCTGGCAACCAAACGGCGAAGTGTATGGGCCTGAGGTTGTTCAGGAGAACCTGTCCGGCGGTTCGGCTCTGCCCTACGACGATTCCCTTGGAAATTACAAGACCGTAGTTGTATCCAGCTCCAATTTCAAGTGGAGCGGGAGGTTCTGATATGGAGAAAAATGAATACGATATAACGAAACTCATGGAGGAGGACACGGAATATCCCGGATCATACAAGGTGGTGCTGCGGCCAATATCGCGGAAGGAGTTCAGGCTCGATTACTGGACAGGATCCTTTTTGATGGCAGCTGTTGCATACCTTGCTGTTTCGGGAATGCTTCTATTCTATTACTACCAGAGCGGCCATCCTTATTCTTCCACCCTGGCAATAACGAGTACGGTGCCATTTGGCTATGCCCTGCTCACATCGCATCTGTACATGGCATATGCCATGATCGTGCTTGTTTATGCCCACATGCTCAGAAATTACTTTATTGGGGCCTACAAGGGAAAGTGGAGGTGGCTTCAGTGGATACTTGGTGTTGTGCTTTTCATCCTTGTGTATACCACGGCGATAGTTGGATACATGCTCACTTATACATATATAAGCGTGGCTGCAACACATGTTGGTGAGCTGCTCATAGAACGCAGCATAATAGGCAGGCTTCTTCCAGGCCTTTCTAACTGGCTCATATCAATTCTGGTTGGAAATGGAACCACAGCCCAGACATTCTCGCATATACTTGGCCTTCATGTTATGATACTTTCCACACTGATAATAGCTGTCGCATTCATACACTTCTTTCTCTTCGAAAAATCAGGTCCTTATGGCGTAAAGTACGAGAAGAATGAGAAACTCGTTCCCTGGTTCCCAGTGAACCTTCTTTATACCATATTTCTCTCGCTGATGTTCATAGGAGTAATACTTGTCTTCTCCGCCGCGTTCCCGCAGGTTATTCCAAGCGCTTACGGACTGCCTGTGTATGGAACAACTCCTTTTCCTGACTGGTATATATTGCCCGTTTACAAGCTCATGGATACAGCCGGATACGGGCTCACCACGGGTGGTGTTCCACTTGTTATAGTCTTCTTCATATTTCTACTGATACTCCCGTTCATTGACAGGTACAGTGGAACGCATCCCCTGGACAGGCCAGCAATCACCGCTTTCGGTGTGTTTATAATCGTAGGCATTCCGGTCATGGCTCTCTGGGGTGCTAGCCAGCCCGGGCTTTCTCAAACAAGGCTGCTGACCATGTTCATGTGGTGGGGCATAACATTCGTTTCCTTCGCAACAGTATACGCCATGAGGTTTGCAAGGAAGGATGGTGAGGAAAGATGAACGGATCGGTAAAGGCAGTATATTCAATAGGAGGCCTGCAGTTCATCATAGCAATAGTTCTGTGGATCATAGCGCTGAGCAACAGCACAGGCGATCAGCGAATATGGGCAGTGGTATTCGCAATCGATCTTATCCTTAGCGGAGCTATAGCGTTCATAATAATGAGGCATGAGATGGAGGTGAGATAATTGGACAGATTCTCGTTGAAATTATACTATTCCTCCATGATGGTCTACATTTTCGGATCGATAACCCTGGTTCTATATACGCTCATAATAAAGCCCATAGCAATAATGTATCACGAGCAGATAAACCAGATGACCTCTCCCGTTTTTGGAAACTACGGCCGATATCTATTTTCTCTTGAACTCTTCACGTTGATCATCATGATTGCATCGCTTATACTCTACGCCATCTCCATCTATCACAATTACTCTAGGAGGGGGAAGATGTCGATGAAGACTTTAATAACACCCATACTGCTCTATGTGTTTGCGTTCGTGCTTCTGGGGGTGAGTGGCTTTTGAATAGCCTTGTTGAACTCTTAAAGGAGAAAAAAAGATCTTCAGGAAAGATCATAGCGGGCATAATCCTACTTATAATAGCCATACCGGTTTTCCTTGATTATCAGGTATTTCCGACCATAAATAGCGAAGTAGGCCCGCATCAGATAGGCAGCTGGTTGGCGCTGTTGTTCTCATTCATAGGCTTCGTGCTGATAATCATGGGCCTGGGAGAACTGGATCTGTGATTTTTCAGCTTTCCATTTTCAATCTTTTTTTGAGATCGTGTTCGCAGTTTGGGCAGCATACGTAATAATCCCTGTTGTGGCTGTGAACTATGATCGGATCAGATACAATTATCTTGCCGCAATAATCGCATATACGTGCAGTCCTAGCCTCCATTGCCTTGCCATATCTTCTTCCAGTGGATACCCAGAGGTATTCATACGGGAAGTTCATTGATAGAGCGGATCTATCCATTACCAGCAGATGTTTCCCATTGCTCAATGAGTAATCCTCATAAACCATGTGATCAGGAATATCAATGGGGCCATTCACCACGGCTATCACGGTTTCCAGCTTATCATCGTTCATCCTGACTGTGTAGCCCTGTATTGTTCCTTCATTTTCAAGCTTCTTTATGATCTGTGCAACTGTATTTCTGCTTATTCCGGTTTCCCCGGATATTTCCTCTATCGACAGTCTGGAATTTCTGTAAAGCGCCCTCAGTACAAGCAATTCTCGCTTGCTGAGGTTTGGCAACGTCATGTGCAAGTATCGCAACATGGAACTAAAAACATTTGTCTGTGCATGTCAGACGGATTTGGCAGGATAATGCAGAATCAAATATCGCAAATTGCGGGATCATGTCAAGCAAATATCGATATCTACAACACCTCACTTCAAAAGGTCGATGTATATGCGGCCATCTTCTGATTCATAAAATGCTATTAGATCTTCATCCTTGAAGTTCAATTTTTTCAGTACTTTCTTGGGAATTGTTACTCTGACAGAAGCACCTCTTTTTGTCATTCTGGCGATATCCATTATCTTCTTGTTGTCAGTCATATCAAGACACTATTAAGAAGTAGTATAATCTTTTTTCCTAGTGAAATTTCAGATTTGTATTTAAAAAAATGTCATACAATGAAATAGTTCCGTTTTTGTCAAAAATTGATTCTATAAAATCAGTGTCAAAATTGAAAAATGAAATAATTTCATCCTTTCTGAATATATATGTGTTCGTGGACTTCATAAGATCGTAGATAGCTATCAGTGTCGGGCCATATTTGCTTTGCCTGAGTCTTCTCATGAATGGAGTCTCATCCAAGGCTGAGATCGTCAACTTTCTGTTCCTTCCAGAAAAATGAAACTTCGGCCTATCCTGTGGCGATACGATCCATGTTCTCTCGAATATGCCGGAGACTTCGGATATGTGTGATCTTATGGATCCTGCGAACTGGATCGTGCCATCGCTGCTTATCTCTCTCCTTGCGTACACAAGATTGTAAAGATCCTGTATCCTGGTATCATCGGTTATGAATATAACGTTGTAGTTCCGATAATTTCTGATTTTGTCCAGTATCCGCGCAGGATGATCTATATCAGATACCTCAGCCTCAATTATGTAAACTCTCCCGTTTAGATAGAAGTGGGCATCGGGTATGAGATTGGAGAAATGGCCAAACTGAACCTTGATGCCATTGCCTTCAAGAAACTGGGCAAATGACATGATCAGCTGCGCATGGAGGCTATTTTGCGATTCCCTGTCCTTTTCGGGTGCCTCAACAGACCCATACTTGATTATGCTTCTGCTTATACGATCGTCAGCAGTGAACGAAGGTGGCGAAAATTTCAACGACGTGGGGCCAAGCACCTGATCACTTGACCAGACGATAAACCTGTGCAAATGCTGCGATGTGAGTACGCTGGTCATACGGGCCCTGGATCTTTCGTTTATCGTTCTGGAAAGCATAGCCGCATCCGATGGAGAAACCTGAAAAGATATGTAGTTCCTGACGTTTCCGAAGAGTGCAGCCTGGTAGGCTGAAGCTTGATCCAGGTATTGATTAGAGAGTATCAATCTCATGCCATATTTTCTCCCCTCACTCAATATCGTCTCAAGTATGCCAGTTGGTATATTCTGGGCCTCATCCACGAATATGTATGTGTTCACAACCTTTCCTTCCCTGTATCTCTTGAGCGAATCGAACCAGAATTTCATCAGCATGAGATACGATACCTGCGATGATACATCGGCCGGCATCTTTCCCTTTGCCACATCGACGAACACTATCCTATCGCCTTCCGACATTACGGAATACAGGTCTAAGGGATTCCTAGATGAAACAAGATCTGAAAGATTCTTCGAGGATATGACCGGTATTATCTTATTGAGTGTTGATGCGGTATACTCCCTCCAGTATGATCGGTCGGATATGAACATCTGGATTAGATCCTTCACGGGACCATCTTGCAGGCCTGAAATGAACTGCCTCGTTTTGACTGGGCTGGCAATCAGGCTGAAGAATTCGGATATGGTTGGGTACTCCGCATTCCTTATGTATTCCGCCAGGACAGACCTGAACATCACGTCTAACCTTGGGCCCCAGGTGTTATTGGAGAAGGAGGAGGAAGAAAATATTGATCTGATCCATCCTGCTATCATGTCAGGATCGGCGTCCTGATCGAGCACGTTCATCCTGATCTTTCTCTCCGTTCCGTCCTCCATGGCGGTATCGAGCCCAAGATAGACCACATCCCTCCCTGAGCTGTACAGAGAATCCATGAGCGTTCCATGAGGATCGATTATGACCAGATTGCCGGCCACATTGTCCATGTTTCTTATCAGAAAGCGGAGGTAGCTGGATTTTCCAGTACCCGTCTTGCCGGTTATCGAGAGATGCCCCGTAAGCATATCATCTGGCATGAAGTAAGGCGATCCGTCATTCTGATAGCCCAACAGAATGCCGGATTTTGTTCTTCCTCTGATATTTACTGAGGGGTCGTAGTCAAACATTCACATCAGCCGGTACTCTAACAAAATTTATGAGGTTGAATGGAAACCGCATATTGTCGTCCATCATCAGCGAGTTCAGCCTCACCCTTCTCAGCCTCACGCCATGCCTTGTCTTTAAGGAATTGAGTGTTTCCTCAAAAACCCCAAATATGCTATCTGATCTGAGACCCGAAGGCCCGATACCTATGTCAATGTATACCGAATACCTCTTTCCAGTGTGCGTCCTGCCGGATATTATACCGCATGCGTACAACAGGGGAATATCCGGAAATGTGCTGTGAAACGATACTATGTCATCGATCAGATCCGGAAAATAGAACTCACCAGATCGCCTGTCCCCGATCCTCGTGATATAGCGCCTGAATGAATATTCCTGCATATCAGGTTCTTCCTCTACGATGTAGCTGGGGTATAGCCTCACAAAGAATTTGCTGATAAAGTTGAAGCCCGTCAGGTCATCGCTTCCCAGAAAGAAGTGCACCTGACCACCACTGCACTGCATTATGAAGTAATTTGTGGATCTGCCCGTTGGCAGCAGTAGATGCGAGAAAGAACGGTATATCTTGAAATCTGTCCCGATATCCGCATTTGTAAATACGATCTTTCCGAAACGGATCATGCGGGTAAATATTGAAGATTTATATTTAGGTTATCATATAAATTAATCCTGTACTACGTATTAAAAACAATAAAAACTCTTACAGCATTTTCCATTATGTTATAATTTACATAAGCCATATCAACATCTGTACTAAAGAATCTATGCATATAGCCCTGGCGAAACCCCTAAATTCAAGGGCATACGAATTCAGCGAACGGGCAACTTCCAGAGGTTGAGCTTACGATGTTGGAATGAGCGATAGAAGGCTATATGACGGAGGGTCATCATCTTCGCATGATATTTTTCCAAATAAGTTTTTCATATGAAGATCCATTAACGTTGGATGACTGGAAATCCAGGTAAGATAATAACCATAACCGGCCCGATGTTCTCTGGTAAGACTTCCAGGCTCATTGAGCTCATGGAGAGGCACATACTGGCCGGCAGAAAGGTCACGCTCTTCAAGCCGGAAATAGATTCCAGATATTCTGAAAATGAAGTCGTGACACACAAGGGCATAAAGCTGCCCGCTGTGATCGCCCCGACCGATGAGAGGTTTGGAGAATTCCTGGCAGCACGGACAAGGGACTCAAATGTTCTGGGGTTCGACGAAGCACAGTTCTGGAAGCCATCCTCAAGGTTACCACAGCACCTAGAGGATCTGGCCAACAGCGGAAGGACAGTATACGTGGCCGCCCTGAACAGGGATCACTTCGGAAACCCATTCCGTATGACGGTGGATATCCTGGCGATATCTGATGAGATATACACTCTGAGTGCCGTGTGCTCAAGATGCGGAAGCGATGCGATATTCACGCAGAGAATAATAAACGGATCGCCGGCCTTTGGTGAAATAATAAGGATCGGCGGCAAGGATCTGTACGAACCAAGATGCAGAAACTGCTTTGTATGGCCATCCGCTCAGAAGCGGATAACTGACCTGTGAACAGCGATGGTGAAATAGTTTCTCAAATTTATGGTATGCAATTAGCGATAAATAAAATATACAGACGTATTTTCATTTCAATGGACACAGGCGTTAGTGATCATGGGATTGAGATAATAGGCGTGGATCCAATTCCGGGTACTTCCAGGATAATGGGACCGTGGAAGATGACGGTTTTCTGGTCTATGGCAAGCGCTTCTGCGCTGACGCCGCTCATAGGCTATCTGCTTTATCCGCTTGGCCTGATAGATATGCTGATAGCGATATCGATTGCATTTCTGATCGGTTTCGTACCGGTGGGAATATTTTCTGAGATGGGAAGGACCATACCCGTACCTGCAATGATCATATCAAGAAAGACACTTGGTTACGCATCCTCCAGCGTCATGTCCCTGATATTCACCTTCGTTAATCTTGGATGGTTCGGCCTGAACGATATAACCGGTGGTCTCATACTTGCATCGGTAACTTCCTCTTCCCCCATCATATGGATATCGTTCATGGCTATTGTTCAGATAATGCTCGTTCTGTTTGGTGCAAAATACCTTGAGAAATTCTACAGATACACGGCCATACTGCTGGTTTTCAGTTACGGAATCCTGACATATCTCCTGTTCAGGGTTTATCGTCCAGATATGTACGCTGTACTGCATCCGTCAACCGCGGTGAACTGGGGTTCGGCCATAGGCCTTGTACTGGCCTTCTCCATACTGGCCTGGGCCTATAAGGTATCCACCATAAGCAGATTTGCCAGAAAGAGGGAAGCCGGAGAACCAGCTTTGGAAAGATCAGGCTTCTTCATGGCACCGTCGATCGGCATAATCGTACCTGTATATGTTATGGGATCTCTCGGACTGATATCGGAGGCTGCCGCAGAAAACTGGAATCTTGCAGCGGTCAGGTTCAGTGGCTTGGGCAGCATCGGAGGCGCTGTGGCCATAATAGCGTCCATAGGCGCGTCGCTGGCCATAATTCACACCAATTCCATGAATCTGTATCCTGCAACGGCAGATCTACTCTCCGCTATTGAGGGTCTGTTCAACAAGAGACTGAGGAAGTTCGCGCAGCCCATTTCAACGGCGATACTGGGCACACTTGGGGCGGTTCTGGCCTACGCAGGCATCCTTAACTATGCTTCAGGCTTCCTGAATCTCAGCGGTTCGATCATATTCCCGTTCACATTCGTTCTCATAGCCGACTGGTTCATGATGAACCGGCATTCAGCAAACAGTGCAGATTTTTACTCTATACCGAAGAACGGTCTCGGAAACGTAAATCTGGCTGGAATATCCGGGCTTATCGTTGGCGTGATACTCAATCTGATCCACATCAATCTCCTGAATGCGCTGTTTCTCTACGTTCCGCAGGATATTTTTGGCTCCCTGGCAGGCACAGCGGTATTCATATTGGTGCTGAAGGCTGTGCAGAAGAAGCAGGCTGCGCAGGAGGAAAACAGGTCGGATACTGTAGCGGAATGAGATGATCGTGGCAGACAATGGTATACGCAGCTTATCGGTGATTCCGAAATAATGATGGCCGCAATTCAGAGACCGCTTCATTCCAAAGTGCTTCATCTGTGGAAGCATGGGAATCTGTTAAATATCTCTTGAAAATGAAGAAAAAGGTAATGCACGATGAAGGTAGTCATAGATGGTGAAGTCAGAACTTTGAAAGCCGTCTGGTATGAGGATGATGAGGTAAAGTTGATAGATCAGCGAAAGCTTCCAGAGAAGATCGAGATATTCGAAGCCAAGAATTCCGATGACATAGCCTATGCGATCAAGAACATGGTTGTCAGGGGTGCTCCTGCCATAGGTGTCACTGCGGCCTATGGCCTGGCCATGGCGAAGAAAAAAGGGGAGAATATGGACGAAGCTGTCAGAAAGATAGGATCGACCAGGCCAACAGCGTATGACCTGTTCAAGGCCATCAGATACATGCAGATCAACGATTTTGACATGAACTCCGCCAGAAGATACGCCATGGAGATATCGGGAAGAAGCAGGAAGATCGGTGAGATAGGAAACCAGCTGATAGGCCAGAATGCCAGGATTCTTACGCACTGCAACGCAGGCGCACTCGCAGTGGTAGACTGGGGCACGGCGCTGGCCCCAATAAGGATGGCACACGGCGACGGCAAGAACATCTTTGTCTTTGTGGATGAAACGAGACCCAGGCTCCAGGGCGCAAAGCTTACCGCATGGGAACTTGCCCAGGAGGGCATAGATCACGCCATAATAGCCGACAATGCAGCCGGATTCTACATGAGGAGAAAGGAAGTTGATCTGGTGATAGTCGGTGCGGACCGCATAGCAAGCAACGGCGATTTCGCCAACAAGATAGGCACATATGAGAAGGCTGTGCTCGCTAAGACCAACGGCATACCGTTTTACGTTGCGGCACCGGGAAGCACATTCGATTTCAGCATAAAGAGCGGCGATGAGATACCGATAGAGGAACGCGACGAGAACGAGGTGCTTGAGATAAATGGCACGAGAATAGGACCGGTTGAAAGCCACAGCAGGAATCCAGCCTTCGACGTCACGCCAAACGAATATGTGACCGGTTTCATAACGGAATATGGCATATTCAAGCCGTCGGAACTGGGCAAGTTGAAGGAGCTCATGGAAAAAGATCTATTCATGAATATAAAGTGAGAGTTTTTCTCTCGCCTCTTCCCTCTTTTTTGAAAGATCGGATAGCCAGCTGGCCATCCTGTCAGCTATTTCGCGCTTGCAGAACCCACACATTCTCTTCCCGTTCCTGCAGTCGTCGTAAACCTCCTTTACATGCTTGTCGTCATCAATCTCATAATTGTACAGGTCGAATATCGGGCATCTGTCTGGCTCCCCTCCAAGCCTGCGCTGCTCCTCTTCTGTGTCTCTCCCGCCCGTCATGCCGGCCATTATCTTTCTTCTGGCCTCCTTCGGGTCATCGTTCAGGGATATGAGCGAATCCGGTACGGATGAAGACATCTTCCCGCCCTTGAGGCCCTTCATCAACTTCTGGTATGTTGCAGACGGAGCTATAAAGGCGAAATCGTTGTACTTGGTCTCCATATGGGCGAGGTCCAGGTCTATGCCCACAAGGTCCTGCTGATCGACTCCATCAGCCCTTACAACCCTGTATTCATAGTCCTTCTTCACGTTCGTGTACCTACTGGAGAGATATTCGTAGGCCATGTCTATGTACTCTTTCGGGTCGTCCTTTCCTCTGACGGATACCACCAGATCATTTTCTAACTGTATGTTGAATATCCTCATCCTCTTGGCAAGGTCCCTCATCAATCTCAGGTGCGGGTCCTGATCGAAGCCAACAGGCACGACGGTAGGAGCTGGGCCCCCATATTTTTTCATCTGGGTGTGCAGTACGTCTGCGGCCTGTATCAGCGGCGCATTGATATGAAGCAGATCGTGGGTGTCAGTGAACCCATAGAGCGATCTGAGCTCACTCATGTTGGTTCTGTTCCCCAGCATGTAAGCCAGGAACTGCACGTCGCTGTTTCTGGACTGAAAATATATCTCGCATGGCTCCAGGCCCATGGCAATGTAGTTCAATATGTACTTCTCTATGGCAACTTCCCTGGCCCGTTCAAGGCTTATCCCCCTCGTCGAATAAGATTCGAGATCAGCCACCGCTATGGAAACCCTGCCGCCAAGCTTCTGGAAGAAGATGACCTGGTCTATGGCGCTCTTGTTGCCAAGATGCATCTCTCCTGAAGGCATGAGGCCAGTCATAACGTTGAATTTCATGTGATGCTTTAAAGCGTAGTCGATATAGTCTATGGATCGCTGGCCAAGTATAAGGTGCCTCCTGAAGAGAAAATGATCGAAGGGAACGTTCATATCGCCTATGCCGAATTCTCTCTTTAGCCTCTCATAGTCGAAGAAATCAGATGATGACCAAGGATTAATCATTGCCACTGAATTAAAGATAGATGTAAAAAACTTTCATTTCAAAAGTGGTAACAGCATATTGCGCTTCCCGTACCCTCGCGGCATACAGTACAACGCAATACGCAGCAGGCTTAACCGTCGAGTTCGGAATGGGATCTGGTGTTTCCCTGCTGCTATGACCGTTGCCGAACACTATATAGAACACATCTATATAAGATTTTCGTGATTTTACGGCTTCAGCGCAGATCCGGGCGATTATGAGACAGCGAATCTCGCCCTGTCGATATTCCTTCCGAAGCGATCATGCGCTTTAGCATTTTAATATCATAAGATAATATGGATGCATGAAGTACATAGTCGTCTCCAGCAGATGCCCATTTTCCCATGATAAGGCTGCAGGAAAGGAGATCATAAAGGAAAATGTTGGCGGGGTTGCTACAGCCCTGCGGAGAGCGATGGAAAAATACGGTGGCACTTGGATTTGCTGGGGAGACGGCAAGCTGGATGGCAAATATCTGGATGAGGACGTTGGGAAATACAGAATCCGCAGGGTCATGCTCAGTGTGCCTGAAAAACATGGCTATTATGATCTTTACTCTAACAGAACGCTGTGGCCGCTATTCCATTACTTCAGGGAGAGGGTCAAGTACACAGACAATGGCTACGAAATCTACAGGCGTGTCAACGAAAAATTCACCAACATGATCGTTCAGTCGTTATCTCCGGAGGACGTTATATGGATACATGATTACCAGCTTTCCCTTGTTCCTAAGATGCTCCGGGATCGAGGAATAACAAACCGGATAATATTCACCTGGCACATACCATGGGTTTCCAAGGAGATGTTCGAGACGCTGCCTGAGAGCAGGGATATAATCGACAGCCTTTCGAGATCTGACTTCATAACATTCCATACCGAAACCTACAGGAAGAACTTTACAGATCTTCTGGACGAGAACTCGAGAGCAAAGAGCCTGGTTATACCTCTCGGAATAGATTACCGCTACTTCAGCAAGACAAGGGGTACGGACATAAAGAGCTATGCGCTCATGGACAGAAAGCTTATATTTTCCATAGACAGACTGGATTACACGAAGGGCCTGGTGAATCGGGTTCTTTCAATCGAGGAGCTGCTTAGAAGGCACCCCGATCTCGTGGGCAAGTTCGTTTACGTTATGATAGTCACACCCAGCAGGACAACCGTGTCAGATTATGTGGCCATGAAGCGCGAACTCGAGATGCATATAGGCAGAATAAATGGAGAGTTCGGATCGATC
The DNA here is from genome assembly GCF_000195915.1 of Thermoplasma acidophilum DSM 1728. Lineage (GTDB taxonomy): Archaea > Thermoplasmatota > Thermoplasmata > Thermoplasmatales > Thermoplasmataceae > Thermoplasma > Thermoplasma acidophilum. The sequence goes on along the minus strand of NC_002578.1, from coordinate 1,278,049 downwards.
AGCTGGATGCCGATACTATACATGTACAGGAAGATCTCCGATAAGATGCTGGTATCGTATTACAAGAATGCGGATATAGCTCTCATAACACCACTGATCGATGGCCTGAACCTGGTTTCAAAGGAGTTTGTAGCATCATCCGATAAGGGTATCCTGATACTTTCAAGATTTGCCGGTGCTTCAAACTGCCTGGACGGAGCCGTGGTCGTGAATCCAAATAGCCTTGGCGAAGTTGCGGAAGCGATATACAGCGCCATGAATATGGGCGAGGATGAGATCCGGGAAAGGCTCAGGAAGATGAAGGAAGAGGTGTCAAGGAGAGATACTGACTGGTGGATCCGACGAATCAATGCGATAGCAAAGAGGAAGATAAATGATAGAACAGTCACTTGAAGATGCACTTTATGCCATAGTAACGCAGAACCCCATGATATTCCTCGATTATGACGGCACGCTTGTGCCGATAATAATGAACCCGGAGGAGAGCTATGCTGATGCTGGTCTCCTCTCGCTGATATCCGATCTTAAAGAAAGATTTGATACCTATATCGTTACGGGAAGATCTCCCGAGGAAATAAGCAGGTTTCTGCCACTTGACATAAATATGATCTGCTATCATGGCGCATGTTCGAAGATCAATGGGCAGATCGTTTACAACAATGGATCAGATCGCTTCCTTGGAGTCTTCGACAGAATATACGAAGATACAAGGTCATGGGTATCTGATTTCCCGGGGCTCAGGATATATAGGAAGAATCTTGCAGTGCTGTATCATCTCGGACTTATGGGGGCGGATATGAAGCCAAAATTAAGATCGAGGATCGAAGAGATAGCCAGAATATTTGGAGTGGAAACATATTACGGGAAGATGATCATAGAGCTCCGTGTTCCCGGCGTTAACAAGGGATCTGCAATAAGGTCTGTAAGAGGAGAAAGGCCGGCCATAATAGCAGGCGATGATGCTACCGACGAGGCGGCCTTCGAAGCCAATGATGACGCGCTTACAATAAAAGTCGGAGAAGGAGAAACGCACGCAAAGTTTCACGTGGCAGATTACATAGAAATGCGAAAAATACTTAAGTTCATAGAAATGTTAGGAGTTCAGAAAAAGCAATAAACTTCATCTTCTAGTAGTATGCTATGGATATGCTCAATGAAAAGTGTGCCTATGCTTATCGCTTATCAGTACAAGGAGGATGCGGCGGGATACTCCGAACTCATTCCCCTGGAATTTTCCTTGGGGCTTCTACTGGATGTGTCCTAGCAGGAAGAATCTTCTTTTGTAACAGGCAAACCGGCGAACTTCGGCAGATAGAATAAGGTCCACGTTTTCATGCGATATTTCGGCAGATGTCTTTAAGACCAGCCCTCAAGAGTTATGTTCTGTCGAATTATGCCAGTTCCTGAATACCTTAAAATATTATTGTACGATATAAAATCGAAGGATCTCCGCTTAGCGTTTGATGGGTGTCGTTTATGAAGGTTGCTGTAGTACAGATGGAATCAAGCACTGACAGGGAAAAGAACATAGAAGCGTCCTACAGATTGCTGGAAAAGGCAAAAAATTCTGATCTTGTTGTGTTTCCGGAATATCAGATATATGCACCGGCTTTTGACGGAAAGGATGATATGAAAACCATATCGGAACCTCTGGATGGAAAATTTGTGAAGAGCATAACTGAAATAGCAAGAAGTGAGAGCCAGAAGATCATACTGAACATACCGGAACGGAATCAGTACAATCTGAAGCCATTCAATACGGCAATTTACATAGATGAACTCGGTTTGATCCTGAAGTACAGAAAGCTGCATCTCTTCGACGCATTCGGCTTCAGGGAAAGCAGCGTATTCGAAAAAGGAGATGCCAGGCCAGCTATTTTCAATGGATCCGGAGATCCGCTTGGGGTTCTGATATGCTATGATCTCAGGTTCCCGGAACCGGCCAGGATGCTTGCCCTGGACGGCGCCAAGTTGATCATCTATCAGGCGGGCTGGTTTGCAGGTGAACGTAAGTATGACCAGTGGAAGACGCTTCTGAAGGCCAGAGCAATGGAAAACGGCGTATTTGTAATTGGGGCTGCCCAGACCGGCCATAGGTTCACAGGGCATTCCATGGTGATCTCTCCGTACGGCGATGTTCTGGCGGAGATGGGAACGGATGAGGGAGTCATAACATTCGATATCGATTTCTCCCTTGTTGAAAAATATCGCGAAGAGGTGCCAGTTCTAAAGCATCGCCGCACGGATGTGTATGATGTCCTAGATGTGGATGCATTCAAGCTGATCTGATCATTGTCGTGAAGGTGCATGTATCAATCATAAGGGCGTTTGATAAATAGTATATGGTGCGCAATATCTATACAGATTTTGCCTGAAAATAAATTTTAGCTGCAAAGTTCTTCACATGGGTGTTATCTCATCGATTTTCATGTTTACCTTTGGAAAATTCTTCCTTGTGCTGTCAAGAATGGCAGGTATAAGCCTGAGGAAATCAACGGTTGTGTAGAAGTATAGAAACAGCTTGCCATCCTCATACTTTGACCATCTCCTGAGATAATAGACATTTTCTGATATCATTACACTGCTCATGTGGTTTGTCAGAGCGTCGCCGAAAAATGCCCTGTATATATCATAGTTGGAATGTTTGCCTATGTAGACCGTTCCCTTTTCTCCCGTATAGGCGGTGTCTATGAGTATGTCCGGTATAGTGTGTGTATCGTCAAGTGCGTATATGTAGTCCTCTGTGTTGTCCTTGTGAGGTGCTTTTGATTCCCTTCTCCAAGCGATGTTTTTCTTTGTTTCCGCGAATATTCCGTGCATTACATGCGGGTTATCTATTGATAGCGTAAGTTTATAGACCTGATCTAGAAGCTTGATTGCGATGAAAGAGTAATCAAAGCCCTTGTTCTGTCCAATATACCTTAAATATATATTCTCACCGTACCCTGCGGAATCTATAATGGAGTTTACAAGGGCATCCTTATCCTTTGAGATAAAGCGTACGGGAAGAAGCATCTCTCCGCCTTTCATAGAACCCATATCAAATACTATGCTGTCAATGCCGAAAAAGGTAGAAAACGGCTCACTCAGCTTGAAACTCTCCGTGTCCAGATAGATCTTCCATATGCCATTTTTGATCACGGGATTGAACTTGTTAAGTACAGATTCTATCTCCTCTCTGTGTCTCTCCGGGATCTGATCGTCCTGCAGGAATATATAGAATGAAACGATCTTCTTCTCATTTATTGTGGGCAGCATCAGGTAAAAAAGATCGTATTTTTCATTGATGACCGTTAGATCATTGTGAAAACGACCGGCGAGAATGGCCTGAGAGTCGAATATTCCATCAATATCCTGAAGAACCATGATTATCACAACATTAATCATGTTGTTATATACAAATCTTGGTATGGTGGCTCATCATTTCAGATACTTGTACGGTAGATATCCTGCTGTTAAGGGATGGTCGATATTTTAGAAAGTCGGCATGGTTCAAATGTGGTCATATCGCGATTATCCGGCGGTTCATAAGAAAGCAAGGCGGAACTGGTAATGATATCAAATTGAACACACAAACTGGCATTTTTGCAGGTGGGGTCGAAGATGATTTTTAATCGCATCGCCCAGCATATCCAGTTCGATCAGTGGCGGATCAGTAACTAAACCGCGCTCTTCGGAAAGTAATTTATCAGTGTCTAGGATATCAGGCTATGATGCAGATAGATTCTATCGAGATAGGCGGTAAGGTCTATCAGTTTTTCAAAAGTGACCTTGGAAATGCGCCGCTTCTTTTCATAAAAGGCAGCAAGGGGTATGCCATGTGCGGTTATCTTAACATGGAGACATCGAACAAGGTGGGAGACATAGCAGTGCGCGTTATGGGAGTTAAAACCCTGGATGACATGCTATCAGCCAAGGTGGTTGAAGCATCACAGGAAGCACAGAAAGTTGGGATTAATCCGGGTGATGTGCTGAGAAATGTAATAGATAAACTCTGATTTTTATCATTTGCTTTCGGATGGTTCCAGTTCTTGAATGAAAATTAGGTACTTTCAAAGGCCTCATCACCAGCGACGGCAAAAAGGTAAAAATAATAGATTGAAATACTTGCACATCAAGGTGAATCTATTTGAAGATGCCTAAGAAGATAATGACGTATTGCCCATACTGCAAAAAGCATACAAGCCATTCAGTGGAGAGGGTAAGAAAGCGAAAAGCAAGCGAACTTAAAGCCGGGCAGAGGAGATTCAGGAGAGTCACATCCGGTTATGGAGGTTTCCCGAGGCCAAAGTTCGAGGGAAGGGAAAAACCAACAAAGAGGATAGCTCTGAGGCTTGTTTGCGATGAGTGTCACAAAGCAATTACTCCACCTGGAATAAGGGCAAAGAAGTTCGAGATCGTGGAGGCGTGATCATGGCGGATGTTAAATTCGTAAAGCCCAAGAATATAAACGGCCATTTTGTTAAGATAAAATGCAGAGACTGCGGAAACGTGCAGGTGGTCTTCGCGAGGCCATCTTCCACCGTGACCTGCAACATCTGCGGTGCTACGATCGCAAAACCAACAGGGGGAATACTTGCAACCTCGGGTGAGGTAGTAGAGGTACTATGAATATTAAACCCCTACCGGATAATGGAGATCTTGTTGTCGTCAAGATAACAGAAGTTAAAAACTTCGGAGCAAACGGTGTTCTGGAGGAATACCCTGGCGTGGAAGGTTACATACACATCTCAGAGGTCGCCACTGGCTGGGTCAAGCATATAAGGAGTTATCTCCGTGAGGGGCAGCGTGTCGTATGCAAGGTTATAGGCGTCAATCCCGAGCGGAAGGTTGTCGATCTTTCGCTGAAGAGGGTAAACCAGCACCAGAGCAGGGAGAAGATAGCTGAGTGGAAGAACGAACAGAAGGCAGATAAGTTGTTCGAGATAGTGTGCAGCAGGCTTAATAGAAATCCTGAAGAATGCAAGGAGCAGTTCGGTAGGAGGCTTGTTGAGCTGTTTGGAACGCTTTTCGCTGCCTTTGAAAGTGCAGCGCAGTCAAATGGAGAATGGCTTCCAGAGATGAATGGCGACTGGAAGAATGTGTTTGTGGAGATCGCCAAGGAGAACATAACGATCCCAGAGGTTTCCGTCTCCGGATACTTTGAGGTCTATTCTTTAGCTTCAGATGGTGTTGAGAGGATAAAGGAAGTTCTCACAATACCTGAGGATACGGGAAAGGTTGAACTTGAGTATGTTGGCGCTCCGAGGTACAGAATAGTGGTGAAGGACAAGGACTACAAAAAGGCCGAAGAAATTCTTAAAAAGGTTGTGCAGATAGTTAACGAGAAGGCCAAGAAGCTACAGGTGGAAGTGGAGTTCAACAAGCAATGAAGTCCCTCATCAGAAAATGTCCCAGGTGCCATGCCTACACAATGGAAGAGAAATGCCCAAAATGCGGTTCAGACACTTATATAGCTGTACCGCCACGTTATTCCCCTGTGGACAGGTTCAGAAAATACAGGATTGAAGAGTTGAGAGGTGAAATTGATGGAGAAAATAGTGGTGATCAAATATAAGGATATCAAACTGAAATCCCCGATACTAATAGGTGGGTTGCCAGGTATCGGGAACGTGGGGAAGATAGCGGCGGATTACATCGTAGAAAAGCTGAACATGACCAAAATGTACGATATATTCTCGCAGTATTTACCGCCCCAGGTTTTTATCAATGACGACAGCGTCGTACATCTTGTGAGGAATTCGATCTATTACAAGAAGATGCGTGGAAAGCATGATCTGGTTATTCTTGCCGGAGACTTCCAGGGTACAACCCAGGAAGCTCAGTATGAGCTTTCATATCAGGTGCTGCAGATAGCCAAGGAGATCGGAGTTTCCATGATATACACGCTTGGAGGCTACAGCATAGGAAAGATCGTCGATAAGCCAAGAGTTCTGGGTGCGGTGACGGACAAGAACCTCGTAGCGGATCTTGAAAAGAACGGCGTTGTTTTTCCAAAGGGCGAACCCGGCGGAGGCATCGTAGGATCTGCAGGTCTGATCCTTGGCCTTGGAATGGAGCTTTTCAATATGAATGGGGCATGCCTGATGGGAGAAACATCGGGATATTTTGCGGATCCCAAGAGTGCAATGGAAGTTCTAAACGTTCTTCAGAGGCAGCTTGGAATCAAGATAGACATGAGCGATATAGAGACACGCAGCAAGCAGATAGAACAGATAACTGGAAAGATGGCAGAGGAGTTCCAGAACAAGCAGAACAAAGAGGATCTGGGTTATTTTGGATGAAAGTCCCTAGGTTGATCGTGGCCGGCACTGAGAGCGGGGCCGGGAAGACAACCATTACAATTTCAATTATACTGAAGCTTTTAGCCAATCAGATGAAGGTCAAACCATACAAGATTGGCCCTGACTACATAGATCCACAGTTCCACAGGCTTGCCTCTGGTGTTCCAAGCGAGAATCTGGATCTGTGGATGATGAATGACGATCAGATAAGGTATCTTCTGATCGAGGGATCGCGGGAATTTGACATCTCGGTGATCGAAGGGGTCATGGGTCTGTTCGATGGTGCCGGTTCAGATTTCACAGGCAGTACCTATGACCTGGCACGGAGAACCGGGACCCCGATAGTGCTGGTCATCGACGGTTACGGAATATCGGCAACCGCTGCTGCCATAGTTTCTGGCATCAAGGCATACGCTGGAGAACTGCTGCGTGGTGTAATCGTCACAAGGGTTTCCGGTGAATCGCACTACCGCTTGATCAGGGATGCTGTTGAGGAAAAAACAGGCGTGCCGGTGCTGGGATACATGATAAGGAACGAGAAGGCTGTACTTGAAAGTAGGCATCTTGGGCTCGTACAGGCATACGAGATCGATGAGATAAGAGAGATATTTGGTGCAATCGATTCAAGCACAGTTATCGATATGCATCAGATCATAGATATAGCAAGATCGGCAGATAAGCTTGAAACTTTGTATTCTCCAGAGATAGAGCGCCTGGGCACATTCAAGGTGTCCGTTGCCATGGACAGCGCCTTCGATTTCTATTACGAGGAAAATCTGAGGATGCTGAAGAGGATGGGGGCATCGATCAGGTATTTCTCGCCCATGGGGAATGAGGTGCCGGATGCTGACAGCGATCTTATATACCTGGGTGGTGGCTATCCTGAGGTCTTTGCCGGGAAACTACAATCTGCGACCGATACCATTGAGGCAATAAGGCACGCTGCCAGCATCGGAACAGGAGTTTACGCTGAATGCGGCGGTTACATGTTTCTCTGCAGATCGCTCGAGAGCACGGACGGTCATATCTATGGTGGTGTTGGCATTATTCCGGCATCGGTTTATATGGATGCAAGCCTGGTCATAGGCTACAGAGAAATAAGCGCAAAGAGAGATACCAGCATCCTGAGGGCAGGTGAAACTGCGAGGGGTCACGAATTCCACAAGTCCAGAATAAGGTTCGATGGGCCCTACGATCACCCCTTCGTGCTGAAAAGCAGGTCATCATCGTTTGAAGACGGTTTTTCAAGTGGCAGTGTTACGGCAACATACGCCCACATACACTTTCTCTCCAACCCTCGCGTTGCTGAGAATCTTCTGATTGCATGAGTTCAGAACAATTTTTAAGGCATCTTTGCCTTTGAAGGATCGCTAAATTTCTTAATGTAAGTTGGCATAAGCTGTTATGTTGTTCGATGATCTGCATGAGTATCTCGATTTTCTCGCCAGGAAAAACGATCTCATAACGGTGAACGACCAGGTAGATCCCGATCTGGAACTCACATACATTCTCAGCGAGGAGGAGCGGATAGGCCGGGGACGCACGATTCAGTTCAACAGGGTTAAGGGAAGTGAGGTTCCGGCTGTAGGCAACCTGTTCTCTACATATGAGAAGATGAAGACGGTGCTAGGTGATGATCCATACCAGATAGGTCGCAGGATAGTTGAGATAGCGCAGCCGCCTGGAGACAGCGAGAGCTTCATAGGGAAGGGTATAGAGATGATGAGAGAACTCGGAGGGCTGAGACCGAAGATAGCAGGCAGCCTTCCATCCAACTACGATGAGCTTGACAGGGTCGATCTGTTCAGATACCCCATATGCAAGACCTGGCCCCAGGACGGTGGAAAATTCATAACGCTGCCCCTGGTTATAACGAAGGATCCGGAAACCGGAACAAGAAACATGGGCATGTACAGGATGCAGGTCTACGACAGCGAGACAACAGGTATGCACTGGCACATCCATAAGGGCGGATCAGAAAATTTCCAGAAGGAGGCGCAGAAGCATGAGGTCATGGACGTAGCTGTTGTCATAGGATCCGATCCTCTCACAATTTTTTCCGCTGTGGCACCGCTTCCAAACGGCATAGACGAATTCATGTTCCGTGGCCTCGTCTCCAAGAAGCGTTTCGATCTTGTGAAGGGAAAAACCGTGAATCTGGAATATCCGAGAAACTTTGAGATAGTGCTGGAAGGTTACATAGATCCGGCCGAGACAAGGATAGAAGGGCCGTTTGGAGATCATACCGGCTATTACTCACTTGAGGAGCAGTTTCCGGTCTTTCACATAAAGAAGATCATTGAACGCAGGGACAGAATATACCCGACGACAATAGTCGGGAAACTATGGCATGAAGACGTCATAATGGGAAAGACGATAGAGAGGATGTTCCTGCCGCTGATACAGATGGTCATGCCGGAGGTCGTTGACATAAACACAATGGAGGAGGCAGTTTTCCACAACATGGTCATCGTTTCCATCAAGAAGAGGTATCCTGGGCACGCAAAGAAGGTCATGTTCGGACTCTGGGGCATGGGGCAGATGATGTTCTCCAAGATCATAGTGGTTGTGGACGACGATATAAACGTGCACAACAGGAAGGAGGTCATATGGGCCATGACCACGAGGATAGATCCGGACAGGGACGTCATAATAATACCCGGAACTGTTACGGACAGCCTCGACCATGCATCGCCCATATTCAATTACGGATCGAAGATGGGCATAGACGCCACGAAGAAGAGACCGGATGAGGGATACCAGAGACGCTGGCCGGACGTCCTTGAAATGCCGGAGGATGTAACGAACCGTGTGAGAGATCTGATGAAGAAGAACGGAATGACTCAGTGAAGATATACCGAAATTTCGTGTAAGGTGTGCATATCTATGAACTTCAGGGACATCGTCGATTACATAAAGCTTGAACATACCGTATTTGATCTGCCCTTCATATTCACAGGGTATGTTCTTGCCGCTGGCCGGTACATCTATCCGATCAAGATACTGCTGATCCTCATAGCCGCCGTCTCCGCCAGGGCCTCGGCCATGTCCATAAACAGGATAGAGGGCCTGCGTTACGATGTCATAAATCCTAGAAAGAAGGATTGGGCACTTGTATCCGGCAGGATATCCAAGAGGGAGGCCATTGCCATGACCATTTTCTTCATTGCTCTGTTCGAGATGGCAACGTATTTCCTGAACCGCCTCGTGTTTATCCTCTCGCCCGTGGTCATATTCCTGTTCCTGACCGACCCGCTCCTTAAGAGGATAACTCCATGGCGGCACGTATACATGGGGTCAACGATAGGTGTTGGCGTATTGGCGGGCTATCTGGCGGTAATACCTGCGTTTCCAAGGGAACTGACGATCTATCTCATATTCATCGGGTCCTCGTTCTGGATAGCGGGGTTCGATGTCATATATGTCATACCGGACATAGAATATGACAGGATCAACGGCCTCAAAACGCTGATGGTCAGGTACGGGCTCAAACGCGGATTGCAGATATCGATCATCTTCCATGCTGTAACGCTCATATCATTCTGGGCCGTAATGTTATACGTCAGGACGTACTGGTACCTTGCCGCGATGATTGTCATAAGCTTCCTGGTGGTATACCAGCATGTGATACTGGACCCATCGAAGCCAGAAACGGTTAGAAGATCCTTCTTCAATGCAAATTCGTTTATCGGGTTCCTGTACCTCATTTCGCTGATACTGGGCATAGTTTTCCCTATCAGAATGTAGGGCGTCATCGTGATAGAAGGAGCGGTATCGTTGAAATAGCAAAAAATTATTAATTTCATTTATATATTAGACAATATGCTACCAAAACCCGATCAGATCAACCAGATAATCGTCCTGCTCAACATATACCACGGGAAGAAGAAGCCATCGGAGATAGCGAGGGAGATGGACATAACCCTTCAGGGCGTGATCTATCACATGAAGAACCTGCGCAGGGACGGACTCATAGATGAAGAGAACAGGATAACGAAGAAGGGTTTTGATTTCCTCTACAGGCAGCTATCAGATATGCGCGAGTTCATAACATCCAACATACTGGATCTGGATAGCCTTATGGTGTGGGAGGCCATAGCTGCGGAGGATATCACCGCAGGTTCAACAGTACACCTCAGGATGAAGGGCGGTTATCTTTATGCGTTCCTGTCTGGTGGAGGTGCAACAGGCAGGGCTGTGAATGACTCACAGGCCGGAGGCCTGGTCGGCATAACCAACCTATCCGGGCTTATCGATGTAAATTTCGGAAAGCTCTCTATAATCGTCATTCCTGATTCCATAGATGGCGGAATCAGTGAGAGACTGAAAAAGGCTGCAGCGGATCTGAGCCCCGCACTCTTCGCAGCCATGGGCGAGGCGGGCTACGTGGCCCTGAAAAACATAGGGATAGAACCAGATATAGAATACTCAGCTCTGCAGGCCGCATTTGAAGCCAGCGTTCGAGGGCAGAACGTGGTTCTTGTCACTTCAAGAAGGCGACTTCACTATTCCATGGCCGAGATACCACAGCTGGAAAACCGTTATAATCCAGTGAAAGCGAACATAACAGACCTTTCATGAATATTTTGAAGTCAGATATTATAATTTTAATATTATCTTAAATAAATTATGAATAACTGGCAATGGATTTGCTAAAATAATAACTATTCATAAATTTTATACATATGCTTAGGCTATGTAAAATATTTAAATACAACATATTAATTCTTTCTTTAACCTAAGGGGTGAAAACCTGTATGGAGGACGATGGAAGTGGGAGTAGGAATTCATATCATTGCAGATTTCTACGGGGTGGATTCAGAACTGATAGCTACTACAGAACGCATGTATCCTATCATAGAGGGCGCTGTAGAGTACGGCCGGTTAACTAAGATATCGTCTGACTATTACCAGTTCCGGCCAAAGGGTGCCAGTGGCATAGTGCTTCTTGCCGAATCGCACCTGTCGTTCCACACCTGGCCGGAGTACGGGCTCGTCACTCTGGATATTTATACATGCGGAGACCCGAAGACCGCCGACGATGCCTTCGCATACCTTGTTGACAAGCTTCGGCCCACGTCAATATCCACCAGAAAAATCGTACGCGGGGACATGATAGAGGAGGCGGGAGAGAACCAGATTGAGGAAGCCGCACTCCATTGAAATACTATCAGTTCTGGCGGTATTATCGGTGCTGATGTTTTTATCAGCCGCCAGTTCCATAATATATCTTCTGTTATTTTTTATCGCATCGCTGATCATCCTTGTTTTCTCCAGCGACGCGTTCTTTGACAATGCGGTGCCCATGTTCCGTTCCAGGGGCATCGGGGATATGTATGCCGGAACCATATTCGTTGGATTTGCCTCCGTTCTGGATGAGATAGCGCTTTCCGCATCTTCGCTCATATTCCGTCACCCGGAAATAGGCATAGGCGCTGTGGAGGGTTCGAATCTCATAACGATGGCATTCTTCACGGTTATCGTCGCGGTAAGCTATCTGGAAGTTGCCGGAGAATTCACCCTGGACATGATAGTAATCCTGGTGCTCACCATCCTCTCGATGGTATTTGCCGAGATCTTCGTGCACATACCCTGGTTTTACAGCATCGCGTTATTCGTGCCATTCGTTGTATACCTGGTGATCAAGGCCGGAGGGAGTAAGGAAGCAGGATACGGGCCGCAGGAATATTCTAATATCGTATTGATCGTAAGCTTCTTTCTCATATTCCTGTCATCCGATACCCTTGTCAGGAGCACCATAGGCATCGCTTCCTACACCGGAATAAACCTGGTCGATCTCAGTGCGTACGGTATTGGCATGGTGTCATCATTTCCGGAGATAATAATGATACTCGTTTCGCTCAGGGGTGGGAGGAAGGTGGTCAGCATGGGCATCTTCACCGGGAGCACTGTTTACAAGATGAGCCTAATACCGGGCATTATAATCGTGTCTGAGCCAACTGGCTTCAGCGATATCTTCTACATGCTCCTTGCAATACTGGTCATGTCGCTCCTTGTACTGTTTCTCGGAATCATGTCCAGAAAATCGCAGGGGAGAAGCAATATCCACTGACCTGAACGTATGCATGCAGGTATTGCGATCAGGTGCTAAGGTGGTGTGTACGTGGAATCGTAAAAGTCAGGATCCAGCCTGAGGATGAACGCATTCCGGATAGATTCCTCTATGAGGTCGATCCTCCTCAACTTTCCCTCAGATATCTTCCCGATTATGCCCTCGGACTGATCTATCTCCTGAACGTTGAGATATCCAGAGTATGCTTCGGAGAAAGTGCGATCGCGCTTCATGCGATCCACTATGTGATCCGGTATCTCAAAGCCGCTGCTCATCCCTCTGGTCACATTGCCGAATCTATCTATGACGACGCAGTAGTGCACGTCGTAATACTTTTTGGAAAAGCTTTCGTATATTATTCCGGATTCGATACCAACGGAGTAGTCATTGTCCTTAAGGGCTTCCATGGCACGCTGGGTTGCCAGCTCCATTGTCTCCTCCCCAAATGGCTGCTGTGTCTTCAGATTGTAGTTCTCGTTTTTCACAATCTGGTAATTCTTCACAAGCCTCCTTACAAATTTCTCGACAGCCTGTATCTTTGCCTCATTTCTGGTGGATATGCCGACCTTGAGTGGGGTGATTCTCTTGCCATTAGTGTCTATCTCTCCATTTATTATCCGCGTTGAACTTATTGGAAATAGATCCTGTGCGAGGACGTAAGGAACCCTGATGATCTTCAGTGGCGGTAGGCCATTGCTGATCCTGATCTCATTGATCTTCAACGACCTGGGATACGTTTCAGGGGATACCACTATCACCTCGTAGTCCTTCTCATAGGGGGCATTTCCATTCCTGTCATCTATCTGCCTTATCCGGAACTTGTTCGTGCGCTTTATCATGTAGTTGTACAGAGTTCTGTACCGCACACTGTAGGGTATGGCCGGATAAACCTTGTTCTTTTTTACGTATTCGTCGCTTGTAAGGCCGATAACAACCTCATTTCCTGTATCAATGGCCGTGTTGAGCAGCGCCTTATGCCCCTTGTGAAGCTTTGAAAATGTCCCCCCTACAACGGTTATCATCCAGACGTTATGGCATGAAGAATAAAATATATTTGGCTTTAAGCGGCAAAATCAATAAAATGGAGGTTACTCGACGACCTCCATCTCCTCATTTATCACGTATGCTAGGCGTTTTATTCCCTCGACGATCTTGTCATCGTCAGAATACGTGAAGTTCAGTCTCATGCTGTTGTGCTTTTCGCCATGCGGATAGAAGGCAGCTCCGCTAACGTACGCGACCTTTGCCTTCAAAGCCCTCTCCAGCATCCTGGTTGTGTCGATCTTCTCATCGAGAGAGACCCAGAGGAACATGCCGCCGTTTGGCTTTGTGTATTTAACCCCTTCAGGGAAATACTCAGCTATCGATTTCAGCATCAGGTCGCGCTTCTTCCTGTACAGGCTGACCGTCTTGGGTATCTGCCTGTATATGTCTCCGCGCTTCAGGTATTCATATGCGATGTACTCAGACAGGGAGTCCGATGCAAGATCCAGGCCCTGCTTCACCAGATTTATCTTCTCCACTATCTGCCTGTCCGCTATGACGTATCCAAGCCTCAGGCCCGGAGCCATGACCTTTGAGAATGTCCCCAGGTAGATCACATTTCCGTCATCGTCCATGCTCTTGATGGATGGAACAGGATCCCCATCGTATCTCAACTGTCCGTACGGATTATCTTCCACAATTGGTATCTCATACCTTTTTGAAATTTCGAGCAGCTGCTTTCTCCTGTCAAGCACCATCGTGGTGCCAGCAGGGTTCTGGAATGTCGGTATGACGTAGATGAACTTTGGTTTCGTTCCGTTGGCCATAAAATTCCTTATCCTTTCCTCCAGAGCATCCACGTCCATTCCCTTGTCATCGAGATCTATCGCGATCATCTCAGCCTTGTTGGAATTGAAGGCCGATATGGCGCCGACATAGGTTGGCCCCTCCGTTATGACTGTTTCTCCTGGATTCGTGAATATCTTTCCAATCGCGTAAAGGGCCTGCTGCGATCCGGTGGTGAGTATGATCTCCTCCCTCTTTGCCCTGATTCCCTCGGTCTTCTCCACGTATTTGGCCAGTTCGTCCCTGAGCGGATCTAGGCCCTCGGTCGTCCCGTACTGGAGGGCCTTTTTACCGTAATTATCTATCACATCGTTCAGTATCTCCTTCATTTCTTTGATCGGAAATGATTCCGGATTTGGCATTCCGCCGCCGAAAGAAATGAGTTCCGGATCGGAGGTGTATTTCAATAACGATCTAATCTCGGAGGGCTTTATGTACCGAAATATGTCAGAAAATCTGTATTCCATGACTATTAAATATCATGTAAATATATAAAATTATAGTGCCATTATTTAGCAGATTGGATTTTTCCAATCTCTACATGCGCTCTGCTGTCAGCGATCATGGATCCCGCATCACCGCCCGAATTGGCTTCATAGGAAAAAGTATAACTAAAAGGTACCTATTGATGCCCAATGCCCATTCAGAAACTAGCTTGGAAGTTCCTAGTGATAGGTTCAAAGGGATCAGGAAAGTCATCCTTCATATCATACATGGTCTATGGAGAGATGTCCCCGGGAATTCCGAGGGCCATGATCAAGAAGACCGTCACCCGTGAAATAGATGGAATCAGGTACAGCGTTGACATCCTATTTCAGGAGGCGGATGATGACGCAGAGAGGGTTATAGGGACAGCAACAGGCATGATCGTCGTGATAGACCTCACGGACTACAGAAGCCTCGAATTTGCAGAAAGGGTAATTGCAAGGGCATATGGAATGAACAAGATCAACGTGTACATAATAGGGAACAAGACAGATCTGAAATACGAAGCCCAGATATGGAAGGAGGATCTCGAAAAGCTCAGCAGCAAATTCGGTTCGACCTACTACATGGTTTCCTGCAAGGATGGGACAGGTTTCGAAGGGATACTGGACAGCATTGTTGATAGGATAATAAGCAGGAATGTGTTGAGGAAGTAGATGGAACAGGGTATCTGTGGATCTCATGTCTTTTTTATAGAGGACGGGAAGAGCAAGAACTACATAATCGGAAAATACAAGATCGGCTATCTCAGCGGCGATAACCTGATCCTGGATCCATATGAATGCCTTTACCTGTATTTCAAGGGCAGGATAAGTTTTCAGAACAGCGATTCCTTCAGGGATCTCTTCGACACAGTCACTTTTGACAGGTATGTTGCCTATGAGATCCTGAAAAATAAGGGATACCGTGTGAAGGAGGATTCTGGGCTGATCTACTTCAGAAAGGGTACGGAGAAGCCACTCAGCCTCAGGGTCATGCGGGAATACGATCGGATACAATTTTCCGATCTGGTGGAGAATCCTGTGGATTATTACTTCACCGTCGATGAGGAGGGCGATCCCACAGTGTACTCATCCCAGGAGATATTTCCTGCCGGTAGGAATCTGGTATCGCCTGTATCCGCGCCCGTGGTGAGAATGGGTGGAAGAAGCTTTGGAGCGGGGGATCTGGAGTGGTGGATCGGAACAGCATTCCATGGTTTCAGACTCCTGACGGAAAATGAGGCCAACTACATATCCGGAAACCACAGCGCTTCGCAGGTCGATATGGTATATTCGGATCTAGTCGGCAGGGGATGCATCGTCAAGACAGGTTTCAAGTACGGCGCAAATTTCAGAGTCTACCTTGGCAGGGACAGTCAGCATGCTGAATATCTTGTAAGCGTAATGCCGGAAGAGGAGAGATGGTACTCCATAAGCAGGGGAGTAAGGGTTGCATCGAGCGTCAGAAAGACCATGATCTACGCAAGCATATATAAAAATGAAGTTAGATATGTGGCCCTGAAAAGGGTGAAAGATATTATTTAAATCTGGGCCTCGAAATCATCTATTGTGTACTTGAACTGATCGTAGCTGGTTATCGTCCCCCTGTTCTTCAGAATCTCTCTGGCGAGCAACCAGTAGATAACGGCCAGCGATCTCCTTCCCTTGTTGTTGGTGGGTATTATCAGATCCACGAAATCGGTCTTGTTGTTTGCATCACAGAGGGCTATTATTGGAATGCCTATCTTCACGGCCTCCTTCATGGCCTGGACATCTGCAAGCGGATCTGTAACGATTATTACCTTTACCTCCTTGTAGAATTTCAGGCTTGGGTTTGTAAGCGTACCGGGATTGAACCTACCCGTGATCGCTGTGGCACCTGTGACCTCCGCGAATTTTGCGACGGGTCTGAAGGCATACTGCCTCTGAGCCACAACAAGTATGTCCTGCGGCTCGAAGCGTGCCAGCATCTTGCCGGCCACTATAAGCTTGCTGTTTGTTTTCTTGACGTCGAGAATGTAAAGCCCGTCATTCCTTATCTTGAATATGTATGGCTTCATATCGCTGGACTTTACCTGGGTACCTATATGCACTCCTGATTTCTGGTACTCTTCCTCTGGAATTAGCATCTCTTCATCCATCTGATCACCTATTCAATATGACTTTACCTTTAAGTACGCGAGGGTTTTCACTACCTGCTCTATGAGTTGATAGCTTTCAGGTATATAGCAATTTGTGAAGGTCAGATCGGTGATCTACGGCATTACGGTTAATGATGATCAATCCAGCGATGGGCAAGCAAATATGTGGCAGGCTGCATTATACTGTGAAATAGTTATATAGGCTCTACCGATTAAATAAATATGCAAAGATTGAGCTGGGTGGAGGAAGAGCTCTCAGCCCTGAAGGCTGAGGGAAGATACGTCCCGATAAGAACGATAGAGAGTGCTCAGGGTTCATGGGTAACAATAGGGGGCAAGAAAGTACTGAACATGTGTTCAAACAACTACCTCGGTTTTGCAAATCATCCGGAGACGAAGAAGGCAGCAATTGAGGCCATTGAGCAGTACGGTGTTGGGGCCGGTGCGGTTAGATCCATAGCCGGCACGGATGAGATACATGCTAGGCTGGAGGAGAAGATAGCCAAGTTCAAGCATATGGAATCGGCACTGGTGTATCAGGGCGGTCTTCTGGCCAATGTTGGAACCATACCGGCACTAGTCGGAAAGGATGACGTCATATTCTCAGAAGAGCTGAATCATGCGAGCATTATCGACGGCACAAGGCTGAGCTCTGCCAAGAGGATAGTGTACAAGCACCTTTCCGTAGAGGACCTGGAAAAGCAGATCAGGGAAAACCGTTCCGCCTTCAAGAAGGCACTGGTGATAACGGATGGTGTCTTCAGCATGGACGGAGACATTGCGCCATTGCCCGAGATCACGGAGGTCGCGGAGAAAAACGATGTTATGGTCTATGTGGACGATGCCCACGGAGAGGGTGTGCTTGGCGATCATGGCAGGGGAATTGTCAACTACTTCCATCTGGAGGATCGTGTTGATATTGAGATGGGTACATTCTCGAAGGCGCTGGGTTCAATGGGCGGTTTTGTTGCAGGTTCTGCAGATCTAATAGATCTTCTCAAGCAGAAGGCCAGGCCTTTCTTGTTCAGCAGTGCGCTTAATCCGGGCGATGCAGCCGCCGTTCTCAAGGCGATAGAGATACTGGAGAAGGACGATTCTCTGATAAAGAAACTGTGGCACAATTCGGATATATTGAAAAAATCGCTCTCTGATGTTGGCTATAATACCGGACACAGCAAGACCCCAATAACGCCGGTCATAATAGGCGATGAAAAGAAGACTGTGGAGCTGAGCAAGATGCTGTACGATGAGAAGGATGTCTTTGCTTCCCCCATAGTGTATCCTACCGTGCCAAAGGGTACTGCCAGGATAAGGCTCATGCCGTCCGCTGTACACACGGACGCTGACATAAAGGTAGCTGTTGACGCATTCACAGATCTCGGCAAAAAGTTGCATATAATATGAGAAATAGAAGCCAAATTTTCGATCTTTACCACAATTTTTCGTATCTTCAATTCCCTGACTGTAAACCGAATTTTTTAACCGTTATGTTAAAGCGTTTGAAACCTCCAATGGCGTCAGGGTTGGATCCTGACGTCACTATAAATATGTAAAATGAATACCGAGAATGCCCGAGTGGGGTAATTTGGATATCCTGGAGGCCTGCGGAGCCTCAGATCCGGGTTCAAATCCCGGCCCGGGCATTATGGCAGAAACAGAACTGCCTGAGGCATGGAATTGACTTCTGATTCTACTTTCAACCTTGCTAACATCATATCCGCCAGGGCGTTCCTGAGTTTTAGCTATGGTTTCTTGAATGTACTCGTGAGTCTCTACCTTCACCATATCGGATATTCGCTGTTCACTGTTGGTGTAATCCTGGGTTCTGCCATTGTGATCAGTTCCATCCTGACCTTTTTCATGGCCATGCTTGCCGACCACTATGGCCGAAAGTCATTGCTGATAGTTCTCTATCTTATATTTGCGGTTTCTGCTTTCGGTTTTCTCGTCTCAAAGGAGATGTTCATCCTCATTCTGCTCAGCGGTCTTGGAAGCTTCACTGGATCCGGCGGCGGGCCAATAGGATCCGGAGGCGCATTTGGAGCGGTACAGACTGCACTGATAACGGAATTCACAGAGAAGAACAGATTTTCAAGGGTACTTTCTACCGCATCGGCTGTTGGGCTTTTGGCCTCGAGCGCTGGATCCTTTCTGATCGATGTTGTTGAGAGGATAGGCGGTGATGTCTACAGGCTCTTCTATCTGGCGGGCATCATGGGCATTGTCGGTATGCTTATCACGGTTTTTCTCAATGATAACGGCATCAGAAGCAGAAAGCTGCTTCCGTCGATATCCTGGAAAAAGATGATACGACTCTCGATTCCGACCATACCAAATGGAATAGGGGCTGGATTCGTATCCCCAATCTTTTCACTGTGGTTTCATCTGAGATTTGGAATATCGTCGGGCGAAATAGGCGTGATATTCGGTATATCAAATATATTTGTATTGATTTTTATGATAGTCATACCTAGGATCATCAGGTCGGAATCAGAGCTGAACGCCATCGTGTGGACAAGAGCGGCATCATCCATGCTCCTCGTTGCACTGGCTTTTATACCATTTCTTCAGATTGCCGCGCTGGTTTATATATTGAGGCAGGGATTGCAGATGGGCGCTGTTCCGGTTCGCCAGTCATTCTCGATGGGCATCGTTGACAGCACTGAGAGAGCCACAGCTTCAGGAGTTACATCTATGACCCGAACCGGTTTCTCTGCGGTTTCTCCGCCCTTGGCCGGTGACCTGCTTTCCATAAGCAGTATCTATCCGCCACTGATCGGTGGGATAATAACCGCAGCCGATCCGCTTCTCTACTACATGCTCTTCAGAGACTCCTTCAGGAGGAAATCCTGATCACCTTCCACACTGGTTTTTCACTTTACCGGCAGTGGAATGCCCGAAGAGAGCGGCCTCATGTCCACGGATCTTTTAAGAACGGCGGCCATGAGAAGCGCCGCAGCCGTTATGATTCCCATTGTCAGCAGAAGATCAACTGGACTTACCAGATTTATCTCAGCTGTGAACACTGCAAGGATGCTTATTCTAGTTATGTTGGAAAACATTGATACACTGGAAGAGAACCTGCCATGGAGCTCCCTGGGCACATGCCTCATCACAAACGAGTTTCTGCTTATCCTTGTCCCTGGATTTCCAATTCCATGCAGGCTCTGTAGTATCATATAGATCGCAAATTCAGAGGCAAAGGGCATCAGAATGATCCCAGCCAGATATATGGAGAAGAATAGGAAAGCACTGGCCATCTCATTCTTGACCGGAAAAATTGACATGAAGAGACCGGTCATGGCCGCAAATGCAGCATATCCCATTTCAGATAGGGAAAGGTCAGCAACCCCGCCATGCAGGACACTCACTATGAACACGGGTTTCACCAGATTGCCGACCATGACCATTATGAAAGGGAAATTCAGGAGGTAGATCAGGACAACCTGCTTTGGAAACGCCATGATAACGGATATTGTCCCGGCCATCTTATCATTGCGTCCTCTGACACGCCTCGGTGGTATGTAATCCTCATTTAAGAACGATATCAGCAACAGGGAAACAGATGCCAGCGACGCTGAAAGTAGAAGCGAGATTCTGGGGCCCAGAAAGTGCAAAACAGGAATGGCCATTGCAGGTCCGATCATGGATGGAAGCTGACCGGATATTTCGGATAACCCGTTGGATCTGACATACGATCCTGTTCCAGAAATGGTCTGGAGAAGTGCGCTCATTGCATTGAAGTAGAAGGCTTCGCTCACGTCCACGTACATCAGGAATCCGGAAAGAAGTATGATCGATGGTACTGCATTTAGATACCAGGCTATGAAAATGAAAACCTCTATGACAAGTGATGATAGCTGCAACCAGCGTATCAGTGTTCTTCTCTTTACTGCATCTATCATACGGCCAATTGCCGGCTGAAGGCCTATCAGTATGGCGAGAGAACCCATCATCAGCAGGCCAAAGATGATCTTGCCCCCGTCGCTGGAGCTCAGAAGGAATATCGTATATATTTCAACTGGGATGCTTGATGAAATAAACACGACCTTGGATGCATTGAAGAGAGTCTTGTTCCTCCTGTTCGAATTCATAGGACTAGATTTTCGCCAAATTGATAAACTAAATCATTTATAAATTTTATAAATACTGTTCTACGCATCTCGTTGGCCCGGAAAGGCCGAATATCTATTCGGAAACAAGAATCAGATTCAGGGCTCCTTTTTCTCTCGTTCTATGATGAATTTGCACGTGCCATGGCCATTGACCTGCGTGTGCGATGACACAACTTTCATACCGAGGACAGATTCGAATAGATGGCATTCCAAAGCACAAGCCTCCCCGAACTTTCTAGACACAGTGAAGATGGGGCAGTTGTACTCTAGCAGTTCGTACTTACCGTTTCCTACCTTCTTCAGTTCAGGAACATAATTCTCTTCATACCGCAGTTGTGTGAGCTTTTCCACTCTTTCATCGTCCCTAACCCCTCCGATTATTAGCCTGTAGGATTCTGCAACATCTTTGTACCGCTTCTCAAGGAATTTTACAACCAGGTCTCTGTTGCCCGTGCTGTCAAGAAAGTCGATGAGATCTGTGAGAACCTTATCACCAGAGGACCCAAAGGCCTCGGAGGAATCTCTGAGGAGGTAAAACCTGTAAAAGGGCCTTCCCATATCGCCCTTGGCTATTCTTCTTTCTACCAGGTGCCTGTTCTCAAGGACCTGCATGTGTTTCAGTATGGCCATCTTTGATAGGCCCATCTGCTGGGCAATCTCCTGAAGAGTCATTCCATCTGATTTCTTGAGTGCCATCAGTATCCTTGATTCCGTAGGATAGCTGTCCTGAATCCGTTCCTGATCCATAGTTCAGCAGCAGTTTAACTTAATTAACTTTTTCTATTACAAAGTATAGAAATGTCATCAGACTGATGGCCTGTGTCATAACAAATATTTCTTAAAGCGTTAAGAAAAATACCGTGCAGTTCCATTTTCATTCCCTTCGTGCATTCGCATGGCCCATTTCGCCGTCACGTCGGGCAACAGCAAGTGAGATCAAGGGGGTTATTATTAAGGATATGAGAACCGTCCCAAGAATTGCAAGCGAATACTGTATTGAGGTGATGATGCCTGTGTCATAGGCTATCGCTGCTATTATCACACCGACAGCCCCTCTTCCTCCAAGTACAGACATGGTCGTGAGGGGGGTTATACTCCTTATGAATCTCTTCGATAGTGCATAATTTAGAAGCGTTCCAGATACGATTATGACGATCAACGCGGGCAGGAATATGATGAACGTGTCCAAATGTGGAAAAACCACGCTGATTCCAGCTATTGAGAAAAACAGAGGAATGAAGAATGAGTCGTTGATCCTTTTCAATGTATTCACGAGAATGCGGTGGTATTTTTCCCCAACAGAAGCTTCGTGTATCAGTATGCCAGCGAAGAAGGAACCGAGCACGTAGGTTATGCCTATTACCTCAAAGATTATGGACACAAGCAGCCCGGCTATTATGATCATGGAAAAGAGGATATACTCCATGTTGGTCTTTTCCTCTCTCTTTTCTATCCAGGCCATTATGCCGATGGCCCTCCGCCTTATGATGATATCAAATATCGCTATAACGACGAAAAAGAGAATGACAAAGCCAAGCGATTCCAGGACGTGGTAAACATTCTCCGTAGTAGCCGACAGCATTATGAAGGCGACTATATCGGTCAGTACAACCGAAGACAGAATGAGTCGGCCACCGTTTACCTTGAGCAGATCATACTTCATGAGAAGAACTGATATTATGGAAATTGACGGCACACTGACCGAAAGCGAAACAACAAATGATGGTATAAATCCGAATGGGCTGATGAAATTCAATACCGCAAGGCCAAGTATCATTGGGAATATGAAGCCGGATATGGTGAAGAGAATGGATCTCTTGAGGTTACCATATATGTACTCCGTATTTGCCTCAACACCTATGGACAGTATTATGAAGAAAAGCGATATGCTCTCGATATCGGAAATGGTCTGTGATGGCATGATTATACGGAGAACCCCTGCGCCGACGATGATACCAGAGACTATGTACGCCACAACCTCAGGTATTCTGAACCTGTCCAGCAGAACGCCCAGAAGCATCGATACAGATAACAGTATCAGTATCTGTGTCAGGATGGCAGTTATCACTGACTCACATCATCGCAATCATAAATAAACTTGTTCATCGAGATCTCTATCCCCGTTTCGCCAAAATTCATTGTAAAGCTCATGATACTATGTGGAGAAAGATCCCAACGTACGACATAACAATACCCACTGCTGACATGCCTACGGCCCAGATTGTATAGTTACCAGAAATTGATCTGGCAAGCCCTATGCCAAGGAAAGCCAGTGCGATGATTGCGACGGAAAACGGCAGTATATGGTAATCTGGCAGCAGCGCATCGGTGGCAAGCGGAATCATCGAACCGAGAAAGCCCGATACGCCGGCTATAGCAGTGCCCTCCAGGGCCTCCTCTGTGATCTCAACTCCTATCCTGCTCCTCATCAGTCTCCTTGGAGAATCCATTGCAAGCTGCCTGGACATCCTGAACACCTCACCGCGAAGCCTGGCATATTCCGCTATAAAGAAGCTGAAACCTCCAACCGTCGCAGATCCAGCGCCGATTCTGAGGGCTTCGGTCATGCCGATCGAGGTGAGAGAAGAAAGTGCAGCCGCCGCTATCATCAATGATGTTATTATCCCATCGGAAAGACCAAGAGTTATTGAGAAGAGCGTCCGATCTTTCAATTCTGGTTTCTCCTCACGTTTTCAATGAGCCTCTTGCCCACCGCGATTTCATCAACT
This sequence comes from Thermoplasma acidophilum DSM 1728, assembly GCF_000195915.1. Taxonomy (GTDB): domain Archaea; phylum Thermoplasmatota; class Thermoplasmata; order Thermoplasmatales; family Thermoplasmataceae; genus Thermoplasma; species Thermoplasma acidophilum. The sequence goes on along the minus strand of NC_002578.1, from coordinate 1,254,410 downwards.
GAATGTATGGCGGAACCTGTATTTTCAATAGTCTCTATAAGTTCATCGTAGTTTATGTTTGTACCTTCAACGGTTATGTTCGTTCCCATGGTCTCCATATCCATCTCCGTGACGATTATGTTCACAGCTTCAACTCCCTGAACCTTCTCTATTGCGGCGGCAAGTTCAACCAGGGTCGGTCTATTCAGGCCCTTGTCAACATCAAGCACCACACGGCGTATATTCAAATCCATCATCACTCCCGTAATTTATATTATTCAAATACATAGATATAATATATGCTGAAATCCAGCGTTTTCAAGCACCATCCACTATGCTAAGGCAATATCAGAAAATCGTTAAAAAATATTTCTGAACGCTAATATGAAAAATCAGATATATGCTGGTACCGTCTGAACATTGGTCTTCAAAGCCTGCGTTCATCGTTTACTATCCCAGTGCATACCGCTGAGCCAAATTTAATTAACTATTAAGCAGTGATCTGATGCATGAAGGTAAATATAATAGGTCTCAATGGGTTTGGAAAGCGCCATATAGAAGCCTGGTCGAAGCTTGATGTTGATATAGAAATAACAGAAAGAAAAGCTGAGGTGGTCAGGGATCTTCTGTCCAGGTATGATATAGTCAAGGTGAACAGCAGCCTGGAAGAAGCCTTCAATTCGGATGCAGAGATATTCGATCTTGTGCTGCCACACAACCTTCACCACGATGTAACGGTCAAATCCCTGGCCATGGGAAAGCACGTCATGGTGGAGAAACCCATCGCCACTGATATTTCAGACGCCAGGGAAATGATAAGAACGGCGGTCCAAAACAGACGAAAATTCATGGTTGCCGATCAGTATTATTTCGATCCCAGTGTCTGGAAAGCCAAAGAGATCATGGATTCCGGAAAGATCGGATCTGTCCACACGATCATAATAAGGGACCAGAGAAAGTACAACTGGCATGGATGGAGATCGCAGGCATCCATCATGGGTGGCGGTCCGCTGATAGACGGCGGAATACATTTCATCGACACCATGCTCAACCTTGCCGGAGAATACATCTCTGTGCGTTCGAACTTCTACCGTTCGGTGGCCTCCATAGAGGAACCTGACACGGTGGAAGCTATTTTCAAATTTAAAGATGGTTCCAACGGCCTTTTCTTCTATTCATGGGGTTATCCATATCCTCCCTCGCTGCCATCCTTCGAGATCATCGGAACTGATGGAAGCATACTTGAGGATCTCAGGAGCAAGCCCAGCAATTTTGAGGCACCAAAGGGAAAAAGGGCCTATGGAGATCCATTACTCAACGGAGACCTCATAGACCTCGGCCCGCACGATATCTTTGTTGACGAAGCATCGGGATTTCTGAAGAGCGTGGTTGATGATACGCCTGTACCGTTCGACCCGGAATTGGCCCTCAGAGATCTGAGGGCTGTGAAGGACATCTATGCAAACAGCATATGACGGCGTAGCTGAGATGCATGACCAACGTTAATGTAACGGTTCTTGAAAAGCATGGGGCGGTCTGCGCATAAAAGTTTATATCTGACGTTAAATTAATATTTTAACAGATAAGAAAAGCAGATGTATTGAAGGAGATTATTATGGTGTTATTCAAGTTTGGAAAGAGTGAAGAGGAAAAAATGCTGGAAAGGCGTTCCAGGATAAACAAGTGGAAATCCGATATAGACCGTGCAATCAGGCAGTATGAGAAGAACAGGGAGATGAACATACAGAACGCCAAGATATCACTGAAGGATGGGAATATAGAAAAAGCCCGCGTCTTTGCTTCAAACATAGTTTCGCTGGAGAGTGCCATACGTGGCCTGAAGGATTACAAGCTTTTCCTTGAAAATATAGACCTGAACCTTCAGTTTGCGGATACGACAAAGAAGGTGTGGGCATCCCTCAAGGAGGGATCGGAGGATCTCCTGAAGAGCCAGCTGACAGAAAAGCAGGTAATTCAGATGCAGCAGAATGTAGAGAAAATAATATCGGCTTCGGATCAGATACAGGAGAGGCTGAGCAGCCAGCTTGATCAGATAACCACTGCGGTCAACCAGAGAGGCGAGTACAATCCAGAAAGTGTCGATAAAATACTGTCGTCACTGTCTGGTGAATCGCAGAAGCCTCAGGAGAAGCAGGCAGCCCAGGAACCTGCTGAATCATCGTCTACCGACAAGGATCTTGAAGATCTGCTTAAATCACTTGGTGGCGTGAAAAGCAACGATGATCAGAACAAATGATCTTTGTCTTATAGTCCATTTTTTAAAGCGGTGATTTTTTAGGGAACCACTGCCATTCAAATAAAAGGGCATAAATAAAGCCGAAATCGCCCATTATGCATTTGATCGAAGTATCCTGTTTTGATGTGTTCATCCCTTCCATAGCCCAACGGCCAAACCGACAAGGAACAGAACCACCGTCAGGGAAAGCGATCCGCCAAATCCTATGGATATATCATTCGTGATCTGAGTGGCATAGTTTCTTATATATGGCAGGAGTTTTGCAGTTACATTCGTGATGGATACATGCGGAGCGAATGAAAAGCCAACGTATGTTGACAGTATCAGCGCTATCACTATCAGTATGAATGATGTGACGCCTTTTTTTATCGCCAGCCCAAACAGCAGGCCGTCTATGAGGGCAACTATCAAAAGGATGTAGCCCGTTAATTCAACCATTGAATGATTAACATAATGCATCTATTTAAATTTGTCGTATATATTCCGGTGTTGGGTGTGGTTTTAAAGTGTTTTTCATTAAGTTTCAAATAAGTAAGCATACATAGATTATTGATCCGTGCCGCTATTGTGGCTGAGACTGAAGCTTTTATAGGCCAAAGCTATTTATTTGCGGGATGAAGGAAATCAGAATAATACTGATGGGAACAGGAAACGTCGGCCTTAACGTTCTCAGAATAATAGATGCGAGCAATCGGAGAAGATCTGCATTTAGTATTAAGGTGGTTGGAGTATCAGATTCTCGAAGCTATGCTTCTGGGAGAAATCTGGATATCTCGAGCATAATATCCAATAAAGAGAAGACTGGCAGAATATCGGATCGAGCATTCTCCGGTCCGGAAGATCTCATGGGCGAAGCTGCCGATTTGCTCGTTGACTGCACCCCTGCGTCGAGAGACGGTGTTCGTGAATATTCACTTTACAGAATGGCGTTCGAATCCGGCATGAACGTTGTCACGGCAAACAAATCCGGGTTAGCTAATAAATGGCATGATATCATGGATTCCGCAAACCAGAATTCGAAGTATATACGGTATGAAGCTACGGTTGCTGGTGGTGTGCCCCTTTTCAGTGTCCTTGATTACTCAATCCTGCCTTCAAAGGTAAAGCGGTTCAGGGGCATCGTGAGCTCTACGATCAACTATGTAATCAGGAACATGGCAAATGGAAGATCTCTGAGGGATGTTGTTGATGATGCAATAAAAAAGGGCATCGCAGAAAGCAATCCGCAGGATGACCTGAATGGTCTGGATGCTGCCAGAAAGAGTGTGATACTTGTGAACCATATATTTGGAACGGAATACACACTGAACGATGTTGAATATTCCGGTGTTGATGAGAGATCATACAATGCGAACGATCGCCTTGTCACAGAGGTGTACGTTGATGATCGCAGGCCAGTTGCAGTATCGCGCATCATCTCCCTGAATAAGGACGACTTCCTGATGAGCATCGGGATGGATGGTCTTGGCTATCAGATTGAAACCGACAGCAACGGTACTGTGAACGTAAGTGATATATACGATGGCCCATATGAAACAGCCGGCGCGGTGGTGAACGATATATTACTTTTATCAAAGGTGCAGAAATAAAGTCTGCCGAACGCAAAACAGTGTTTATATATGTTCTAGGGATCGGGCTTTGCGGTGATGGCCCCGTGAAAAAGAACTGAGATCTATGCGCTGGAAGCCTGGCCTCATGATCGGGGGAGTTCACTGTTCCATAAGGTGATGTCCATGGACGAGGATCTCATTAAGGATAATGCAATGCAACGAGCCAGAGCTGCCCAGTATGTTCTAAGCGCTGTGGGCATTGATTTTTCCTATGAAAATGGATACAAGGTATTCGAAAATGTGAATATTGATGTGGGCCAGAATGAATTTGTTGCGATAGTTGGTCCATCAGGAATTGGAAAATCCACCCTTTTGAGGATACTCGGTGGATTTCTGAAGCCGGACCGTGGAATGGTGTATCTCTTTGGAAGGCCCATAGTGAGGCCCACTCCAGATATAATACTGATTCACCAGTCCATAGTTACCTTCCCATGGCTGACCGCACTTGAAAATGTGATGCTTTCATTGAAGGTAAGAAACGTTTCAGACGACGAAGCAGAGAAGGCGGCCAGAAACGCTCTCGAAATGGTAGGGCTACAGGGGTTTGAGGATCTTTATCCAAAGGAGATGAGCGGTGGCATGAGGCAGAGGGTGGCAATCGCACGCGCCCTGGCTGCAAGCCCGCTTGTTTTCCTCATGGACGAGCCATTTGCGCATCTCGACGAACTCACAGCAGAGGGTCTCAGGCAGGACATATACAACATACTGTTCAGTCCGGATACCCCACTAAAGGGTGTCGTCCTCGTTTCGCACAACCTTACGGAGGTTGTTGAGTTAGCCGATGAAATATATGTTCTAAATAACGTGCCGGCAACAGTGGTTGGAAAGGTGCATGTGGACCTTCCAAGGCCCAGGAATCCCAGGAGTGAGGAATTCAACCAGATCCTGGATGCCCTGTACAACTATCTTACGCCTCCAAAGGTGAGGAAACTATGAACGAGATCCTGCTGATAACCCTTGCAGCACTCGCCACGGCAGGTCGCGTTTTAGGGCTGATACTCATCTCTATAGTAACCGGATGGTTTCTGGCCTATGCTGCCATAAAGGGCAAAATTTTCGAAAACATCTATATATCGATAATCGAGGTTTTCGAATCTGTGCCAGTGATCTCCTTCTTTCCAATAGTGCTGATCATATTTGTCACCAGGATAGGTGGCCCTCTTGGAGTTGAAATGGCCGCGGACTTCCTTGTTTTCACGGCCGTAGTGTGGAACATATGGATGGGCGAATACCAGGCGTTCAAGACAGTTCCGCGCGAGATGCTTGAAGTTGCTGAAAACTACCAGATGTCTTTTCTCACAAAGATGAGGAGGATATTCATACCATTCTCGTATCCCAGGATAGCGGCAAACCTTTTCCCAAGCGTATCAGACGGATTCTTCTATATAACGGTGAGTGAAGTTTTCAGCGTGGGGATACACACATACCAGACATTTGGCATAGGCACAGTTCTGGATTCCCTGGCCGCCAGCGGCCAGATCAGACTGATATATGTTGCCCTGGGCATACTGGCTGCCGTCATAATAGTGATCATAATAGGCCTGAGGGAGTTCAGCAGATATGCCGTGTCCAAGTACACAGTGGATACAGACGCGCCAATTATCAGAAGGGGCAGATTGAATGTAAAGCAGACAACCAGGCTTCTGTCAGTGGTTGCTAGAAACCCCCTGTCAAGGCTTGCAGGATATTACAGATCCAGAACGCTGTCAAGGCCTCCGGAGGTCTTCGAGAAGCACGAAAAGCGAAAGGAGAAGATAAGTCGATATATCAGCGTGGCCATTGGTGTGATCATACTTGGTCTCATACTCTACTCCGCGGTGACTCTCATAGTTTCGGTTCCGCACTCTGAATGGGGCAGGCTGTTCAATCTGACGCCAAAGATTATGCTGTATCTTCTATATGATTATCTGAGAGTGGGTGTGATTCTCGCCATATCATTTGTCATCTCAATATTCCTCGGATACTATCTGGCTATGCATTCTCGCGCTGAGGGGATAGGCGTCCCCATAATACAGACGCTGAGCGCTTATCCGCCTCCCATCTACTTTCCATTCATATTTGCGGCTAGCTTCGCATTTATACATGGCGTGTTTGGCCCATTTACGGACGAAGTGTATGTGCTTTCGCTCGGGTTTGTCAGTACATTCTACTACATATTTTACTCATTCTGGATGGGTGTCAAGGCACTGCCAGCTGAGTACTTCGAGGTCATGAAGAATCTCAATATGGGATACTTCTCCAGAATGCGAAGCATCATACTGCCTGGAACCTTTCCATATCTGATCTCCGGTATATCGTCCACGATCAACAGCGCATGGGGTGGGCTGATGATAGGAGAGTACTGGCCGGATATAGTCTCAGGGCACAGCCTGGAGGTGCACTTTGGATTGATGAAATTCATAGATGTGGAGACGAATGCAGGCAATATTGCGCTGGCAGGATGGGGATCATTCATCTTTGGGATTGTTGTTGCGGTTTACTCAATACTGTTCACGAGGAGGATGATGGATCTTGCAAGGAAAAGATACGTGGCGGAGGAGGGCGTATTTGCCGCGTGATATCCAAATTCTCTTTCGCGCAATGTTCGATGAATAGAACACTTTTAATATTGTGCAATGCATTAACTGACGATGACTGAAGTCGTTGACCCCAACGCGAGAATTGCCGATCTCGTTGGATTATTGTATGTTATGAATAATATATTTGAAGGTAAGACCGATCTTTACAGGCTTGAAAAGGAGATGGAAGTGGACATTGACGACCTGATGCCGATAGTTTACACGGCTTCCAATCTGGGTTTCGTGTCTGCTGAATCAGGCGACATAGTCATTACCGATAAGGGGAAGGAATATGTCCGTTCAGGCATAAGGAGGAGAAAGGAGATAATCAGAGAATCGCTGAAGAACATCGAACCATTCAAGACGGCATTGAAGCTGCGGCACTTCGATCTGGAACAGCTTATGGAATCACTGAACAATGAAGGTATACAGACTTTCAATTCGCCATCCGGCAATCATGATCTGGAGGTCATACTGATCGAGTGGGGTGTCTATTCGGGGCTCCTGAAAAAGGATGATGAGGGCTTTTCTGTCGTATAGCTCTTAGAATCCAGCGAATTCCCTGTATTTCGAGAGCAGATCGGCATCGATTGACGGTTTTATGCTACCGATCACGTCGAGGAGATCCCTGGTCTCCACCTGCCTCTGTTTTCCGGATTTAACGGCTTCCATGAATACGTTCTGGCTGGCCTTCTTGCATATGAATTCTATGTCTGCACCGCTGTACCCCTCAGTCTGCTGGGCAAGCAAATTGTAATCAATATTGCCAGCCTGCTTAACCTTGGCCATGTTCAGCTCAAAGATCTTCTTTCTGGCTATAATGTCCGGGGGCGGCACGTATATTTTGATATCGAATCGGCCAGGCCTCAGCATAGCTTCATCTATCTCCCAGGGATTGTTCGTTGCGGCTATGATGAACAGATTCTTGTTCTTCTGTGAATTTATGCCGCCGACCTCATTCAGCAGTTGCGCAACGCCCCGTTTTGCCGCATCTGAGTTTGAGGTATCACGTTTCGGCACAAGGGCATCTATTTCATCGAAGAATATTATTGAAGGAGAGAGCAAAGCCGCAGCCCGGAAAAGCTTCGATATGTTTTTCTCGAACATACCGAACCACTGGCTGTAGAGGCTGGCCGGGTTTACATTGATGAACCTCGCCCTGACCTCATTGGCTATGGCCTTTACTATGAAGGTTTTTCCTGTGCCCGGAGGGCCGTACAACAGCATGCCTCCTCCAAATTGAATATTGTATTCCTGGGACAGCTCCTTGAATTTCATCGGATACACGATCTTCCCGAGGATCTCGTTTTTAACGTCATCAAGCCCAGCAACATCCTCAAACGTTACCTTCGGTATCTCTGGCTTCTCTAGGCCTATTTCTTCAAGCAGGGCCTCTCCCTCAGATATCCTGTCGCTGGTCTTCTCTTCAGCTGGTGCGGTTCTGTTTTCATTGACGCGCTGGTAGGCACTTAGAATGATGTTGCACTGATCCAGTCTTTTCTTTTTGAGATCTGGGGGGGACGCGTTGGCGGCTTCCAGCATCAGTCTGTAAGCGGCGAAGTAATACTCCTTTGCCTTGTCTTTGTGGCCTAGGGATTCTTCCTTTATTCCTCCCTGAAGCAGCTTAGTCGCTTTATCTATCTTCTCGTCGATGTCATCCAACACTCTCACTCTCCTGGGATCTGTAGCTGTCCATAACAGTGCCCTTGGTGTATAGTTTTATCTTGCCGATCTTCTTCTGGACGTAAATGAATTCGACCTTTACCTCATACTCTTCTGCAAATATTGCGTATTCTGTCAGTATGTGGCTGAACTTTGATGAGAAGAACAGATAATCCCTGTCGCTCCCGTTTGCGGTGAAGAAATAAGCTTCCAGCTTTGTACCTATGAGCCTGTCTCTGCCCGGAACGGCAGTTTCTGTTATCTTCTCCTTGTCTGGCGCTATGGCGACATCTAGGAGCTTTCCCACAACCATCATCTTGTTCTGTAGGCTGTAGGCCTGGCCAAGAACCTTTCTGGATGTGGTTATATATAGCTTTGATATGCGATCATCATTTATTTCAGGCTCGTAGTACTTCAATATGTCCGTTACAACTAGAGACATAATTACCATCTTTCATGGAATTGTCTCTTATTAAGCTTAGTGCTATGGTCCTACTTTCAGAAAGATCAGCCGCAACGAAGAGAAGTTTGGATCAAATCATTCTGGCTTGCATTGCATATGGATCTTGATATTTTCTTATATTCAGATTTATATACTATACTTTTATCTGCAAATGTTGGGTTCGAATTCCGATTATTATGATGAATACAGGCGTCTTATCTGGTGGTTATTCTTCGGAACGAGAGGGGGATCTATGCGGCTTCGAATAGTTGAATATTTAAATGAGAAGCCATCTAATTTGAATCAAATTAGCCTTTATTTGGGAATAAATTACAGGACCTCCGAACACCATGTGCGTATACTGGAGGAAAATGGGGTGCTTGTCTCTAGGGGAGATAAATATGGGAAGATTTATTATATAAGCCCTGCTTTTGTTGATAAATTAGAAATTATAAATAAATTTAAAGAGAAAAAATGAGTTTTATGGGAAATATTTTATGAAGTCCAGCAGATGGCCATATATTGCCGTATATCCTATGAACAGAGCTATTAGAGTACCTATTATCAGTATCGCGGCTTCTATCATGTAAGCTATCTTGCCCTTCTTTTGGTCGATGTACATTATCGGAGAGAGAATAGCCGCTATTCCATCCACGATGTACAGGCCCATGGCTGCAAGGAGGTTGTCTCCGGATTCCAGATGGTAGTTCACGATACCAACTGCCTCTATTATTACATATATACCCAGGAAGAACAGAAGTATCGAGACAGAGGATATGTCGTAATGCTTGTAATAGGCAATGGCAGATATCATCAGTAGGAGGCCTGCCATCAGGAGTGGATCTCCAAACAGCATATTATAGCTCGACGGCAGTGGCCATGTGAACGACATCACAAACCCACTCATGAAATCAAATAAACCTACGCCCACAGCCGGCATCAGCAATCCCTCTATCCTCTTCTCATTGCCAAGGGCAGAGAAAAGGAAATACATCCCGCCAATGGCGGTTGTCATACCAAGCGCAAGTAGCATAACGGCCAATGAGTCTATGAATTCGGCACTCATATTATCGCCAAACCATTATCCTTAATTCGTATATAAATTCATTTATATGTGCATCAAATTACGAATTTAAGCATTATATATCGTATTTAAGACAGCACAAATGCAAGATAGGCAATTTTCTGATCTTCAATATCATAATAAATTGTTATTATATCGAATTCGTTATCATTTATCCGGTATTGATCATCTAAAGTCATAATAGTAAGATTTATTTACGAAAGTATGATATTGGTATGATAAATATGTCAAAGACCATGTCGATTGTTCTGGCCTCCGGAACAATAGATAAGATAGCCGCTGCTGGCGTCATAACATCCGGTGCTGTTGCGAACGGCGTTGACGTCAACATCTTCGTTACGTTCTGGGCGCTCATGAAGTTCAGGAAGCATGACGATACGGTCAACAAGCTGAGCTACGATGGATCGGAGATAAGCAGCTTCGTCATGAAGAAGATGGCTGAGAAGCACATACAGAGCGGCATAGAGATGATCAGGAACGCAAAGGAGGTTGGCAACGTTCATGTGTACGGCTGTGCGCTCATGGCAGACGTCATGGACATAAAGAAGGATGACCTAGATCCCATCATCGAGGACATCATCGGCGTCGGCGAGTTCGTCTCCATGACGGAGGAATCGTACACAACCATATTCATATGAGGTGATGCTATGGATGTGAAACCGGATCGTGTGATAGATGCAAGGGGCAGCTACTGCCCGGGACCGCTTATGGAGCTCATAAAGGCGTACAAGCAGGCAAAAGTCGGAGAGGTAATATCCGTGTACTCCACGGATGCAGGAACAAAGAAGGACGCGCCTGCATGGATACAGAAGTCAGGACAGGAGCTCGTGGGCGTGTTCGACAGGAACGGATACTACGAGATAGTGATGAAGAAGGTAAAATAATCAGAACAGATTCTATAGAAATGCAATTTTTCCCAAATATAAACTGAATACTGAGAAAACAATCATGAATGAAAAATTGCTTTAGTTTTTGGACGATTCAGGATGGGCATGATTTCTTATATCAGGCGAATTAGATCGCATTTCAGGCGCCATATGCTTGAATGGCTAAATCTATCCGGGATTTCACGATAGTAGCGATATTTTTTCAGATAGTCGCGATTATACTTTAAATACAATATTTTCTGTTCAGGAATGATCAAGATTCATGATGGTCTCTGTTCGTAAACCGCCATCTCCTTCATTCTTATGTATCTAGTATAAGAGATTATCCAAGAAAGCGCGAAGATCGCTACAATTATAAGCCCGACATTGCCCCATGCAAGATCGGTTATTATATAAATTGAATGCCAGATTGAGCCGCTCAAATCAAATTCCTGCTGAACAAGCCCGAGGGTTTCCAGACTCCCTATTACATACGCGATTGTTATGGATATGGAAGTCATGGTAAGATTGAACCACAGTTTCTTTCTCGGGTTGCCAGTGAAAGCCCAACCGTAAGCGCTATTCATAAAGAAGCCATCGCTTGAATCTGTTAGTACCATACCGGCTGTGAAGAGAAATGGGAAAACGAGAAGGCTATATATTGGAATGGTGTTGAAAACACCAGCTGTTGCTGCCGAAATAGCTAGAAGAGTTGTTTCTGAGGCCGTATCAAACCCGAGACCAAATAGAAAACCTATTGGATACATATAATACTGACTTTTTATGATCCTGAAGAGTTTTCCTAGATATCTGTTCATAAATCCGCGTTTGGATAATATATCTTCAAGATCCCCATCACTTATGGCATCACGAATACTGGCTTCATAGGCTTTTCTCAGTTCAATAAGCACGAATAGATTCATCGTACCGAGGAGGAATAAGAACAAACCGCTTACCAGCGTTCCAACGATAGTTCCTATCTGCTCAAGTTTTGGCATTGCGTTTTCTGTTATCCTGATGGAAACCATCAGCATCAATGAGAGAAGTATCACAACGGTTGAATGCCCGAGAGAGAACATAAGGCCTGTGTATCTTGATTTCTTACCTTCCTGCATGAGCTTTCGAGTGGCGTTGTCTATTGCCGCTAGATGATCCGCGTCAAATCCATGTCTAACCCCAAAGAAATAAGAAAGGATGCCCAGCGATAAAAAGGTTCCAGTTACGAATGGCGAATTTATTTCGCGATTCCCTATACTCTTCGTAAGTACCGTGAGGATGTAAAACAACAATACTGTGAAAATCGCAAGTAATCCATATAATAGCACATAGTTCTTTGCATTTTCTGATGGTAGTTGCATGATTTCGTATGCTTTTGCATGATTTAAAGTTTATTTTAGTTTTAGTAAATATACTTCACATAGATCGGTGCAACCCGAATAAGTTCGTACTTAATATAATCTCGTTCAATAATTAGGCTTGATCACTTTATTATTAAGAGGCAAATTATAACGTATTCCTGTAATATCAATTGTCAAACAATTGGGATGATGAATAGTGCGACCGTGAAATATATTGTCTTGAAATCTCTAGAACATTGATCGATATTCAGATCCTCATCATCAGATTTCTTCTGCAGTTTGCCATAGTCTCTGGCATTTAGGTTTCTACTGTTTAGATATTTCTCTATTGAAAATCTCCTCGAATTTACTGTATTCCATGATGGTTGGCATATTGATCCTTCAACAATTTTTGCCTTAAATCATTTATGCTTACAAGCTTACCATCCCTTTTGACATACCAAAATGCCCAGCCGTTGTTTGCGGGTTTATTTAATATCATAGCACTTATCTTATGTATGGACCCATATTTATCTTCATATGATAAGGTTCCGTTGGCTAAAACCAATGCCCTGGCTTCTCCATCTGGAGAATATAAATATTCTCCGGCTTTGACATAGCCATTCTCTATCAGACTGCCAAAAGGTACTCTTTTAGGCCTGATTTCCAAGGGATAATCCAGTAGTTTTTGTTGATACGATGCGGTATTTTTCAACCTCTCCCTGCATGCATCGACATAAAGCGGTTCTTTCTCAATGCCAATGAAGGATCTGCCCAACTTCTTTGCCACTACTAAAGTAGTTCCTGTTCCAGCAAAGGGATCCAACACTATATCACCAGGTTTAGATGTTGCGGTAATTATTCTATATAGTAATGCCTCCGGTTTTTGAGTGGGATGAAGTTTTTGCCCATTAATCTTTATTCTCTCATCTCCTTGACAAATAGGTATGTACCAATCGCTCCTCATCTGCAGATCATCGTTGTATGCCTTCATTGTTTTGTAGTTAAACGTATATTTCGATTCCTTATCTTTCGAAGCCCAAATCAACGTCTCATGGGCATTGTTAAAGCGTGTTCCTTTAAAATTCGGCATAGGGTTGGTTTTAATCCACACAATATCGTTCAATATCCAAAATCCTAGATCCTGCATTATCTTACCAACTCTGAAAATGTTATGGTATGTGCCTATAACCCATATTGTTCCTGACTCTTTCAGAATCCTCTTGCATTGACTTAACCAGTTAAGGGTGAAATCATCATAATCCTGGAATGACCTGAATTTATCCCAGTCTTCGCTTACTCCATTGACCTTTGTTTCGTTTGGCCTGTACAGTTCGTTTTCCAATTGCAGATTATATGGCGGATCTGCAAAGATCAGGTCAACACTATTGTCAGGTATCTGCTTCATAATTTCGATAGAATCTCCTGAAATGACATTATTCAGCATAGTTTCGAATTTTAAAACCGTCTTCTGATCCCCTATCATCCTGCCACTCATATGTCTCAAGTGCATTTTTATTTATTCAAAATCGACATCTTCCACTTCATCATATCGTCTTATAAAATGAGCATCAACCTATGCCATTCTCTTAGCTGCGTGAATATCATTGAGTCGGTCAACATTGATTTCGCGACTCCATGACATGATGTCTGTCAATCTTGTTCTCTATTGATGTGATTGGTCCGAGGGCCTGCAAATAATTTACCATTATTAAAGAGCGTATTGCATCGATCGTTATACGCGCCTTAGGATGTTTCTTGTAAAGTACCCAGTAAGTGGAATCAATGCTTTTACAGGATTTTTCCTTCATGATGTGGTGTCTCTTCTATTAGGGTGATTTGCATTTTTGAGGAAGAAGTTCTTGGATGCATTATCGGGAAAGTGTAAAGACGCCTGCAGTGACTGAGGATCGACCTCGTACAGCCATGCAGGTTCTTTTTTCAATTCCATAAGAATTTTCGCGGTATCGATATAGTTCAGCAGTGATTCTTCTTAATCCCTGTGGTTTGTCTGATATTCATCACGTTCTTACAGAAAATGATTGTGGACGAATCTGCAGACGGCAAAGTGCCTTTCCAGGTTCTCCTTAAACACCTCATATGGGTATATCCTTACCCTAGCCGCTGTAAGAATTGTTATAGGCAAATAGATAATGATCATGCATTTTTATATTGGAGGAAGCTGGCATATCTATCAGCTAAAGTTCGGAGCTTTACGGCTTCCCGCAAACCACTAACTTTCCTATGAAAGATCAGGCCTTTAAAAGTATGCCGGGATCGGGGATCGAACCCGAGACCTCCGGATTTCTCAGTTTAACTTATGAGTCCGGCGCTCCTCCAGCTGAGCCACCCCGGCATCAATATCAGTTCTGGGCTATTGCCTCCCCACCCGGGGCAGGCTCATTTTTCTGAGGTTCCTGCATCCCAGATAGCGAGACAAGCTCTGATTTTCTTATCTCTATCTTCCTCAGCGGGTATATGTTCTTCGTTGCTTCAACCATGTCGTTGTAGGAATCATCGCCGATAAGGTATCTGACAAAATCAGCATAGCTTAGCTGAGATCCCTTGGAAACTATAAATGAAGTCAGGGCTTTCCTGATCTCAGACTTTTTAGTATTTGTCAGCTTTCCATCACTAACTACTACGATCTTTACGGTTATTATGCTACCGTCTGACGTTTTGACATCTTCTATGATATCTATCCTTTCTTTCCTGCGCCTTACAAGCCTTCTAATATAGTCATCGCCTATGTAATGTCCTATGAATATGGTTTTGCACTTTGTCCCCTCACAACCCGTGATCCTGAACAGTGCCTTTTCATTTGATTTCTTAAAGTTCCCCGTCAGATCAGATATGGGAACCTCTACAATTCTGTTTACCATTGACTCAGGGTCTTCGCCCAGGGCAACAGTTACCTCCTTTGATCCGAGATATGGCGGAGACTCAACAGTATACCATGTCTTCTCCTTCCACTTTTCTTTTCCTTTTTTCTGTGCTTTTTCGCCAGCCATCTAATCCCTCATGCACACTTAGCGTGAATAGAAGGGTAATAATTGCACTAAATTAAACCTTTCGTGCATGATCTCAACGGGTTGCCATCGTCATCATATGCATTAATAATGCTATCAGATGCATTCTGGCCTCAGAATCAGGGGTGAGAACATCTGATTCGATACCTTAAAAACCGGATGGAACAATTAACAAATCGGTTATGGCGAAAGGCTCTCAAATCATATCAGACAGAATTTATGCTATCTATCATCTTCGTGAGAACGTCATTGGCCATGTCAAGATCCGACTCTGACAGACCGGAGAGGGACTTCTCTATAAAGGCAAAATGCTTCTCTTTTGCTTCTTCATATGTCACCTTCCCGTGTTCTGTCAGCGATATCTTTATTATCCTCCTGTCGGTTTCTTCTCGCTTCCTCATCACTAGCCCCTTATCCTCCATTTTATCTATAACGCCAGTGACCCACCCCGGGGTGACGTTTATGGCGCTTGCAATGGCCGCCATGGACATGGGCCCATTATCAGAGAGCTGTCGCATTATGGTAAACTCTGTAACTGAAAGATTTATCGTGTTCAGGTTTCTTTCGGTCTTCTTATACCAGAGTTTCCACAGATCTACGTAAAGGCGCCATACCTGGATCGCCTTTGAATTACAGCTCTTTTCGTTCATCTCGATCACTCAACTTCATAACTCATATTATGCTTTATTACATATATTTTTGTATCTAAAGCATTTTCAATCTCAATGCAGTTCCGATCTTGATTTCTGATGCGAAAAGTAGATAAAGCGTTTTATGATGCATAAATGCCGATTAATCTATGCATCTGCTGAAATGGAGTGATTCCTGGAAAGACAGATGCAGCTAGATGCGAACTAGGCGAGGGGGAGCTCCATAAGGGGGCTGAGAGGATCCGGATGGATCGACCCCTGGAACCTGATCCGGGTAATACCGGCGGAGGGAATCGTATGATGAATGAGAACAAAATAAATGGTGGAAAACCAGATTTTACACGAAGGTATAGCGCAAGGAACCTTTTGATATCAGCATCCGCGGGGATGTTCATATGGGGGATAATAGCAAGCGTTGCCCCGCTTGCCACCCAGTGGCCATTCATATCAGCGCTACCAAGATCATATGAGGCGATCTTCCTGGCAGCTCCATCGGTCTTTCTGCTTATCGGAGATCTGTCGTTGGGCAGGCTTTCTGATCTGTTTGGCAGGAAGGCGGTGTATGTTTCAACAATAGTCCTGTATCTCCTTGGGATATTCATAATCTATTTCGCCTACTCGGTGATTCCGCTTATAATAGGCATAGCTTTGGCCGAAATTGGCGTTGGCGGTGAAGAAGTAACAGCACTATCGCTGATCGCAGAGGATCTGCCTGTGAGGAAGCGTGGAAGATATCTTGTCCTGATTCCAAATATGAACAACATTGGAAGCTTCGTCATAGCCTTCCTGTTTCTTTACTTTTACTCATCCAGCATTCACACTCAGAAACTTTACTTCCTGTTGCTAGGGATTGCAACCGTGTTTCTTGCAGTATACACAAGGGCCAGGGTTCCGGAATCGTTCAGGTGGCTCAAGGAAAAGGGCAGGGACAGGGCTGCTGACGAGATTAGACGGGAGATGGGAATCAACGATGACGGTATATCGGTGAGAGAGCCAAACTATGCGCTCACTCTGATTTTCCTGGGAATAATAGGGATTTCTCAGTATCTAACCTTCGGCTTGATGGCCTACATAATAGGCCCATACTTTTTCTCCAACCAGCCCAATTTTACAAGCGAAATAATTGTCTATGCGATGGCAGGGGCATCTGTTGCCGGATTCATAGCGATGTTCCTTATCAATATGGGAAGAAAGCGCTATTCTATGCTTTCATATCTCGGCGGAACGGTAACCATGATCCTGATACTTGCGTTGATAAGGTATATATCGGATCCTGCGGTGTTTCTGCCTCTGCTCTTCCTGAACATGATGTTTTCTGAGTTTGCGTGGGCTTCCAGGACGACACTTGAACCGGAACTTTTCGGGACAGGCCACAGATCCTACTCAATAGGGCTGGTGCGTATCTTTCCCATTCTGGCATACATCGCCTCCATATACACCACATCATCATTTACACTTAATCAGTACATAATTTTCAACCTGATACTCTGGGGAGTCGGTTTCATTGCCACAGTATTCTGGGCAATCTATGGCATAGAGACGAAGAACATTAGCATGGATTTTACCAGATGAAGAAAAGTTCATAGGTAGAATAGAATTAAATAACTATATTAGAATACTGCAATGGTATGAGGTATAGATATGAAGAGTATCGAGGAACTCTATAAGAGGGCCCTTGAGCTGAAAAACAAGGGCATGAGCGATAAGGAGATCTCAACTGAACTTCACCTTTCGGTAAACACTGTCACATGGCTTCTCAGCAAGGAATTTCTTAAGGAGGGTGCAGTTCAGGATGTTAAGATCGGATGGAGGAGCGTTGGCGTATTTGGTTCCAGGATCATAAGCATAGCTGAGATCATGAGTGATATAATAAGGGAAGAAATGAATAAGAACTCATTTGAAGTGGATTCGATTCTCGGGATTGCAATCAACGGGATACCATATGCTACGCTGGTATCTTATCTGATGGATAAGGAACTGATAGTTTACAGGCCTCATCCGGCCAGAAAGGAGGGAGTTTTCAGCTCCAACTTTGCATCTGTTGAGGGCAAGAGGGTCGTTATAATAGACGATGTCGCCAGTACAGGTGAGACCATGAGACGCACAATAACCGATGTAACAAAGGAGGGCGGAAAACCGGTGCTCTGTGTCCTTCTGGCATCAAAGATGAGCGTGAACGACCTCAACGGCGTGCCAGTCAGATCACTCATAAGGACGCAGGTAATTGGCGGGTCCTGACGTCTTAAGGCGTTGCGCGAAGCATTAAAAAATTTCATTTTTATTTATTCCGATACAACTGTAAGCTTTCCGTATAGTGCGCCTAAAAGCGCATGAAAATATTATTTATGACATCCCCATTCACTGCCAGTGATAAGTTTGTTCTGGGCAGATGCTTTGGTCAAGGATCTATCCGGACCCCAGCGTGTATCGACCGGTATATCGCCATCCGGGCCTATTCACGTTGGAAATATGCGTGAGATACTCACCGGTGACATCCTGTTTAAAGCCATAACAAAGAGGGGTCTTGAATCAGATTTCATATATCTCTGTGATGATATGGATCCTCTCCGCAAGGTCTATCCTTTTCTCAGCAAGGATTACGAAAGATATGTTGGGCAGCCACTCAAGAACATTCCCGCTCCACAGGGGGCTGGTAAATATTCAGATTACTATCTTGAACCATTCGTACGCGTCATGAAGGAGGCAAACATTCCTGCGCGTGTGATAAAAACGTCCGATCTCTATGAGAGCGGTATGCTGGCTCAGGCGTGCGATATTGCAATAAACAACAGGGAAAAGATAAAGGACATTCTGGAGACGGTATCTGGCAGGAAGATTGAGGGGGATTTCTATCCGTATGAGCCGCTGTGCGAAAAATGTGGCAGGATAAGCACGACCCATGTGATATCATACAGCTATCCATATGCCGAGTATGCCTGCAAGTGCGGGCATCATGGATTTGCCGATATAAGAAAAGCTGAGGGAAAGATGCCGTGGAGGGTAGAATGGCCTGCTAAATGGTTTGCGCTCAAGGTCACGGTTGAACCTTTCGGCAAGGACCACGGTGCGCCGGGAGGATCATACGATACCGGAAGGAGAATTGCCAGGGAAGTTTTCGGTATTGAGCCGCCAGTTCCACTTATGTATGAGCGCATAATTCTCAAGGGAAAGGGTGCCATGCATTCCTCCACGGGGCTGGCCATTGCAGCTTCCGAGATAATGGAGGTCATACCCCCAGATCTTCTCAGATACATGATCGCGCGCGTCAATCCCGGCCGGCACATAGATTTCGATCCAGGCATGGGCATACTCGCACTCTCTGACGAGCTGGAAAAACTTCAGGACGCATACTTCGAGAACAGGGCCAGTCTTGATGAAGACCAGGCCGCAATGGTGGAATACTCGCTGGTCAATAAGGACAGGAAGCCGTATCCAGTCGACTTCAGGCATCTGGTAACCCTCGTGCAGATATACAGGACTGAGGATGAGATACTGAGGGCGGTAAAGAAGGGGCAACCCTCTGATTTCATCGAGGCGGATTTCAGAAAGGAAATCGAATATGCCAGAAGGTGGCTTGAGAGATATGCACCTGAATCGGTTAAATTCAGGATACTGCCGGTGGATCAGAAGATTGAATTGAGCGACAGCGATCTTGCTATTCTGAGCGATTTCCTTAATGGTATCGAAGATATGCCATGGAATTCAGAATCAATACACGACAGAATTTACGAAATATCACAGAAATTCAAGACGAATCCAGAGTCTGTTTTCACCCTCTTTTACAGGGTATTCATCGGCAAGGACAGAGGCCCAAGGCTTGGCTACTTCCTATTCAATCTTGGCAAGGATTTCGTAAGAGAAAGGATCAGAAACGTGATCCGGGATCACTGATATTTCTGATCCACCACACATTATTTACGGCAGAAATTAGAAAATCAATAATATTAGAAATAAATTAAGTGTGAGGTGGTTCAGATCAAGATACTTGTTAACTGTGCGCTTCCATACGCCAATGGGCCCCTTCACATAGGCCACATAGCGGGTGCTTACCTCGGCGCTGATGTTTTCGTGAGATACAATAGGCTAATGGGCAATCAGGTTCTGTATGTGTCCGGAAGCGATGAATACGGAACGCCCATCACAGTCAGGGCTGAAAAGGAGGGGAGATCCCCAAAAGAGATCGCTGATATCTACTACGAGGAACACCTCAGGACCTTTGAGAATCTCGGCATAAGCTTCGATATTTTCATGAGGACAACATGGCCGGAGCACTCAGAGAACGCTCAGGATTTCTTCATCAAATTGCTGAATGAGGGTTACATAGAGAAGGGGACGATGATAGCCCCATTCTGCAGGAAGATTGGGAGATTCATGCCCGATCGATACATAGAGGGTACATGCCCCTACTGCCATTATCCAAAGGCAAGGGGAGATCAGTGCGATAACTGCGGCAGAACGCTGGATCCGCAGGACCTGATAGATCCAAAATGCATACTGAGCGGTGAGACGCCGGAATTCAGGGAAACAGAACACTTCTTCCTGAGGCTGGATCTCCTGGAAGACAGGCTTAAGAGCTGGATATCATCAAAGAATTTCTGGAAGCCAAACGTCCTTGCGTACACGCAGAACTTCATATCTGGCGGACTGAAGAAGCGTCCAATCACCAGGGATATCGACTGGGGTGTCAAGATACCTCTGGACGGATACGATTCAAAGAGAATATATGTGTGGTTCGAAGCGCTCATCGGCTATATAACTGGGGCAAAAGAGTACTCAAAGAGAACGGGCAATCCTGACCTTTGGAAAGAATACTATATGGATCCCGAGGTCAGGAATTACTACTTCATAGGCAAGGATAACATACCGTTCCACGCCATAATATGGCCGGCAATGCTGATGGGCTATGGTGGTTTCAACCTGCCATACGACATTCCTGCTAACGAATACCTGACGTTCAAAGGCCAGCAATTCTCCAAGAGCAGAGGGATAGGTTACAGCGTCGATGACCTGCTAAAGGCTGTTCCAGCGGACTACCTTAGATATTACGTCGCATCCATACTTCCAGAGACAGGCGATTCGGATTTTTCCCTTGAGGAACTGGTAAATACGGTCAACTCCGATCTGATAGATAAATATGGAAACTTAGTCTATCGCATATTATCGTTCATGGACAGGTACAGCATAAACCCCGATCCTGTTGATGTAAGTGGGGATGAGGAATTCAAGTATGCACAGAGATCATTTGAGCTGTGGTCCGAGGATCTGTCAGGAGTACACGTGAAACGCGGATTATTAAGATGGCTCGATCTGGCAATATATGCAAATGGCTTCTTCAACAGATCCGAACCGTGGAAGACGATCAAGAACGACAGGCAAAAGCTGAACCATGATCTGTATCTATCATTAAAGATAACAGAGGTTCTGACAGTGATGGTCTATCCCTATATACCATCCTCCGCGGAAAAGATATGGAACATGCTCGGCATACCGTTTGCGATCGGGCAATCGTACCGGCATCTCTATGAGATGCACGCATTTTCGGTTCACAGGGGGGCGATTCCATTCGAGAAGATCGACCTTGAATCCCTGGTATCTAAATTAAATAATTAATAGCTTATTTTGTATTTTAATAGAAAAATCCAGTATCTAGTAATATTTCAGTTATCTTTATATAACATGTATACAATATAGAAGTGGGATGGCGATTAATCATATTTTTTCGTCCATCCGTTTATGAGAGGTTAAGAGATGGTACGTAGAAGAAGTGGGTTGAAAAGAAATTCCATTGGAATAATGCATGGGATCTTCCAGTCGATGGGGCAGGTAGCTCCTGCAGCTGATATTGCCATACTGCTCGTGGCCACGTTCTCGATCGCAGGTTCCAGAACAATACTTTCTGTGATCTTTGGGTGGCTCGTTTACGCCATATTCATGGTAACGCCGTACCAGTTCTCAAAGTACAAGTCCAATGCCGGCAGCTATTATGCATTTGCCGCCGGATCAACCGAGAGCGGTAAACTAGGGCCAGTGACAGCATTGAGTTTCATGTATTATGATATAACCGGTGCAGCATTTGGAATACTCGGCCTGTCGTCCTTCATATTCCTGATATCCCCGAGAATAACCGCAATTCCGTACATATGGATACTCTTTGCAGGGGCTTTTACGGCCTACATAACCATAGTGACGTACATAGGCATAAAGCCGTCGCTTGGCTACAATGCCGTAGCTGGCCTTGCCGAGGTGCTGTTCCTCGTCATAGGCGCGGTGATAATAATACTCGGGGTTGGCCCGCATAATTCCATAGTCCCATTCACGCTTCCAAGCAATCTTGGGGTTGGCTTTTCCGCCATAATGTTCGGAGCAGTGTTTTCCATACTGGATTTCACGGGTACTGGCATTGTCACAACCGTATCCGAGGAGATAAAGGACCCGAAGAGGAATATCGGAAGGTCCATACTCTACGCCATGATACTGACTGCAATAGCCATAATCCCGGCCACGTATGCCCTTACCGTTGGTTGGGGCGTAAGCAATATAGGCTCCTTTGCAAGCGCTCCTGATGCTGGCATAATTGTATTTGGAAAGTATCTTGGCCCCATCGGTGTTATTCTTCTGATAATATTCACCGTGAACAGCTACCTTA
The DNA here is from genome assembly GCF_000195915.1 of Thermoplasma acidophilum DSM 1728. Classification (GTDB taxonomy): domain Archaea; phylum Thermoplasmatota; class Thermoplasmata; order Thermoplasmatales; family Thermoplasmataceae; genus Thermoplasma; species Thermoplasma acidophilum. The sequence goes on along the minus strand of NC_002578.1, from coordinate 1,232,290 downwards.
CCAACGGTGTGTCCAAGGCCACGGCTGTGGGAAGATGGTGGTATTCCGCGGCCAGTGATAACGTGATATTCCCGAAGTCCATAGCCAGGATACATCCGAAGTACAGATCTCCATACATGGCGATAATAGTATGGAGCCTAACCTCATTTGTACTGGATGTTCTCATGGGGCTGTACTTTGGCCCAAAGATAGCGGCATTCATACTGGAAGCCGGCACCGGTATATCCATAATCATAGTGCATATAATGGCAAATACATCACTGACATACTACACCAGGCGTATTGAGAAATTCCAATTTTTGAAACACGCACTTGCGCCGGCTGTAGCCACGGTCATCGGCCTGATAGTTATATACTTCACGGTATCGAATATATGGACAAAATGGATAACAGATCCGGATCCCGTTAACGACGCGTATTTTGCCTCATTCATCATAACCATACTTTGGGTTGTGGTCGGGGGATTCATAGTGACGCTGTACTATTCCAGAAAGAAGCCGGAAGTCCTTAAAAGCGCGGGCGAATTCGATGTGGAAAACCTAAAAGTTTAATTTAAAATTTTTGAAGCTTTTTTGATGGTTATGGGTATGACGTTGTTCTCAAATTCCAGCATTGCTATGTCGACGGGATCTATGATATTTTTAGGGACATCAATTATGACTGGGGCACCCATGGCGATCTGAAGTGCCCGTGCTCCAATAATCCTAGCCTTCTCAAATTTTGTATACTTCATAGAAATCTGGTAAAAACTACATTAAAAACCCCTATAATAGCTTTACTATCATGAACCGGACATAATATCAGACGCATCGGGTGAAATTAAAGCGATCATTTCAAAAGAAAAACATAAAATTTCCGTCATTCATTTATACGTTATTGCCACCTGCTTCATCTTGTATCCCTTCGGGCACTTGATCTCCTTCCCTATTGATTTAACCATAACCTTTGAATCCGGCTTGAAGTAGTAAAGGTTGCATTTTTCAATGTTGGGACATGTGATGTAGTCGCAGTTCATGGATTTCAGGGTTATTATTGCGCCTTCCTGAATACGCTTGCTCTCTTGGACGTTTACGTAGTCCTCAAGCTCCTCAACCTCAACCGTATTGACCTTATCGCCGTTGAATATTATGCACGGGTTAACCTGCTCCCTGACCTTGGTCACCCTGTATCGATGCCCCTGTTCTAGATTGAAGCACACATTCTTCACCCTGCAGTCAGAGCAGGCGGCAAGAGGACCGGCGAAAACAAATTCAAGGCCTTCCTTGGCAATGTTGCTACCTATAAGGCTGATCTTTGGCAGAGTTATCACCTCATATTATTCCAGTAAGTTCCAGGGCTTTTACGGCCGCATCATAGGACATATCGCTCTCTCCGAGGATAGTATATCTTTCCGGTCTTATGGCGTGGGCGGTTCTCAGTGCATTAATTACGATCTCGTCCTCTATTCCGTAATCTCTTGATCTTATCGATATGCCAAGGTTGTCAAACGCCTCCTTTATCTGCTGCCAGTTCTCGTCGTGAAGGTACATTGAGATCACAGTTCCCATTGCGCACATCTCTCCATGCAGCATGTTCTCCACTCCAGCTGCCTCGAGGGCGTGGGCGAAGAGATGCTCGCTGCCGCTACCTGGCCTGGAGTTTCCTGCAATGGCCATGGCCGTTCCGGATGCCAGTATGTTCTTTGTGACCAGCCACACGGATGATTCTTCATATTTTTTGATCTCATTTATCTGTGACAGGACCTCCTGCGCCGAGTATTCGGACATCGCTGCAGCGCTGGAGCTGAACTCCTCACCCTTTAGCCTGTGTGCCAGTTTCCAGTCCTTAACGGCGCTGAGATTCGATATGACATCAGCTGCACCGGCAGCAAGGTACCTGTAAGGAGCCTTTATCATAATGGCAGTATCGGCTATGACGCCTATGGGCATTGCGCCCTCTTCAGAATATGAGATACCGTTCCTTCTGAGGGATGCCCTTGGAGAGGCTATGCCATCGTGGCTGGGTGCAGTAGGTACGCTCACGAACGGAAGCTTCCTGTCGAAAGCGAGTTTCTTTGCGAGATCTATCTTCGCTCCACCTCCAACGCCTATTACTATCCCCGCCTGAATGTCAAGCGATTCGTATTCTATTCTTTCAAGTGTGTCGTAATTGGCATTACCGGCTAAAAAGACGTGCACTTCATAACCATACGTTGATAACAGGTCGTGCACCTTCCTTCCAGCAAGTTCGTAAGTTAAATCTCCGGATACGATAATCGCATTTTTGTTTCTGCTGTTTTCCCCCACAACGTCTACGATGTGTTCAAGCACATCATGCCCTATGTACACATCCCTGGGGAAGTGCATCGTCCTGAACTTCTGGAATTCCATCGAAAGAACAAACTATCAGGGGATATAAATCTTTCACTGCAAAGTACAGGCATAAGTTTCATTACGAAAATAGTAAAATTAATAAGAAATACGTAAAATCTTTATTGCTTCTTCGGGATTTTGGTGAGTTCCTGATCGATCTTTTTCTTCTGATCGGTGGTAGGCTCAACCATTGGTGCCCTGTATCCGCCTTTTATGCCGTTCATCTTGTAGAAGGCATAATAATATCCTGCAGGGAAGGTTGCCTCGTTGATCGCGTACATCAGGGGATTGACCTCATCGATCTGTATTTTTCTTGCCTTTTCCAGGTTTCCGGCGCTGAACTCATGATACAGGTTCGTTATGTATGGTGATATGTTGGAGAGGCCGCAGACACCGCCGCTTGCTCCTATTGATAGTGAGAGAAACAGTAGATCGTCCTGCCCCTGAAATATATCGAATTTTTCGTTCTTGTGCCTTATTATTCTGCTGAAGAATCGCATATCGCCGGAGCTATCCTTTATGCCCTTGACGTTGGAGAACTCCCTGGTCAGTTTCTCAATCAGGCTTTCGCTTATCCAGGATCCAGACAGCTGCGGTATATTGTAAATGAAGAGATCATTCGACGCCGCGGATATTACCGTTGAAAAATGCCTGTACATCCAGTCTTCATCCGGCTTGATGTAGTATGTGGGCATGAGAACCCTTACCTTTATTCCTATATCCTCTGTATACTTCGAAAGTTCGACAGATTCCTGCGTTGAAGAGGATCCAACACCGGCGTATACCTCGATCTTCTTCGAATGATCCCTGACAAAACCCAGGAATTTTTTCTTTTCATCGGTACTGAACATTGGAAACAGTCCGGTAGATCCCATTGGGAACAATCCATCAACGCCAAAGTCTGCGAGATTATCTATCAAAATTTCAGTGGCCCTGTAATCTATTTCTCCATTTTGGCCCATGGGTGTTATCATGGGCGTTACGATACCCTTGTACATAAATGGAAATTGCCGGAAAGTAGTTAAAGGTTCCCGAATTTTCAGGAACCCATTTTCGTGGCGTTTTCCCCTTGATCTCTCTTTACTACATAATCAAGCTGTATGGCTTTTTTTAAGTTTATCCGGTATCCTATATATCCAAGTACGACCACCGATATGACTACCAGGAAGAAGGGCAGGCCGATGGCATGCAGGTTGTGTATCTTGATTCCAGTTATTATCTGGTAATCCCAGAGTGCTGGAAATACAAGCGTCGCTATTCCAGCTATCACAAAGGCGATGCCGCCGTATGAGAGCACGAAGTGGCTGATTCCTCTGGCAACGTAGGCGATGCCCTTAACTGTCAGATTCTTCTTGTTTGTGAGCCACAGGCCGAATGCGGTGCCTGCGAGAACCTGCATGGTCATCGTTCCTAGCCCGAACATGAGCCCGGGTACAAAGCCCAGGTATACCGGCATATTCGGTGCTATGACAAAGTAGATGATCAGTGCAAAGGCACCGAATCCAAAACCGGCTATCAGACCGTGAACGAAGGCAAGTCTCAGCGGTATCGGCCTGTACTCGCCATCCACCTTTGTCATTATCGGGTTCTCCATGTGTTCCAGCTCCAGCTTCTCCTTATCCTCATGGCCCCTGTGTATCCTGAAGACGCGATATAGCGATTCCTCTAGCACATGTATGTGTGGATATCTGAGCTTGTTCGCTATGTAGAACCCAGAGAGAGCCATGACCAGACCGACCACTATGTAAACTATGCTGTTAAAGTACGGGTAGAGCATGAAACCGGCAAGGGCCAGAGTCGCGATCTCTGACATGACCGCCCTTTCCAGCGTGAACCCGGATGAAAACAGAAGACCAGCCTTTGCACCGCCCTTCGTTGAATAACTACCAACTGCATAGGAGAATGTAATTGGCCATGTATGTTCATCCGGCGTTATGCCATGGACAAGGCCGAGAAGGTATGAAATGAGTATTGCAGCGTAAATTCCCTCATAGGTTGGGTTCCACAGGTTTATAATCATAATTTAGTATTATACTAAAATATTTAAATCTTATTAATATAGTTTTCATATGGTAGAAGTGTTAACAGCTTACTAAACATTAACGATACGGGGAATATCAATCAACGTCTCTTCTTACCTTTACTTCGTATTCCATCAGGTCCTTGCTTTCATATGTTTCCTGGAACTCTTTCCTCGCATCCTCCAGAAGAACGGAAGTATCTGTAATGCGGGGGCTGTAATGATAAAGATACAGTCTTCCGACTCTGGCCTGCCTGGCTATCCTTGCAGCCTGCCTCGAAGAGGAATGCCCGAATTCATTGACCATTGGTTCAAAGCTGGAATCGGTGGTTGTATCGTGTATCAGGACGTCGGCATTTCTTGCAAACTCTATCATGCGATCCATCGGCCTTGTATCACCAGTGTAAACTATTCTCCTGCCCTTTCGCACCCCTCCAGCTATATCATCAATTCTGTATTCGTTACCCTTATAGACATACGATCCATTTTCACGGATCTTTTCGATTATGCGCGATGGTATGTTTTTCTCTCTTGCCTTTTCCGGATCTATCCTCACCAGATCCCTCTCCTCTATGCTGTAGGAGAGTGCCGGTACAGGGTGGTCGTTTAGCATGGTCCTGATCAGAAATTTTCCAAGATCGTACGTCCTGTCCGGTTCCAGCTCGTAAATCTTTAGCGGAAAGTGAAGTGTATAATAACCAACGTTGAGCGCATTCGAGAGTATTTTTATTGCCCCATGGGGGCCAAAAATGTTCAGCTGCTTTGTCCTGTTGTTGAAGGACATGCTCTGAACCAGGCCCAGCAGACCGAGGAAATGATCCCCGTGGAAGTGCGTTATGAATATGTTGTCTATATCCATGAATGATGTCGAACTCTTCATTATCTGCTTCTGGGTGCCCTCCCCGCAGTCAAACAGATTCAGAACATCGTCTATCTTGACGCCCACACCTGGCATAGCACGGAGCGGAGTGGGCCAGCTGCCACCCGTACCATAGAAGATGATCCTTATATTCGAAGCCATCAATCACCCATTTCAGAATTCTACTATTATTTTTCCATTCCAGAATCGATAAGAAATTATCCAGAGTGTGCATGCAGATGTATGAAGATAGGTAGATGCATGGTGGATGGCAGGGAACGCCTGTTCACTGTTTCAGGAAATGAGGTCAGGTTGATAGAGGGCGATTTCAGCATAAACGAATTCATAGCGTCTCAGCACGATAGCGTATCTTCCAGACGCTATGAAGGAGAATTGAACTATCTGCCGGCTGTGAATCCGGGCAAGATATTCCTGCCCGCGGTAAATTTCCGATCGCATTCGCAGGAATCGGATACGAAGTTTCCGCCAAAGCCATATTTCTTCACGAAGTTTTCAAACGCGCTTGTGGGCCATAATGGCACAGCTCACAGACCAAGAGAGATAGAAAAACTGGACTATGAAGGGGAAATAGGGATAGTCATCGGTAAGAGAGGTAAGAGGATCGGTGTTGAAGAAGCCCAGAATTACATATTTGGGTTCACCATAGTCGACGATGTCAGCGCACGTGATTATCAGTTTCCGGAGATGCACCCCTATGGTTACAACTGGGTGCAGGGAAAGGCGTTCGATGAAGCCCTCCCGGTGGGTCCCTACATAGTCACAAGGGATGAGATCAGGTTTCCATTGAAGATCGAGACCAGGGTCAACGGTGAACTTCGCCAGTCAGGAACAACCGAAGATATGGTATTCAGCGTGGAACAGTTGATATCCACTGTGTCTCAGACAATAACGCTGGAACCTGGCGATCTCATAACAACAGGTACGCCGGCAGGAGTTGCTGCATTCACCGAAGCGAAATACCTTTCAGATGGTGATACTGTATCCATAAGTGTCAGCGGCATAGGGGAACTTGTCCACAGGATAGAGGATGAAAAAATCCGCTGAATGCAAGTGAAAGCGATCAGCAGAATTTGCTGATCGTTTTTGCCTTCAGAGCATAATCCTGGCATCCACAACTATTGCGCCGTCCTCACTCACTATCATCGGGTTGGCATCTATGCCCTTTATCTCAGGGTGATCGTATGCAAGCCATGAGAACCTGATTATCTGATCCACCACTGCATCTACATTGAGCGGGCCCCTGCCCCTGAACTTCTGCATCATCTTCCCGGCCACGGTATCCCTGATCATGTCGTAGGCTTCCTTTTCGCACACAGGCGCAACCCTGAATGACACATCTTCAAGTACTTCAACGGCCGTGCCACCCAGTCCGAACATAACAGTCGGACCGAATGTTGGATCATTTACCGTACCTATTATGGTCTCAAGATCACCCCTGAACATCTCCTCCACAACCACACCATCGATCCTGGCCTGCGGTGCATTGGCCTTTACGTTTGATATTATCGTATCGTATGCCTTCAGCGCTTCGTCCTGATCCTTGACGTTAACTATAACTCCACCAACATCCGTCTTGTGCACTATGTCAGGGCTCTGAATCTTCAAAACCACTGGATACTTGAAATCCTTCAGAAGCGATTTCAATTCATCTCTGCTTTTTGCGAGTTCTGTCTTATTGACCTTTATCCCATAGGCTTCGAAGATCTCCTTGGATTCGAGTTCGTTCAGGCTTTTAACGCCGGCCTGTGCGTATTTCTTTAGCTTGTCACCGACACCGTCACGCTTCAGGTCCTTGGGTCTTGCCGGGCCAAGGCATATGAGGTCGTTCATCCTCTTGTGGTTGCGCAGTGCAGCCATGGCCTTTACAGCCTTGTCAGGTGAGTCGAAGGTCGGTATGCCGTTCTTTATCAGGTACAGCGACGCGTTCTTGGAATGTTCTCCACCGACAAAACCAGCCACCACCGGTATCTTCCTGTTGGAAGACAGCACTCCATTAATGATGCCCTTCGCGGCATCAGATGGATCAAGATTGGCAACCTCGCAGTAGAGAACGACAAGGCCGTCAACACTATCATCTTCCATTACAGTTTTTATGGTATCTGCGTAGATTTCGGGTGTGGCCATTGCGCTCATATCTATGGGGTTCTTCGTGCTGCCGAACGATGGTATGACCTGCCGTATCTTTGCCTGGAGGTCGTCAGATGGCGTCTGCAGAGGTATGCCTGAGAGTTCGGCCTGGTCCGTGGCCAGAACGCCTATACCGCCGCCATTTGTAACCACCATCAGGTTGTCCCCTCCCATGGGCGGCTGAAGAGAAAGCGTGAGGGATAGATCGAACAATTCTTCAATGGAGTTTGCGCGTACGACACCGGCCTGCTTCAGCGCGCCATCGTATACTCTGTGCGAACCTGCAAGCGATCCGGTGTGTGACGCCGCCGCTACAGAACCGTGCTTCGATATGCCCGACTTCAGCATTACAATTGGCTTCTTTATGGATCTTGCAGTATCGATGAATCTACGTCCAGCCTTGAGGCCTTCTGTGTAAAGCGATATGCAGGAAACGTTGTTGTCCTCTGCCAAAAACGATACTAGGTCTGAAAAGTCCAGATCCGCCATGTTTCCAATACTTATGAGGAAACTCGTGCCGGTTTTGTTGCTCCACGTCATCGCATCAAGGCCGACTATAAGCGCGCCGCTCTGGGAAACCATACCTATTGTTCCTGGATATGGAAGATATGGAGCAAATGATGCATTCAGTTTCAAAACATTGTTCATCAGGCCAACCACATTTGGACCCAGCAAGCGCATGTTATACTTCCTGCATACCTCAACCAGCTGATCCTCCAGATCTTTCCTTCCAACCTCTGAGAAGCCTGATGCGACAACTATTATCCCGAATACTCCCTTTTTTCCGCATTCTTCAGCTGCCTCAGGTGTGTGCTCAGCCGGTACTGATATTATTGCCAGATCAACTTTATCCGGTACGTCTCCGATACTTGGATACACAGTATAACCCAGGATATTCCCGCCTTTCCGGTTGACCGGATACACCTTCCCCTGATATCCTCCCTCCTTTAGATTCCTCACGATCTGATATCCTATCTTCGTCTTATCTGCAGAAGCACCGATTACGGCCACCGATTCTGGATAGAACAAACTTTTTAGATCCATACATGATAATCGCAACTTCTGGAAAAATGTTTTTATCTTTAATATTTAAATTTATCATATTAATTGATATTTATTAGAAAACAAATATTAAACCTTGACTTTATCTGATAAAGTCCAATATAGCAGATTTGAATTTAAATACGAAAATATGTATTTAAATGGAGATATTTTCATTGATAGATATTAGTTGTCAGTGTTAAAGCTGAAATGTTCTATTCCTTATGGCTTCAATGAATTCCTGATTCAATCCAGCCTTTGAAAGATAGTACCAGCCTGGAATTATGGATCTGTTTATAGCGTCCATTATTATTTCATAGATTGGTACGTATTTCGATATATTCTGATACCTTGTGCTGAACACCCATGGGGGATGTCAAAATAGTTCTTTATCTTTCCCGGAACTGCCTCGCGGAGTGTTTCATTCAATATCGATGCAACTTTTTCATTGTAGTACCATTTGTTGACCACGGGTCTTTCATAGTACTGGGGCGGTGAATATATCTTCCACTGCAATCCGAACATCGAGATCTCGCCCCCGTATATGGCATTGCCACCGAAATCATCGATCATTGTAAGCGGCGCCGTTTCCTCCATACCTGTCTCCACGTTTATTATCTTGACATCGATCTTTCTATAGGAACCCATGTACTTTATCACTATCCTGTCCAGGGATTCTGCCTCTGATTCGCTGATATCCCTGTCATTCTGATATTCGTCCATTATATACGGGTATTCACTTGCAGGGCTGTTAAGTATCAACTTCAGGTAATAATCATACCTGTCTATGGACGTCTTCAAACACCTCCTAGACAAGCACGTGCATACGCCCCTCGCGCACCTCTATTCTGACTTCAGACAGCTCAAAAATGCATGTATTCATATACTGCATACTCACCTTACTGAATATAACGAATATTCATATATAAATGTTAATGATTAGCAATGATCACAATCTTTAAATAAGAACGGGAGATGGTCAGTCACGTCTGCCAGAAACAGATTTCTCGAGCTCATAGAGAAATATCGCCTCAAGAATATTGATACACCCATAGTTGTGGAGGGTCGCAATGATCTCCGGTCTCTCAGAAGGCTGAAGTTCGGTGGCGAGATAATTATACTTAATCGAGGCATATCACTGATCGAGTTCTCAGATACACTGGCAAGGAAATACCGGAGAGTAATTCTTCTGACCGACTTCGATGCAAAGGGATGTGATCTTGAAAAAAGGATGAATCAATATCTGACAGGGATAGGCGTGGATATTGATCTATATCTATGGAATTTCCTGAGGAAGAACGTTCCAGTGAAGACCGTTGAGGAGTTACCTTCGGAATACGAACGGCAGTATGAGAAGGAACTGCAGGCCTGAGTTCCTGAAAATTGAGACCCAAAAGCGTTACGGCTAAAAGATTACAATCCACGGATGTTTCTGGTTCGTGAACATCAAAGCATCTTTGCATTGAGCGCAAGCAAATACCGCATGAGGGCGGGAGGCCTGGAGATCTGGCTTCTATGCTCGAATATACCCGATCAGAACTTTTAAATAGCGATATGAAATAAGTGGATGGTCTTTCTAGAGACGTTCTAGAGACAGGATAGTAAGTAGTATGGAAGATATAACGAAGATAAAGGATCTAACACCCTCCTCAAGGAGAGTGAATGTTGTTGGAAAAGTTTTGTCTGTTGGAGAACCAAAAACAATACAAACGAAGTTTGGAGACCAGAGATCTGTAACAGAAGTAACCATCGGAGACGATACGGGAAAGGTTATACTGTCCCTTTGGGGTGACCAGGCAAGCCAGGCGAGAGCCGGTGAGACGCTGGCAATCGGAAATGGATACGTTTCCCTTGTTAGGGGTCACATAAGGCTCAACGTGGGCAAATACGGTTCATTGAGTGTTTCTGATGAAGAAGTGACTGAGGTAAACGAGGATTTTGACGCAAGCGAAAAGGAATACGAAAACAATTTCCACCGCTCCGGACCGCGCAGGGACAACTTCAGGCGTGGCGGATACGGCGGCAGGTCAAACAGAGACGAAGAAGAAGAGTGATTTTTAACTCTTCTCCTCCGTTATAGTCTTTTTTTGTTCCTTGTACATTTCGAGTATTTCTCTAGATGTTGTTGAATCTTCAGGTTTCTTGTCCTCGCGCCATTTTCCTGTGAACCTTGGAAACCTCACTGAAAGTCCAGAGTCCTTTTCTATTTCCCCGTAGGCACAGGTGTGTATGGGGCTTACGGTGATTTCTGCCCCTATTACCTCCATGACAACAGCAGGATAGAACCACACGTCTGGTTCCAGGTTGCTTATAACCCGTGCAGGCTTTTCTTTAGATACATACTGCTCAAACTTCTTCGGAAGCGAAAACAGAACGTCGTCGGAGAATCCTGATCCCAGCTTGCAGACCGTTTCAAAAGTATCGTTCTTGTCGTTGTAAGTGGCAAGAAGCAGAGCTCCATAGGTTCCCTTCCTCCTTCCATGGCCGTAAAAGGCGCCCACGACGGTTAGATCGAGAGTATCCCAGAGCTGTGCCTGATAATCCCTCTTCAGCTTTATCCAGAGCCACCCACGGGCTCCGGCCTTGTAGAACGAATCAGGAGATGTACTCTTTGCCACCAGCCCCTCACATCCATCCTCGATCGCGCTGTTGAAGAACCGGTGAACCTCAGCAGGATCTCCGGATTCTATCCTCTTCGCAAGCCTGAAGCTATCGCTCTCCGTAAATATTGATTCCAGTATCTTTCTCCTCTCGGTATATGGAGTTTTGGATAGATCCCTTCCATTCAGATACACTATGTCGAAGAGGAAGACCGTTATGGGTATCTCTGATGATACCTTATCGAGATCATACTTCCTCCCCCTCCTATGGGATATCACCTGGAATGGATAGAGTTCCCCAGTATCCGGATCATATGGCACAGCCTCTCCGTCGAGTATTGCCGAATCGACCTTGAAGGTCTCGGATGCAGCCTTCGTTATATCTGGAAACTGGTTCGTGGTTTCTTCGTTTCCTCTTGAGAAAAGCCTCACCTTTCCCCTTTCGATATGGGTCTCCGTCCTCATCCCATCGTACTTGTATTCAAATGCACACCTTCCGCCCATCTTTTCCAGGATTTCTTCTACGGATCTAAGGCGTTCCGCAAGCATGACCTTAAAGGGAATCATCGGTGTTGGGCCCAGTTTTAGTATGGCATCAATATTGCCCTTGCGGAGCTCTGAGGCGATATAACCGAGATCTGGATGAAAGTTGAAGGCATTTTCAATGTCCTCTGAATATTTTTCATCTGCAAAGGCCTTCACAATAGCGTCCAGTATCGTCGCATCTGATATTCCGATCCTGAGCTTTCCGGTGATTATTCTAGTTATGTACATGATCTCCTTGGGCGTGCTGTTGAGAAATAGATCCATGTATGCATCCACCCTGGCCTTTGTGCTTCCTGATCCTGTAGTTCGTGCCATCTTCATGAGCGTATCATGAATGTATTTCACCGTCATCTCTTCCTGCACGAGTGACCTAAGGCTCCTCTTCTCCGCAATCTCCTTCGCGATTGTTCCTATATCGCCTGCTTTTGCGTATTCCTTCGCTATTTCATCCTCACTTATATTTGAGGCAACTGACAGGGCCTTTATAATGAGCTTATCTGACATCTGCGTCTCGATGCCCAGGTAGTCCGGGCCAAGCTTCCCCTCCAGCAGATAAATAAGAAGGGGAAGATCGTCATCTGCCTCCTTTAGCAGGTTAACAAGAAGATCGGTCAATTCCAGCCGCTTAGTGGTGCTTTCCATCTTTTCAAAGGCATCTGCAACTACGGAAAATAACATACATCATGATATGCTCGTGTGAATATATAAGCTATATGCATCAGCAAAGCAATCCGTCTTTTTGTGTTGCCGGATCTTCACCAATGGTTAAATGTGATTCAAACGGTATCGGATTATCCATGCCAATGGAGGATCAATGCATATATATTAACAGGACAGATTATGGAACGATCTTGAATGCGGTTCTACAATACCCTTACCCGTGATGTGGATGAGTTTAAGGAGATGAACAGCGGGCGCATTAACATGTTCGTATGCGGCCCAACCGTGCAGGATCATTTTCATATCGGGCACGCAAGGACTTACATATTCTTCGACGCTGTTGCCAAGCTTCTCAGGAATCTGGGTTATTCCGTCTTTTATCTGCAGAATATAACTGATATAGATGACAAGATAATCAACAAAGCCAGGGAAATGAACATTCAGCCACAGGATGTAGCGGACATGTATCTGAGAGAATTTCTTGAGGACATGTCTGCGCTGAAGGTGACGTCGGTGAATTATTTCGCCAAATCCACACTTTACATAAATGAGATAATCTCCCAGATAAGCAGATTGATTGAAAAGGGATATGCCTATGAGACAAGCGACGGCGTTTATTTCGAGGTGAGCAAGTTTGCGGATTATGGCCAGCTATCAAACCAGAGCCTTGATCAGATAATACACGGATACAGGGTGGCAGTGAACGAAAATAAGAGGAATCCTGAAGACTTTGTTCTCTGGAAAAAGAGAAAGCCAGGAGAACCTTACTGGGATTCGCCATGGGGGCCGGGAAGGCCTGGCTGGCATATAGAAGATACGGCTATAACAGAGACATATTTCGGGCCAGAATACGACATACATGGCGGAGGATCGGATCTGATCTTCCCGCATCACGAGGCAGAGATAGCACAGATGAGGGCCATAAGTGGTAGAAAATACCTATCGCATTACTGGATACACACAGGTATGATCAACGTGAACAATGAGAAGATGTCAAAATCGCTGAAGAATTTCGTGACAATAAGGGAGGTGCTGAAGGAATACAGGCCAGAGGATCTCCGGTACGCTCTTTTGAATGCGAATTACAGGACGCAGCTGGATTTCTCAAAGGGGCTGCTAGAGGAATCCAGAAAGCAGGTGGAATACCTAAATAGCACGTTCAGGAAGCTTGTTAATGCTTCAGGTAATTCGGATCTTTCTGCAGATCCATCTGCCGTTATCAAAAGAATGGTGGACGAAGCAACAAACGACTTCGATTTCAGGTCGGTATTCAGAGACCTTATCGATTTTGCAGGGGATCTCAACAAGAACATAGAAAGCATATCTCGGCCAGCCGCGCAGAAAGCGATTGATGTTTTCAGATGGGTTGACAGCTTCGCCGGTATACTGTTGCCGGAAACTGCCCGCCTCTCCGGCATAATAGATGATCTATTGGATCTGAGAAAGAATCTCAGGACAGAGAGGAAATTCCAGGAAGCTGATCGAATAAGAGACCTACTGCTGAAGAACGGTATTCATGTTGAGGATAGGGGTGATGAAACTATCTGGTGGTGAACGCAGGCCAGGCATATGTGGCATCAGAGGATCTAATGGAATATTAATATTTTAATGAAAATAAAGCGTCGATCCGGAAAAACATAATGTCATCGATCGTATGAAAGTCATGGAAGACACGAATAATTTAGGGTAAGCATTAAAACTCCGATCTTCAGGGAAGTAAATGGATTTCCTTCAACAGAAAAGTCTATGATTACAATTCCGCTGTCGATAACAATGCTTACAGCGGCCATGGTGAAGCTATGCGCGGACAGTAGGCAAAAAGTGAATCCGTGAAGTCCGGCGCTTGAGCAGAGGTGTAGATCGCTAAATTCATCGTGATGCGATATCAGAAGCAGGCACGGTGATACATCAGCTCTAAAGGTATCCTCGATCATGGCAAGCCGTATCTGACGGCAATATGGTGGTTGACGGTGTTCATCAATACCTTGAACGTACAATAAATAGGATGATATAATTTAGGATGGGATGATAATCACAGCATCTGGATGAGGTTGGGATAATGAATGTGTTCAACACAGCAAGTGATGAAGATATAAAAAAGGGGCTGGCTTCGGATGTCTATTTTGAGAGGACAATATCGGCTATAGGCGATAAATGCAATGATCTGAGGGTCGCCATGGAGGCCACCGTTTCCGGGCCATTGGATACATGGATAAATTTCACCGGTCTGGACGAGGTCCTGAAGCTTCTGGAAGGGCTTGATGTGGATCTGTACGCAATCCCGGAGGGCACAATTCTATTCCCCAGAGATGCAAACGGGCTGCCGGTTCCCTTCATCAGGGTAGAAGGAAGGTACTGCGACTTCGGTATGTACGAGACGGCCATACTCGGATTCATATGCCAGGCTTCTGGAATATCCACAAAGGCTTCCAAGGTGAGGCTGGCTGCAGGAGATTCGCCGTTCTTCTCCTTCGGAATAAGGAGAATGCATCCGGCCATATCGCCGATGATCGATCGATCCGCATATATCGGGGGAGCAGACGGTGTTTCCGGCATCCTTGGTGCAAAGCTGATAGATCAGGATCCGGTCGGTACCATGCCGCACGCGCTATCCATAATGCTTGGCGATGAGGAAGCGTGGAAGCTCACCCTTGAAAACACAAAGAATGGACAGAAATCGGTACTTCTTATCGATACGTACATGGACGAAAAGTTCGCAGCCATAAAGATCGCTGAAATGTTCGATAAGGTTGATTATATAAGATTGGACACGCCCTCATCCAGAAGGGGAAACTTCGAAGCACTCATAAGAGAGGTCAGGTGGGAACTGGCCCTGCGTGGAAGGAGCGACATAAAGATTATGGTCTCTGGCGGTCTCGATGAGAATACCGTCAAGAAGCTAAGAGAAGCCGGAGCAGAAGCCTTTGGAGTCGGTACTTCCATATCATCGGCAAAGCCTTTCGACTTCGCCATGGACATAGTTGAGGTGAATGGAAAGCCCGAGACGAAGCGCGGGAAGATGTCGGGCAGGAAGAACGTCCTGAGGTGCACATCCTGCCACAGGATTGAGGTCGTGCCTGCCAACGTTCAGGAAAAGACATGCATCTGCGGCGGTAGTATGCAGAATCTGCTCGTGAAGTATCTATCTCATGGTAAGAGAACATCCGAGTACCCAAGGCCAAAGGAGATAAGATCCAGGTCCATGAAGGAGCTGGAATATTTCAAAGATATTTCATAACATTAACTAAAAAATGATCCTGCATCCAAACTGCGAGCCTTCGGCCCGCGGATCATTGCGATCGGGCTAACCGCATCACAGTCAGAAATCGGATGCACGGTATGCTATAATACAAAAAGTTGGCATGTTCTGTACTTCTCAAAAATTCCCTCAGAACATCTTTTTCTTTATTGCAGCCGTTACTTTATTCTTAAGATCTTCATTGATCTCCGTTATATTGTGGGCATTCTTGGCGTGTTCTACGATCTTGGGCATTAATTCGTCGATGCTCTTTGCAGAGGCCTCAAAGCCACAGTTCATTCCAATATCCGCACATTTGAAAACATATTTTGCCATAAAATTATAATCCGTATATGTTAATAAACTTTCTCATCTTGTATACTTTATCGGATTTCTGTCAAATTCCACCTTGCAGTGCTCACTGCAGAAATAATATTCCTTGCCGTTGTACGTCGATTTGAATTTCGCGTTCTTATCAACCTTCATTCCACAGACCGGATCTATCATAGATGATCATGCAAGACGCACGTTTAAAAATATCCTTTGCAAAATGCACAGAATAGCCTTAACTTTACCGGCATGATTCGTGGACATGGCAACCGATCCAGTGTGCGGCATGTATGTCCCGGAGACCTCAGATCTTTACGTTGACAGGGACGGCACAAGGTATTACTTCTGCTCCAAGGGATGCATGGACAAATTCCTAGAACCTGAAAAGGAGGGTAAAAACCTGGCCAGGAAACTTGTGATTGCATGGACGTTTTCACTCCCAGTACTCGTACTAACATACATCTATACTGGTGCCCTTCGTGATATTATACTTCTTGTTTTGTCGTTGCCTGTAGTTTTTTATTCCGGTACACAGTTCTATCCGGGGGCAATAAGCGCAATACGTACAAGGAGCGGCAACATGGATCTGCTGGTGTCTCTTGGAATTCTCACAGCGTTTTTCTTCTCTGTGTTTGTCTCGTTCTTTCCGCATGCAATTCCACATTCGATGGTATATTTTGATTCGTCGGACTTCATCGTTTCGCTGATACTCACCGGGTCATACGTTGAGAGCTTGGTCAAGGCCAAAGCCAGCGATGCAGGCAACAGGCTGCTTTCCCTCATTCCGGAAACAGTGCACCTTGTTTCTGACGGCGGCATCGTGGATATAGAATCATCGAAGATTTCCCCGGAGAATCTCGTGGAAGTGCGCCCGGGTGAAACGGTGCCGGTCGACGGTATCGTGGAACGCGGGTCAGCGGATGTTGACAGTTCGATGATAACGGGCGAATCTCTTCCTATCACAGTTAACCCCGGCAGTAAAGTATCATCCGGTATGAAGGATCTCAACGGCACCATAGTCGTGAGGGTACAGGCCGTTGGTCCAAATTCCACTGTCGGCAAGATATACTCCTTCATAAAGATGGCCTCATCCGGCAGAACCAAGATTCAGAGGATAGCAGACGTTTTCTCATCATACTTCGTTCCGGTGGTGCTTGCTGCTGCTACCGCCTCGTTCCTGTTCTGGTTCTTCTATCTGAGATCTATAGGGGATCCTTACTTCATAGAGACTGCAATACTTTCGTTTGTTTCCGTAATAGTAATAGCATGCCCATGTGCGATAGGGCTTGCCGGTCCAATAACTTTGCTCATAGCCTCCGAGGGGTCATTCGAGGCAGGTATACTTGTCAAGAATGCTGGCGCTATGGACAGGGTCACCAAGGTGAACAGGGTCGTATTCGATAAGACAGGAACGCTCACCCTGCCCGAGATGTACGTCCTAAACTATTCCGGAGATACCGAAGCCCTGATGATGGCTGCCGCGATCGAATCGCATTCAAACCATCCTGTTGCGCGTGCCATAGTGCAATATGCTGGAAACATCTCTCATAAAGACGCTGATCAGGTAAAGGAGATGCCAGGATCAGGCATCGAAGGAATGTGCTGTGGCCATAAGATATCGGTGATATCCGGAGAAAACGGAGATCTCAGGATCACGGTAGATGGTACCGTACGCGGTGTTCTCAAAATTGGCAGCAAAATACGCCCTGAGGCTGAGGAAACGATTGCAGAAATGAAAGAGAAGGGCATGAAGATATCCGTGCTTACAGGAGACAGGAGCAGGGATTCCGCATCTGCTGTTGAATCGATCGGTGTTGACGAGGTGCTGACCGGGCTCAGTCCGGAAGACAAGGCAGCCATAATACGGAAATACCAGGAGGCCGGGGATTATGTGATGTTTGTGGGCGATGGCATAAACGATGTAATGGCTATAGATCAGGCAGACGTGGGCGTGGCAATGGGATCAGGATCTGACATAACGAGGAGCCAGGGTGACTTTGTTCTCCTGAGAAATGACCTCAGGGCAATATTGTCCATATTCGACATCTCCTCTAAAACCATATCCAAGGTCAAGCAGAACATAATCTGGGCGATTTCCTACAACTCTGCACTGATACCGGTGGCCGCTGGTGTTCTTGTTCCGATCTTTGGTGCAGGAATATACTCTTTCTTACCGATGCTTGCCGCGTTTGCGATGGGTATGAGCTCCAGCACCGTTGTTCTTAATTCAATCAGGCTGAGAGGAAAAATCGGAAGAAATGTTAATTATGCGTGGACCTGAAATCAGATCCCCGCAACTAATTCAGGTTCTATGCCTAATTTTTTGATAACTTCTGGATTAGGTTTGCCATCCCTGGCAAGGCCGAGCTGAGAAAGGTATTCGTTCCTCAGCGTCTCATAGTCTATCGATACGCCAGCCGTGGGACCAGCCTTAAGTGGGGGATAGCCCATGACTCTGCCAGGTGGTTTTATTTCGTACTGGTTTATGCCCTGCTTTGCGCTGAAAACATGCCTGGCGATCTGTATCCTCCATCCTATGTTAACAAGGTCGTCTTCGGTCATATCCCATCCGGTTATGGCCTTTATGAGTTCGGTGTATGGATAGCTGTTGGGCCATATGTTGGTGGAGAACAGGCACATCCCTGTTGAATTGAGAATTTCCTGGCCAGCCACAGAGAGGAGCTGCCAGTACGCCTTCCCATGGTACTCATATCTAGGTATCTTTGTCCAGCTGTCCTTGTGCTTGAACGGAAGCACGAGTTCGAAACCCTCATTGAATCCGATGCCACCTGCAGTATGCCTGCCGGGAGTCGCATCGGATATGTACGTGTTTCCCAGGCTGGGCATCAGCCTTGGGTCATGCATCGGAAGATCCTGCCCGCCGATTTCCATGGCCGATTCTTCGGCACCCTTTCCTATTACCTTTGCAGCGTATCTCTGTCCCATTCCCAGTATCCTGCCTATGCCCTCTCCCTTTCCTATGAGCTCTGTGAGTTTCACCTCTGCATCGGGATTTCCGAAGCCTATCTTGAAGCCTATATCCTTTTCCGTCAATATGCCGCGTTCGTAGAGCTCGTTTGCAAAGGCTATGACAGCACCGGTCGTTATTATATCAAGGCCGTACCTGTTACAGAGTTCAAATGACATGGACATGGCGTCCAGATCTGCTATTAGGTTGAGGCCCCCAAAGGCACCGGTACCTTCGTATTCAAGGCGGTGGCCTTCAACCGTGCCGTACCTTGTCTCCCTCTTAACATGGCCACCACAGGCAAGCGTACACTGGGCGCAGCCATACGATTTCAGGACATCCTTCCTTATCTCCTCTCCGCTTATCTTCTTTGCATTCTCCTCTCCGAAGTCGACTATGCCAACTCCGGCCCAGTTCTTTATCGGAGTATCACCATTCAGATGCGATGATTCAGTTATCTGGGTTGTTCCGAACATGTGCCAGGGGTTAACGAGATTCATGGAGTTTCTGAACTGTATCTGTGCCTTCTTGATGGTTTCCATGAGCATCTTTTCATCATATACCGGTATCTTCTTCGTCCCGCGGGCAAATATACCCTTGAGCTTCTTCGACCCCATGACCGCGGCAAGGCCGGATCTCCCAGCGGCACGGCCATATTCATTCATTATGGCCGCAGCGTAGAGCATCTTTTCTCCGGGAACCCCGATCACCATAGCTTGGCCCTTCGGATCTATCTTCTTTAGCTCCGTTTCAGTTTCATAAGCGTCTTTTCCCCAGAGATTGCTGGCGTCCTCTATCGAATACTTATCATCCACGATCTTGATGTAAACCGGGCGCTTCGCTATGCCCTTGACGAACAGCGCGTCGAAGCCTGTGTTCTTTAGCTCAGGTGCAAATTTTCCGCCGCAGTTTGAGTCTCCCCAGGTACCTGTCATGGGCGATTTTGCAACAACCTCAAGCCTGCCACCCAGCGGTGCGTTGTGGCTGTTGAACAGGCCCGTTATGAAACCAAGAATGTTATCAGGGCCAAGAGCATCTATATTGCCCTTTATTTCCCTGTTCAGAATGTATGCTCCAAGGCCAACTCCGCCAAGATACTTCTTATAGATATCCTCAGGAATTTCTTCAACCCACATTTTTTCATTGGTGAGATCAGCCCATAGGATTTTCCCATTGAATCCGTACATGTCTCAATATAGTTATTTATTCTATTTTAACCTTTAGTGAATCCGTATGTTTGCGCCAAAGAACTGGCCTGTACGATCTTCGTTGCATTTTAATCAGGGTCATCCCATGGCGCATGGATCTATGCGGGTGCTTTGCAGGCCTATATTTTGCCATGTTCTTCACTCTATGCTTTAACGCTGTTCTCAGCAGCTTAGTTATATCCATCTGAAACGCCCGCTGCTGCTTGGCTATAGTTAAGGGATGTATTCTTGCGCAACAGCAAACATATTAAAAGACAAATCCATTGACGTTGCACGGGTCATTCGGGAATCAAAGGTCGAAAAACAGTATTCGCATATAGTGAATGCTGCAGGGGCAAAAAGTTGCATTGGCAGTCATAGGCAAGGAAGAAAGAGAGATCGGAGGGATTTCAGGATGGTATTGGATAGTTCATGTGTTTTCTGCAATGAGATAATAACAAAGAGGAATGCGGCGATAGTGGCTGAAAATGATATGGTCATTTCATTCATGGATAATGCTCCAGTTGAACCAGGGCATATCCTGGTCATACCGAAGGAACATTTTGAAAACATATTCGATATCGACAGCAGGTACTACATTGAGGTCCAGCTCATGGCAAAAAGGGTCGCGAAAGCGGTTATGAAAGCAATGGGTGCGGACGGAATCAATATAGGCCAGAACAACGGATGGTGCGCCAACCAGAGGGTGATGCACTTCCATGTGCATGTGATCCCAAGATGGTGCGATAAACCCTTCAAGTGGGGAAGGCTAAATGTCTCTTTTGACGATCTATCAGAAACGGCCAGAAAAATTGCCAAGGTTTACAATGAAATGGAAAAAAATGGCGATTTTGAGTAAAGGCAATTTCATATTTTTCATCTGCACATCAACCTCATTCTATAGGCATTCCTGGATCCGAGATATGATTCCTGGTAGTATCCATTCAGGAATTCCGTGATCTCAAACCCCATCTTGCGATAGAGTGATATTGCGTCATCATTTTTTTCCCTGACTTCGAGTATGATGCTCTCATATCTTTCGCACGCTATCTGTTTGAGCATCACGATCATCCTGGTTGCGATTCCGGATCTCCTGAATTCAGGATCTGTTGCGATGCTCTCTATATCTATTGAATGTCCTTCTGCTGGCAGGGCAACCAAATAGCCTGCTATTTTGGAATCGATCTGCGCAACGATGCTTATGGCCTCAGCATCTTCCAGCACGCGTTTCAAATATCGCCTGGAATAGGGGCCAACTGTGAAAGCCCTTTTCTCCAGATCAGCTATGCTGTCAAGATCCGTACTCCTGTACCTTCTTAGTATCATTCTTCTATGGGATGGCGAATTGGCATATAGGCGTATTTCAGGTAAAGCTATCTAATCTCTCCTTTGGTTGATTATGGGAAAAGCAGTGGTGAAACGTTTATCTAGAATCTTAAAATAGCGCCCTGATGGTTAGGGTAATGGCCACGGGCGTCTTCGATATCATTCATCTTGGTCATATTCATTATCTCAGAGAATCTAAAAAGCTGGGGGATGAATTGGTTGTGGTAGTTGCTAGGGATTCCACAGCTAGGAAGAATGGCAAGGTACCAATATTTGATGAAAACTCAAGGTTGAAACTTGTCTCTGAACTGAAGCCTGTTGATCGTGCTATACTGGGCCATGAGGATGATATGATGAAGACCGTGGTTGAAGTTATGCCAGACATAATAACATTGGGTTACGATCAGAAGTTCGATGAGGCAGACCTGAAAAGAAAGCTTGATCAGATAGGCGTGAATTCACGTATAGTCAGAATATCAAAATACGATGGCAATCTGAACAGCTCATCCATGGTGAGAAAAAAGATAATGGAGCTAATTGGAGAAAGATTTTAGCAGAAACACCGTTAAATATCAATGCAGGTGAAGTTTTCTAAGTTCAC
This sequence comes from Thermoplasma acidophilum DSM 1728, assembly GCF_000195915.1. Lineage (GTDB taxonomy): Archaea > Thermoplasmatota > Thermoplasmata > Thermoplasmatales > Thermoplasmataceae > Thermoplasma > Thermoplasma acidophilum. Next base: position 1,210,415 of record NC_002578.1, on the reverse strand, counting down.
CTGCAGTTGTATCTATCTCTGCATAGGCGTTGTGAGGATGTATGCTTTCATCGCTCTCGGATGAAACCTTTATCGTTGCTTCGTCAGGAACTCCAAGAACACGTGCCGCCTCATAGGCTATTTCTCTCACCACGTCCTCAACGAACTTTGGATTCCTGTGCGCACTATAGACCAGGCGCCCTTCTTCTACCCTCTTAAGTAGAGAATCAAGAGGCTTCCCCTGAACTCTCTCCATGACATCGGCAAGATCCCAGACCGTTATCATCTTGCTTCTGTTATCAACGGTTAACTTCGTCACATTCCTCTGATTATGCGTTATCGTAGGTATGGCGGATATGGCATCGGATATATCCGGATTATCCATGCTTATCAGCGCCCTGGTAGTTTCCATTGCACATGGGCATGCGGTCATGGTCACGTATGAAATGCCTATCTCGTTTTTCATTATCTGCTTGCGATCCTTTGCTGTTTCAACGTACATCCGATATTCAAGATAGCGTTCTCCAGATCTTCTGTAATATTGGATGTTAACCTCACACTGGGCTTTTTCAGAATAATTGAACCTTGAAAGCGCCTCATCACATATTGCTATCCCTATGTCCCCAATTCTTTCACCGTACGATCCGGCATTGATAACCTTCTGTATGGATTCCACGGCCCTAGACATATCGGCGCCCTTTCTGTCTGCGGGTACATCAACAAAGAGATTCAGTGTGAGAAAAGCAAAATCATCGTGAATTTTTAATGGAAATTTTATATTTTTAACCCCGACTCTATCTATAGCTATCCTGATCCTCGGGGTTTCTTTCTGGACATCCAGGAAGTCTATCAACTGGTGGCACCTTTCTTATTTTCCTGATTATAACGGTCGCGTATTGCGTTTTGAAGTTCCTTGTACTTTTCCTCAAGTGACTTCTGTTGTTTCTCCAGGGTGGATAATCTTATTTTGGTCAGTTCTATCTGTTCATCCAGTTCATCAACGAGCTTTTTCTTGTCCTGAACCCTATAGAGAATGGATCCAACTGTACGGTATATCGGCGTATTATCATCAAGTTTGTTCAGTTCATCCAGCGTTTTCTGCATCTCCTTAAGGCTAAGATCAAGCTGGTATCTCTGAGTGGCCAATTTTTCTATATTCTCCTCCAATTCCTGCGCCTGTCGCAGCTGATTCTGCAGATAAGCGCTTATGTTTGGTTCAACCATTGATCAATCCCTCCACACCATATATTACATGAATTAATCTAGCGATTGAGGACAGTGAAGTTCTCAGCGATCCTGTATCAGGTGCTTCTATATAAATGTAAAAACCATCATTGCCGTGTATCAGCGAAACCTCAGCTTTCCCATAATATCCCTCAGCGTCTGGTTTCAGTATCCTGTATTGATATTCATCCAGATACAATTTCGCCCTTATCAACAGGCATTGAATGGTGAACTTCATTATTTATATTATGTCAGGCAAATAAGCCTACGTTTGCAAATTTAAATCAGGTCCAATCTGGCCTTCTTTATTCCTAGCACTGATTAATCCATCATTCATTTGTGCGGGGATGCAGAATATCGCAACCGATCAGTTTTTTATATGGAGATTTGATTAGAGGTTTCGCTATATGTTTGAAACTGTGGAAAGAAACGAGAACAAATTTGACCTTACAGCGATTTTCAAGAGGTATGAGACAGAGGTGATACTGGGAATTATCTTTGTCTTTTATCTCTTCATGGCTAACTTCTTCTCCTGGTCGCAGGCTTTTGCATACCCGTTTCTTAATAACTCGGGTGGCAGTGATCCGTATTTCAATTATTATATAATACAATACATATTGACATATCACACTCAGCTCCTGCATGAGCTGTTCCTTAATTATCCAGTTGGCTCCGGTAACCCAAGACCGCCATTTTTCCACTGGATGATTGCGTTCGTGGCGACTATACTCTCCCCAATATTCGGTGTGTACAAGGCTGCATACTACGCATTTGCAGAATTTGATGCGGTATTCGGGGCCCTACTGATAATCCCAGTTTACCTGATGGCAAAGGAGGCATTCGGCAAGAAGGCGGGTATACTGGCAGCATTCCTGTATGCACTCATGCCCGGGAATCTATCTGCGGGCATTCTGACGGACGGAAGAATGCACACTCCTGAACTTCTATTTGCCTTTCTGACCATATACTTCTTCGAGATGGCGTTGAAGAATGCAAAGAAAGACCTGTTTATCAGCAGGCTAGCTAATGTAAAATCCTATATTCCATCCATCCTTTCTTATTATTCAAGGAATAGAAAGGCCACGATATATGCTCTTCTTGCGGGCGCATCCCTTGGTGGTCTGATGCTGTCATGGCAGGGATACGCCTACATACAGGTGATTGTGCTAATATACGTGGTTGTACAGGCGGTAATTAACCTTCTAACGAGAAGACCCACTGGCTATTTAACATACCTAACCACACTGTCTATGTTACTTGGTTTCCTAATGGGTGCCTATTACTATTATGGATCTGGCCTTCTCCCAGGCTGGTTCGCACCAGAAGCCGAAATGGCAGTTCTGGGTATTGCTTTCCTGCTTCTAATAAACATAATAGGGAGAAAGCCATGGATAATAACGGTCCCGCTGACGATTGTGGTCTCCCTGGCTGGCTTCTTTGTGCTGCTGAAGCTTGAGCCATCTACCATGCATACCCTCATTTCAGGAGAGGGCTACTTCATAAAGACCAGAGTATACACCACTATTGCGGAGGCTGCACCGCTACCTCTCGGCGAGTATATAAGTAGCTTCGGTGTTGCGCAGTTCGTGCTTGGGATGAGCGGAATTGTATACGTTTTATACAAATACGTAAAAGAGAGAAGCGAAACCCTGATGTTTATTCTCGTCTTCTCTATAGTTTCGATATATATGAGCTTCGAAGCCGCAAGGTTCAACATAACTGCGGCCCCCGCATACGGTATTCTTGGCGGAGCTGTGTTGATATACTTCATTGATATGGCAAAGCTGACAGAGGTCAGAAAGAGAAACCTTGGCAGCGCTACTCTCAAGAAAACCCTCAAAGGAAATATCAACTGGGTTCATGCAAGCTTTGCGGTTATACTTGTCCTGGTCCTTGTTATCCCGTCTGGTATAGGAATGGTTAATGCCGCCATTCCAGAGAACAGCGCTTCCACTGTGAACGCACAGATATACCACGAGCTTCCTGCATTCCTTAGGGCCAACAACTCGAGCAATGCCGAGTATTTCGGTTCATCAGGTTTTTACATAGCCAATTCATCTCAGCCCATAGCGCAATCTTTTGCCTGGCTGGCAACACAGAACACTAACGTGCCAATAGATGAGCGGCCAGCATATGTTGACTGGTGGGACTACGGTTTTCAGGAGGTGCTCGAAGGTCAGCACCCAACAGTTGCCGATGACTTCCAGCAGGGTTATGTTCCTGCAGGTCAGATCCTGCTTGCGGGAAACCAGAGCCAGATACTCGGTGTGATGATAGCCAGATTGATAAAGGGTTATGAGGTTAACTACCATACATTTGTTCCTATTAATAGCACTCTGACCCAGTATCTAGGGCCTCAGGCTGCCAGCACTATATATCGCGCCTATACGGATCCGGCATCGTTCACCTCAACTGTTCTTTCAAACACAACGATCTACGGTAATTTTATAAATTCCTCTACAGCAGACAACATCTACTATGGATTTCTGAGGGGTTACCTTGCAAGTTCTTTCAGTCTCAGTACGCTCAATAGCCTATACACTGCGCTGGAAGATGTTACGGGTTATTCCATACAGTACATACAGATAGATCACAATCTGTTCCCATTTTCTGGAGACAATCCTGGCATATTCTACGCACCAGCTTATCTTACAGATCAGGCCACGTATACCTATGATGGCGAGATAGTTCCTTACACTTATTACCAGATCTACGCATCCACAGATCAGGGAACATATCCCCTTAATCAGCTCCCAACGGACGTTACCCCTGTTGGATTCAATATCACATACACACCGGCATTTTACAACACATCGATATACAGATTCCTTGTAGGATATCCGCCTTCTGCAGTGGGTCAGACAAACGGAATTCCGGGTATCTCGTATGGTGTTGGACAGTATGAAATAATGCCTGCCTGGAATATGAGCAATTTTGAGCTCGTTTACCTCGGCGTTCCATACAATCCGTATAACAACACTACTGCGCATCCAAGCGCATGGAAGATAGTCCCTATACAGGAGGCATATACGCTGACGTCTGAGGGAAAGGGAAAGGCCCAGCTTCTTCCTCCATTATCTGAAATATACAGCGGTGCAGATCCCATAGTGGCCTATTATCCCGGCGCATACATAAGCGGAAGGGTTACTACAGAATCTGGTAACGGCGTTGGTGGTGTTTACGTCACCATTTTTGACCAGTATGGAATACCGCACCAGCAGGTTCTAACCAACTCATCCGGTTACTTCAATCTGATAGGTTTACCGGGTAATGATACCGTGGTGATAAGTACAGGCGAAATAGATCCACTTACCCTGATAGGCTCGAATGTCATATCTTACTGGAAAGTTGACATTTCACAGGCTCAGGCAGAGCACATATCTACTTCGTTTAATCTCACTACTGGTCTGCCGGATTATTATTTAAGTCACAATTTTGTTATCAAGAATACAAGTATAAGCGGTAATCTTGGATATAAATACAGAACATCGTACAACACCACTTCCACAGTTCAGGTCAATAGCGGAACTGTTATACTTTATAATTCCACATACAATTACACGGTAAGCACAAATGTGGTTAATGGTTACTATGACTTTGCAAGCTTACCTCCATATGATTACTCTTTATCGGCTATAATAAATGGCCATTATTATAGAAACATTCTCACGGCCAACACTTCCATAGGTGGTTCTTACGTTTACAATGCCTACGTACCAATGAACACAATCAATCTAGCATTGTCACTTGGTCAGGTTAATCTGAGCGGCTTCTCGATATATGTTAACGGCACCGCTTATAGCAATACCTCTTATAAAAATGGGCATTATTTGATCTATTTACCATCTGGAAACTATACCATATCCGCTAGATCATCAAACGCAACCACGGATAGCATTGACGAGTATCTGCCTGGCTGGAATTCCTTCGTCAATGTCTCTTTACCCGTTTATAAAGCAGTAAGAGTTTCAGGCACAGCATCTAACATATCCATGATAAAGTTCCTATCTGAAGGGAATTATGGCAATGTGACAGCGTCTGTAAATACCACGGGAGGTGTTTTTAGCGTAATAGTGCCTGCAGGCACCTATACAGTATATGGCGTGGGCCAGGGATATGCGTTCCTCAAAACCTATACTCTGACTTCCAATACTGATATTAATATATCAGGCGTTCCAGCGGCAACGGTTTCACTGGAGTCCAATATAACAAATATCTCGGTAAGCTCTGGCTATTATTCCATAGTTTCAGGAAGCTCATTTATTTACTATACATACAGCGGCAGTTCCCAGTTCAGCCTGAGCCTGCCATCAGGCTATTACACAATATATTCAGCTAGTACAATAGCAGGAAGAAGTTACTCTTCCATCCTCAAATTGCCATTGACGAAGAGCGTTTCATATCAGATGCATCTGGTGAATTCAACCATGTCTGGATTTGTACTCTATAATGCAGGGATAAGTTCATCGTACAGCAGCAACTATTCAGTAAAGGACGGTTATATAATGCTATATTCGTATGGTATTCCTGTTGAGGCTGTCCCGATCAATCCTTCCGGTTATACTGACATAGTATATGCTCCAAACATAGGAAGCCCGAAGATTGAAATAATCTCACCAGACTTTTATAATTATACTTTGACCAATATATCATCCGCAATGACGATAGGCTTAACTCCCATGAATGTGCCCGTGACGATAACGCTCTATAATTCATCTCGTCTAGCGGTTTTCAGTGGTTATGCGGTTCTTCAGGGCACATACGATTACAAGCTTTCCATGTCGAATGGGATCATAGTTGGTTCTGTACTTCCGGGAGTATATGGCGTGGTTTTCCAAAACTCCACGAACATCATTAAGTATGGAAATTACCCGATACTTGCCTCGAAGTCGATATCACTCCCTGTGGGAATATATGCCAACGTTTCTAGCTCTATTTCTAATGTGTACCTCTTCACAGCCAGCGGTTCAATGTTGAAATTTGGTGTCATCCCTGTTGGGACATACGAGTTGTATTACTATAGCGGATCAAACTACTCACTCTCAGCCATCAATATATCCAGAAACATGGAAATAACAAACATATCAACAGAGCACGGATACCAGCTCAATCTCACCAATAACATGGGCATATCCGGGATATACAGAATAGAGGGAAATGGGTACATGCTCTCGGGGCTGGCGCACTATGTGTTGCCGGCAGGACGGTATGAGATATCCTTCAACGGTAGCTTCTCAAATTCCACCGGTTCCTTCTATTCAAACGGCGCTGCCAATGTGACGCTCAGTTCAAATCTCAACGAAACCCTGAATCTTACGGTCACACAGGCATTTGCGGATCTTAAGGTGAACACAGGTACCCCGTATTCCACAGTATATCTTTATTATAACGGATCAGTCTATAAAGTTTCAAATGCAAACGGTACAGGCGTGGCTAAATTCATAGTTCCAATTAGAGATTACACTGTGTACGCCTTGAGCAGGACTCATTCCAATGGATATTTTGGATACATATCAATCGCTCCGTTTGCCACTTATAAGGAATACAATGCCAGCATGACCGGCACTTACAGGGTCTACATGATGACCGCCGTGGATGGAGTTCAGAAATACCTGAATGTTACCATAACGTCTGGCAATGCATACATTATAGTCAACAGCTCTGCTTCATATGTTTACCTGCCGATAGGGAATTACACGTTCTCTTCGCAGATAACAAGCACCGAAATCTTTCCAACTGAAAGCGTGAGCATAACGTTTGCTAGCTCATCGACGATATACGTGAATGCACTTTCGTATGTGAATCTGAACCTTCAGAAGGAAAAGGTATATTCATTTTCAATGACACAGATATCTAAGGTTGAAACGTTCGAATACAGTGTTGATAATGGTACCGTGAAATACTATCCGCTTACCTATAACTTTACTATAATGAACACCGGAAACTCGGAGGTGAACATAACTTTGCTATCTGGAAATTCCACAAGTTTCCTCATGATATTTGCTGGAAAGGACATGACCAATGGAAAGATCGAACTCATGCCTGGCCAGGAGGAAAACATATCCGTCAACATAACGCCGTTGAAGACTATGAACTCAGGTCAGGTTGCGATTCCCGTCAATATAAGTTATAATGGTGGCAATACAACAAAGTATCTGTACGCAAACTTCCCGGCGGTTACGTCATTCACTGCAACAGCAGGAATCAGCTCTATAAACGGTACTTATCTTGAGCTTCCTGTAATAATAAACAATACCGGAAATTCAAATATAACCGTGAATCTGATCATATCGAAATCGGAAATTGGCAACATATCGCTTCTGGACTACAATGTCAGCTATCCATCGGCAGTGTTCGTCCCGGCGTTCTCTTCTAAGGTCGTTAACATAACCCTGATACCCACAACCACCACCCCTGCTCCACAGGTGTCCGTCAGCGTGAACGTTACAGGATACGGATCGTCTTACAGTATCACACTGACTGGTGCGTATCCGCAGCTATCCAAGGCAAGCGTGGTAGCAAGTGGAAATGGCGTTATAAATGATTACACAGCGAATCCATATCTGAGCCTGATCATAGGCCTGATACTGATAGCAGTCACCATCGTGGTCGGATTAAGTGTATCGGCATACAGAGGGAGGCGCAGGAGATGAACAAATACTTTACCATACCCATTCTGTTCGCATTGGCGGCGATCTTACTGGCGGGCCCAATTGCGAATGCACAGACGGCTCCTTTTTATTCATCCCAGGTAAGTTACCCATCAGATGTGGGCACAGGGCAGCAGTTTAACATAACCATAACAAGCAGTGCCGGTTTCAGCAATTACAATTTCACCATATACATTGCAGGTACCAATCTCACGGGATTGAGCCCTACAAATACGATACACCAGTACTATGCAAGCAAATATAACTATACCGCAACTATAACCGCCCCTGAAACACCGCAAACGCTCTATCTCTACATAGTAACTTCCGCCTATTTTGATGGTGTCCAGTATAACTATTCGGAGATGATAACGGTCTCGGTAATTTCTCCAATATACTTCCATGTTTTTCTCAGCAACCCGACATCATACCCTGTGTATGACGTTACAGCCACATTTTACGTAGACGGAACACCGGTTTTGCAGAAAACAGTACCCAAGATAATGCCTGGTTCTACCGTCGAGGTCAATGCAACCTATATCAATCCAAACCTCGGTCATGGATCGCACACTCTGACCGTAACCATTAACAATGCCAATATAAAGATAGACGGAAACGCAAATTCAATAAGCACAAAATTCTACTATGGAACTCCTCCAAACTATAACTGGATATACTACGTATTTGCCGTGGTACTGGTCTTCATGGTGATCATGGTACTCGGTTCCAACAGGGGCAGGAACCAACCAAAATGGAAAAAAGCGAAGAAGTGACCATTTTTAATACCCATCAAACAAGCGATCATTTTTAAAAATATAGATTTCTCAAAACAGTTGGATACGCGAGTCCTGTTGGTTGTTTATATTCCTGCAACAGGTACGTTCATGTGCTGTTTGAGCTTCTCCCTTCTGTTCCGGCTGCGTTTTCTATGACATTCTTCAAGGTCACAAATTCCTTCTCATAAACGTTCTTTCTGCTGAATTTGACCGGTATCCTCTTGATGGGGTAGAGCCCATTTATCTGAGCTATTCTGGCCGCTGAGAGGGCATTGTCGTGTATCTTATGCGGAGTACTGGTATTTTTCTCGTTCACGACCTCTATCGAAATATCAACATCTGACAGCCTGTTCATTATTATATCACGATTCGGTCTATCTCCGTTTCCTATCTTTATCGTGATGTTCTCGTAGCTGTAACTCATGCTTATTGAATCTACGAATTTTCTTACAGAGAACACTGTCGGGCATTCAAATGCTTCAAGAAGGACGTCGTCACCAAAAACTGCAATTCCGGGCTTCGGCCCAGGATCTATGCCGATGGTCAGATCCTTGAACATGGTCTTGTTGAGAAGGCGTGGGATGGCGCGTCTAATCCCGTCTAAACCATCCTGTGCCTTAACCTGATCTGGAAGATCAATATCGTCCCTGATTGAGCTCAGGATGACAACAACGTCATCAGGAATGTTTCCCTTGAGATCGAGGCTTACGAAAGGGATCTTCCATAACCTAAGTTGCTTTATAACATCATGGTAGAATTTGAAATCTGACGTTATTATACCAACCCTTGGCATTCATATAATTATCGAATCATCATTTAAATTTTTTTCGGTAAAATTTATATATAAATTTTTAACAATAATATTTCTACCTTGCTTTCGCTTGCACCTTGCCTATCTGCGTTTCAATGATCTTCTCTGCGGTTTCCAGGAACTGTATCTCCTTCCCCTTTGGAATCACGGCTCCAGCAGCGATGTCATGCCCACCACCTGATCCGCCTACAGCTGCGCTGGCATCACGCATAACCAGTGAAAGGTTAAGGCCTCTGCTGACAAGCTTCCTCGTTCCGCGTGAAGACACCTTTGTCTCGTCCTTACCGACGCTGAAGCCTATGACCGGTTTTGTCTGATCTGCCAGATATAACATGAGAATGCCCGATATGGCACCAGCCATCTCTGATTCTGGCGCATAAAAATAAGATATATGGGGAGTGGAAAACATCTCTCCCAATGATCTGTAGGTATAATCGATTATCTTGGTCTTGAATAGCTTCCAGTTTGTCTCCATCTCCTGCTTTAAGTTCTCAAATCCAAGAAAATATGCCACAGGAACCGAATTCTTGCCCATCTTTCCATTTCCATCAATGATCGAAGAAAGCATCTTGGATGAATAACCGAAATCGAAATAGTAAAGATCAGCTTCAATGTATGATAGAGCCTCGAAACCGGCCTTCTGCTCAAGCAACTTCAGTCCGAGGGCGTTTGCAAGAAGCCGCTTTTCGTCTTCCGAAAGATCCTGCTGTTTTTTATCGGGGTCTATTCCAACAGTTCTGAGGAAAGATTCTGCCCTGTCCGGGAATCCTGTTATATCCTTGAAGAATGGATCGGTGGAGTATGTAAGTGAATCTTTGAGTGTCGTACCTTCAAGATTGAGGCGTGATCCTTTCTGAATTTTTCCCCGTAGGAATCGACGAGTTTCAGGTTCATCCCTGATATGCCGCCCAGATCCTGCTTATCGGCTATCAATCCGCTCATGAAGAAGGGAAAGAGATCAGAATTCTTCTCGTC